>JASHOX010000282.1 GCA_030038415.1 Xanthobacteraceae bacterium
GTCTCGATCTTGTCCGCGGCCATGGTGAAGGCCGATCCCGACATGGTCGCCGAGCGCGAGCCGCCGGTGCCTTCGGCGAAGAACACCTGGTCGGTGTCGCCCTGGATATAGGTCACTTCGTTGGGATCGAGGCCGAGCCGGTCGCAGACGATCTGCTTGAACGCCGTCTCGTGGCCCTGGCCCTGATTGATGCTGCCGGAGAAGATCGACACCGAGCCGGTGCGGTCGAAGCGGATCTCGGCGCCTTCGAGCCCCGCCGCGGCCGAGCGCTCGATGGTGTTGGAAAAGCCGAAGCCGCGCAGCTTGCCGTTTTTCTTCGATTTGGCGCGCCGCGCCTCGAAACCTTTCTTATCGGCGGCGGCAAGCGCCATCTCCAGATTCTTTTCGAACTCGCCGCAGTCGTAAGTAAATGTCACGCTGGTCTTGAACGGCATGGCGGTCGGCGGAATGCTGTTGCGGCTCCGGATATCGGCCGGATCGATGTTAAGCTCGTCGGCGGCGAGATCGACCATGCGCTCGATGACATAGCCGGCCTCGGGACGGCCGTTGCCGCGATAGGGCCGCACCGGCTGGGTGTGGGTGAACACCGCGGTGACGTCGATATGGGAGGCCGGCGTGCGATAGACGCCGGCGAGCGTGCCGAGATTACCGGTGAAGGCCGGCATGCCGACTTGCAGATAGGCGCCGATGGCGGCGATGATTTTCGCCCGGAAGCCGAGGAACATGCCGTCCTTGTCGAGCGCCAGCTCGGCCTCGGTGACATTGTCGCGCGCCTGCGCGTCGCAGAGGAAAGATTCCGAGCGGGTGGCCACCCATTTCACCGGCCGGCCAAGGAGCTTGGCGCCGAGCAGCACCAAGGCGACTTCGTTATAGACGGCGGACTTCATGCCGAAGCTGCCGCCGATATCGCCGCACACCACGCGGATCTTGTTGTCGGGGACTTTCAGGACAAATTGCGACAGCTCGGTCTGGAACACATTGGTCCGCTGCAATACGGTGTAGATGGTGTAGCGGCCGTCGGCCGGTTCGTAGAGGCCGATGCAACCGCGCGGCTCCATGGTCGCGGCGGTGACGCGGTTGATGACGAATTTGTGCCTGACCACATGCGCCGCGCGCGCAAACGCCGCGTCGGTCGCTTCCTTGTTGCCTTCGACCTGGATGAAGCCGATATTGTTCGGGCAATCCTCCCACACCAGCGGTACGCCGGGATTGACCGCGTCGCCGGTCGAGACGACGGCCGGCAGCGGCTCGTAATCGACGTCGATCAATTCGGCGGCGTCGACCGCCTGAAAATAGGTCTCGGCGACGACGAAGGCGACGTAATCGCCGATCATCCGCACCTTGTCTTCGACCAGCGCCGGATAGCGCGGCCGGTAGCCCGGCGTATCGCCGCGGCGCTTGAGCCCGCCGGGCACCGGCAGGTCGCCGAAACCGGCGGCCTTGTAGTCGGCGCCGGTGAAGACACCGAGCACGCCGGGCGCGGCTTTCGCCTTCGCGGTGTCGATCGAGCGGATGCGCGCATGGGCATGCGGCGAGCGCAGCACATAGCCGAACGCCATGCCAGGAAACGTCATGTCGGCGATATAGCGGCCATGGCCCTTGACCAGCCGCGGATCCTCGAACCGGGGAACCGGCTGGCCGATCGCGAATTCACCCATCGCAGTCCTCACATTTCGCTGTCGCGGTCGGGGTCCATCGATCCAAACCGCTGCAATGGCAGATTTTCATAAGCTGGCATTCAAAGATTTGCCCGGCGGACGGCCGGGCATTGGATGCGGGCGTGTGGTTTTTACAACGGCCTGCCAGGGCCTTCAATCGGGCCTCGCCCGAGCGTAGATTATGTCTATGGCAGAAACATTCGAGTCTGCGCTGCAGGCCCGCGTCGCCAGCATGATCGACGCCTGCACTCGTTGCGGCAAATGCGTGGAAGCCTGCCCGGTCACCGCCGCCGCCGGGCTCGAAACCGCGGCGCGCGACAATCCGGTCGGCGTCATTACCGGCGTCATCGACATTTTGCGCGGCGGTCAAGGCACTGACGCGGCGCGCCATTGGGCCGCCGGCTGCGTGCGCTCCGGCGACTGCATCGAGGCCTGCGACTACGGCGTCAATCCGCGCTTTCTGTTGAGCATGGCGCGCGCGGCGATGGCCCGCGCCGCAAACGACGAAAGCACGCTGCGCAAGAGGGGCGTCGAGGGCTTCCGCCATGTCGCGCGCGACGTGAACGCCATTTCGAAAATCCAGCTCGACGATGCGCTGCTGAAGCGGCTGGGGCAGGGAGCCAAGCAGGCCGGCGAGTCCGGCGAGCAGGCCGACTTCGTCTTCTACACCGGCTGCAACGTGCTGAAGACGCCGCACATCGCGCTCTTCGCGCTCGACATCATGGACGCGCTCGGCATCTCTTATGAAGTGATGGGCGGTCCGACCCATTGCTGCGGCATTCAGCAATTGCGTTCCGGCGATCTGCAAACCTTCGGCCGCGTCGCCGAGAGCGCGCTCGACAAGCTGGCGCAGAGCAAGACCGGACAGGTGCTGTCCTGGTGCCCGTCCTGCCACGTGCAATTCACCGAAATGACGCTGCCGGCGGCGGAACAGACGCGCGGCGCAAAGCCGTTCGAGATGACGCCGTTCACGATGTTCGTGCGCAACAATCTCGAGCGTTTAAGGCCGCTGTTGCGGGAGCCGGTGCCGATGCGGGTCGCGTTGCACAAGCACCCCGGCATCCGCGGCGTGGTCGAAGCCGCGCAGGACATTTTGCGCGCCGTGCCCGGCATCGCGCTCGTTGATCTGCACCAGCCGGCGGTCGGCCTGCAAGCCAACGACCTAAAACCGCTGCCGGCGCATCGCCGCGCGCTGCAGGAAGCCGAGCTTGCGGCCGCCGAAGCGGCCGGCATCGACGCGCTGGTCGCGCTTTATCACTCCGACCACCGCGAGCTCTGCGCCCACGAGCGCGACTTTCCGTTCCAGATTCTGAATCTGTACGAGATCGTCGGCCAAAGCATGGGCCTGCACCACGACGACACTTTCAAGCGGCTGAAGATCATGCAGGACGCCGACGCGATCATGGCCGATTGCGCCGACTTGATGCAGCGGCACGGCCTCGACCGCGACGCCACGCGGCTGGCGATTGAAACCATGCTCGACGAGCAGCCCGCGCCGCTGCGGGGCGGCTAGCCGCCGCAACGTCGTCTCGGGATTTGCCAGTCGCGGCGCTTGCTTGACAAATCATCGTGGACGCTATGGAATAAACTTCCAGTTGCGATGGCAGCGCGCCGGCGGACCGCCGTACGACAAGCCGCGTTCGCCGTCGACGTTACGCTGCATTCTCGAACGGCGATCTTCGGGGGAGCCGTCGTGGTGGCCGTGCGTATCGGCAAGTTTGTTGGCGTTGTCGGGGTACTGAGCGTCTTCGGCGGTTGCCAGATGGTCGGTCCGGTTGCGATCGACGCGGGCCGCGAGCGCTATAACAGCATCATCCAGTCGACCTCGAAGCAGCAAGCCTTCGCAAACATCATTCGTGTCCACAACAACGAGCCGACTTCGTTCACGGATGTGACTGAAGTCGATGCGACGCAGTCGTTCTCCGGTACGGTCAACGGCGCCGTCACCAATATCGGCGCCAAGATGGGCACCACGGGCGGCACGCTCGCCGGCGAGGTGGGCAGCATAACTCCGGGCGTGACCTATAGCGAGACGCCGCTGATCCGCTACGTGCCGCTGATCGGCCAGGGACTCGTCGAGCAATTGGTCGCGCCGATCAACACCGATGCGCTGGCCGCCTTGTCCGATTCGGAGTGGAGCTTGATGCCGTTGCTGGATCTTTCGACGGATTTCCTGACGCTTGACTACGACGAGCTTGGCGCGGTGATCAACATCATGGCCGAGCTCGATTATGACGAGCGCCTGGAGCTGGTCTCGACGAAATCGGATTGGACCAAGCCGAAAAACCCCCCGAGCGGCGGCTCCGACACACAGGCCAGCACGGGAAGCGGCGCCAGCAAAAAAACGCCGACCAGCGTCAGCACCGACGACTCCCTGGTCGTTTATTATTTGCCTTTTCATCCCCATACGAGGGCGCCGACGAAAGCAGAAGCAGATCGACGCGACTACGATAACCAGCTGTGGCACTGGCTCATAGGGCTCTACGCCGGCACTCAAGCGGAAACATGCGGCTCGGGAACTGTCCCGGGAGGGGGCAACCGTGGCCGCGCTGTGGGCGCCAGGCACGCGGCCGCCGATGTCGAAAATGCCGATGTCAAGAAGGCCGTTGCTCAAGGTGCCGCTGCGGCCGCCGCCGCGGCCGATGCCGCCGCCAAAGCGACCGCCGCCGCCGCGCAGCAAGTCGCCGCTTCCGCGCAAGCCGCGGCCAATGGTTCGCCGGCGTCGGCCCCAGCCGCCGGCCGCAAAGCTGGTCAGGCGGCCATGCCGCAAAATTGCGCGGGGCGCAATTCCATCGAATTGCGCACCATGCCGGTGACAAAAACGCCCAACCCCTTCATCAGTGCTGCGCCATTGATGCGAACCTATTCCGCGCTCGGCGTGCTCAGGAACGCGGCCCAACCGCCTAACCCCAGAATAGAATTCGTCCCTCCCGACGCTTATCAGAGGATTACCCAATATTGGTGGAACGATCCGCAACATAAGAACGCATTATTGAGCGCTTACACATTGCTGCCGAGCGATCAGAATGACGGCGACGAGAAAACACTTTCGTGGAAAGAGCAAAAAGCGGACCAACGGGACACGGACACCAAATTACTCAAATGGCTCGGAGATCCCTGGACGAAACCCCAGGATAATGATCGTTTGCCCTACGTGTATACGACCGCCCATATGTCTGAAGACGATCTGGTCAAGCTGAATCAGAGGTTGGAACAAATCAGACGCTATATCCTCATCATCGACAGCGAAGCGGCTCCGCCGGCCAATGCCTATGTCAGCTTTTTCGATCGCGGCCATTGGTACTATATCGACGGCGGAGATGTGATATCGCAAAGAAACTTCAACCTGATCGTGCTGTTCCTGACCGTGATGGCCTATCCGTCGTCGACCGCGCCGCTCACCACCTCCATCACCGTCGGCGGCGGGTGATGATAAAACGGCACGGCCTCGACCGCGCCGCCATGCGGCTCGCCATCGAGAGCATGCTCGCCGAGCGGCCGGCGCCGCTAAGGGGCGGTTAGCGCTAGCTTCACCTCTCCCCGCGCGCGGGGAGGCGATCATCGTTTTTACCTCTCCCCAGTGGGGAGAGGTCGGCGAGCGCGGAGCGCGAGCCGGGTGAGGGGGGTCAGACCGAGCAGAACTGCTAGGTCGGCTCCCCCTCACCCGACTTTCTCGCTCGGCTCGAAAGTCGACCTCTCCCCGCCGGGGAGAGGTGAAACGTCAGTCCGCCTGAATATTGGCGTCCTTGACCATCTTCTGCCAGGCGCCGAGCTGCTCCTTGATGTAGTCGCCGAGCTCGGCCGGCGTCGAGGAGAAGCCCTCGAAGCCGACGTTCTTGAATTTCTGCTGCACGTCGGGTGAGTCGATGATCTTGCGTAACACCGGATTGAGCTTGTCGATGACGCTTTGCGGCACGCCGGCCGGCGCCACCAGCCCCGCCCAGGCGTCGAGGTTGAAGCCTTTCAGCCCCGCCTCGTCCATGGTCGGCAGGTCCGGGAACAGCGAGCTTCGCTTGATGCGCGACACCGCGATGGCGCGCAGCGTCTTGGCCGCGACGTGCGGCATCGCCGTGGTGAAGTCGGCGAACATCATCGAGACGCGGCCGGCGATGATGTCCTCGAGCGCCGGCGGCGTCGACGTATAGGGCACGTGCACGATATTGATGCCGGCCCAATGCGCCAGCGTGTCGCCGCCGACGATGCCGGCGGTGTTGCCGGAGGCGAACGACAATTGCCCGGGGTGCGCCTTGGCGTAGTCGATCAGCTCCTTGACCGAATGAATCGGCAGCTTGGGATTGACCACCAGCATCAGCGTGAAGCTGCCGACGCGGGTGATCGGCGTGAAATCCTTCACCGCGTCGTAGTCGACCTTGTGCAGGAACGGATCGGCCGACAGCGGCGAATTGGTCGCCATCAATAATGTGTAACCGTCCGCCGGCTGGTGATGCACGTAAGCCGCGGCCACCGCGCCGTCGGCGCCGGGACGCGGCTCGACCACGACCGGCTGGCCGAGCGCCTTGCTCAGCGGATCGGCGATGATGCGGCAGATGACGTCGCTGGCGCTGCCCGGCCCGAACACCGCGACCAAGGTGATCGGCCGCGTCGGGTAATCGTCGGCGCGGACCTTTACGGCAAACAACGTCGCGGCCAAAGAAAAGGCAGTCGCGGCGGCGACGAGAACGGCATAAAGCTTTCTCATGGCTTCTCTCCCTGCTGGCGCAAGTTTTGTTGGATGCCGGGGTGTCGGCTTGCGGACCGCACGCCCGTTGGCGCTCAAGCATGTCCCGCAAAAGTGGAAACCGGTTTTGCGAAAAGGACATGCTCAAACGAACAGCTAGAGCGTATCCCGAAACCCACTTCATCGGGATACGCTCTAACAGGATAGCAGATTTGGAAACGGCCGGTTGCGTCGATTTGCGGCATCGCCATTCGCAAAGACGCCTTCGCATCCGCCGCCGCGCGGGGCGCCCCGTCGCGTCCCACGGTCATCACGTCCGCCACCCGCATCCGCGCGAGCATCGCGTCCGGTTCCGCGCCGGCGGCGGATGAATTTCAGTCGCAATTGCCGTTGCTTAGCTGGAGCGCGAAACCGCGTGGCGCGTGGCAAGAAGCGCCCTATTGTGGTATGATTATTTATGATGAAGCACGACATCATTCCCGCCGATTTCTTGAAGGAATTGGAACGCAGGTTCTTTTGGTGGCAATCGATCGGCAACGCTCCGCGCGGCAGCGACAGAATTGTCGCTCAGGCGATGAGCCTTGGCTCATTCGACGACGTGCGCTGGCTCGAAACGGTCATCGGCCCCAACCTCCTTGCCCAACTGATGCTTCACGCGGAGCCGGGATGGATCAGCGACCGCTCCTGGGAATTTTGGCGCGGCCGGCTGACATTGGCCACGGGGCTGCCGATTCCCGAGACGCCGCCTCGGAGATCGTTTGATGCCGAAGCGCTTTGAGCCGAACCTCGCCAGTCTGCCGAAAGCTCAACAGGAAATCTGGCCGTTGCTTGCGCCCGCGCCGAAGCTCGGCCTCGTGCTCTATGGCGGCACCGCTATCGCGCTTCAGCTCGGCCATCGCACGTCGGAAGATTTCGATTTTTTTTCCGATCGCAAGCCGCTCGACAAGGAACTGATCAGAAAATCCTTCGCGTTCATGCGCGGCGCCAGGGTCGTTCAAGACGAGGTCGATA
>JASHOX010000283.1 GCA_030038415.1 Xanthobacteraceae bacterium
GGCGACCGCGAGCTCCTTTATCCCGACGTCGAGGAGCTAATTCGCGCGACCGGCGAACTCGTCGCCAAGGGTTTTGTCGTGCTGCCTTATTGCACCGAGGATCCGGTGACCTGCCGCAAGCTCGCCGACGCCGGCGCCGCCGCGGTGATGCCGCTCGGCTCGCCGATCGGCTCCGGGCTCGGCATTTCCAATCCGCATCTGATCGAGCTGATTTGCGCGCGCTCGCCGGTGCCCGTGGTGTGTGATGCCGGCATCGGCACGGCGTCGGACGCCGCGCTCGCCATGGAGCTCGGCTGTGCCGCGGTCTTGATCAACACCGCGGTGTCGAAGGCGCAAAATCCGGTGCTGATGGCGCAAAGCATGCGCGCCGCGGTCGAAGCCGGCCGGCTGTCGCGGCTGGCCGGCCGCATCGCCAAAAGGACCCACGCCGAGCCGTCGAGCCCGCAATTCGGCCTGGTGGGGACTTAGGCAGGCTGCGCGACGATCTCCTTCACCATCGGCATCACCTTGGTCCCGTAAAGCTCGATGCAGCGCATGATCTTGTCGTGCGGCAGCGTGCCGGCCGAATATTTCATGTCAAAGCGAACGGCGCCGAGGTCCTTCATCGTCGTGGCGATGCGGCGGGCGACGGTGTCCGGCGCGCCAAGATGCAGCGCGCCGCTGCTGACCTCCTGCTCGAAAGCTGCCTTTGTCGTCGGCGGCCAGCCGCGCGCGGCGCCGATGCGGTCGCGCGAGGCTTTGTAATGCGGCCAGAATTCCTCGCGCGCCTGTTCGTCCGTGTCGGCGACATAGCCGTGCGAGTGAACGCCGACCGGCTGCACCGGCTTGCCGAATTGCGCGAAGGCGCGATGGTAGAGGTCGACATGGGGCCGGAACCGCTTTGGGTCGCCGCCGATAATCGCAAGCATCAGCGGCAAGTCGTAATGCGCGGCGCGCACCACCGATTCCGGCGAACCGCCGACGCCGACCCAGGTGCGCAAGCGGCCTTTATCGACGGGCGGGAAAACACGCTGATTGCTGAGCGGCGCGCGCGTCGTGCCACTCCAAGTCACGGGCTCGTTCTTGAGCAGTGCCGCGAACAGTTCGAGTTTTTCCTCGAACAGTTTTTCGTAATCGGACAGATGAAAACCGAACAGCGGAAACGACTCGATGAATGAGCCGCGGCCGAGCGTGATTTCGGCGCGGCCGTTGGAGGCGGCATTGAGGGTCGAGAAGCGCTCGAACACCCGGACCGGATCGTCCGACGACAGCACGGTCACCGCCGAACCGAGCCAAATCCGCTCGCTGCGCATTGCGATCGCCGCCAGCACGACGTCCGGCTCCGATATCGCGAAATCCGGCCGGTGATGCTCGCCAAGCCCGATGGCATCGACGCCGACCTCGTCGGCCAATATGCCTTCCTCGACCACGTCGCGGATGACCTCGGCATGCGATTTGAGGCTGCCGTCAGGGTTGGCGGTGATGTCGCCGAAGGTATCGAGGCCGAGTTCGATCTGTTGAGTCATGTTTACTTGCTGCGTTTTCCTAAAGCTTTGGCTTCGCCGGCGCGCCTGCCGCAAGTCGATTGATTTGCGTCAAAGCCCGCCGGCCGGAAATGGTGCAATTGCCAGGCGCCTGCCACTCGGAGGCTGGAGAAGTACCGATCGGCTGATGGGTTCCAGAGGTTGCGTTATGAACTTCAATCAGGCGATCTCGGCGGGATTTGCAAATTACACCGTATTCTTTGGCCGAGCCACCCGATCCGAATATTGGTTCTGGATCTTGTTCGCTGCGATCGGCATGTTCGTAACGCAAGCGCTCGATAGTGCGCTGTTTGTGCAAACCTCATTGTCGGGGCTGTCGCCGCTGCACTCGCCGCTCAACTCCGTGTTCATCCTCGCATTGTTATTGCCAAGCCTCGCCGTGCAAGTGCGACGGTTGCACGATCTCGACCGCCCCGGCTGGTGGCTTCTACTTGTCTTTACCGGGATCGGCATATTGTTGCTACTCTACTGGTCGAGCCGGGAGGGGACACCGGGCGACAACAGATTCGGCCCGCATCCCTTGCCGGATCAGAAACAGAACGCCGCTTGATAGCCTAGAATCTGCCGTTGCTACCGCGAGCGCGCCTTGAGTGGCGTCTTCGCCTCAGGTTCGAGCGCCAGATAAAGCGCTTTGGCCGCATCGCGCAGCGCTTCGCGGTGGGCGACGTCGTCCGGCGGCACAGCCGCGACGGTTCTTGCCAGATCGCTTAGAATTTCCGCGAACAAGGCGAAATGAAAATGCATGCGGACGGACTTGCGCTCCTCATCCGCTCCGGGGCGATCGAGCGTCAACGAAATCCCGTTTTCGTCGAGATGGGCATCGAAGCGCGCCGTGTGGGCGAAGGTGCCGATATAAAGCTTGTCCGGATACTCCACCGCGACTTCGGCTTTGTCGGGAATTGGCTTTGTCATCGCGTCAGGCCCCTTGTTGCACCCGGTAACTTCGATAGATCGATTCCGGTTGTTTCGGCTTGATCTGCCTCAAGCGCCGCCATTGTCGAGGATGGAACTTGATCCAGATCAATGAACACTCACTGAAAGGTGCATGATATCTTAGTTTTATGTATGAACCAGCTGGTCGGCATAATGTGAATCTCGCGTTGCTGTGGCCGGCATTTGGCGCGGCCATGGCGAGTGAGATGGCGGCTGCCGTGGCACGGCAATTCACCAATCTTGCCGTAGGTCTCGATGGGCCTTCCGTGAAAGAACCGGCATGGGCCACCCCGCACGCGATCGCTCTTGAACTCGAATCCGTCAGACTTCGCGATTTCTCTTCGACCGCGAAGGAGTTGCCGGAACGCGGATTTCCCACTTTGTTGTGCGCGCCATTCGCGCTGCATGGCGCCGTCATCAGCGATCTTGCCGAAGGCCACAGCCTGGTAGGCGCTTTGCGCGCCGCAGGGCTGACGCGGCTGTTCGTTACGGACTGGCGGTCCGCCACGCCGGACATGCGCCACCGCGGCATCGACGATTATCTCAGCGACCTCAATGTGCTGGTCGATCGGATCGGCGCGCCGATCGATCTCATCGGTCTGTGCCAGGGCGGCTTCATGGCTCTGATTTATGCCGCACGGTTTCCGCAAAAAGTGCGCAAACTGATTTTAGCGGCGGCCCCGGTCGACATCAGCGCCGGGACCTCGGCGCTATCGAGCGTCGCCACGGCAAGCCCACTGGCGATGTTCCATGAGATCGTGCAGCTCGGCGACGGCCTCGTGCCGGGACGCCGGGTCTTGAAACTGTGGGCTCCGGATTCGGTGGAAGCGGAGGATATCCGGCAATTGCTGCAGACCGAAGAGCCGGCCGGATCCGCCGCCGCGATGCGGCTCGAAGCCGTGTTTCGCGACTGGTATGCCTTTACGCTCGATCTGCCGGGACGATTTTTCCTCGATGCGGTGGAGAAACTTTACAAGCGCAACGAGCTTGCCGACGGCAGCTTTGTCGCCTTGGGACAGAAGATCGATCTCGCCCAGATGCGCGCGCCGCTCTATCTGCTTGCCGCGCGCGACGACGAACTGGTGGCGCCGGCGCAATTGTTCGCGGCGGAAGGTCTGGTCGGAACTGCGCCGCATGAATTGCGTAAAGCGACCGCGCCGTGCCGCCATTTGGGACTGTTCATGGGCAAACGGATTTTGCAGAACGTGTGGCCCGGCGTGGTACGCTGGCTTGTAGAGCCGGTAATTACTAAGCCGGAACACGTGCCGCTACGCGTCGCCACGCAGGCACGCGGCTGAGCTACAGCTCCGACCGCCTATTGCTCAAATATGTAAGTCCCAGGCGCGTCGCAGAGCGGCGGCTGACCCGGCATCCCCATCAGCGGCAGTAATTTTGTTGCCGTGCCAGAATGTTCGCCAAGCCATGCCGCCCAGCGCGGCCACCAAGAGCCGTCGGCAGGACGCGTCGCCGCCAAAAACCGCTCCGGATCGAGATAAAGCCCATTCGCCCGTTTCGTGTTGCTGCGGAATGTGCGTCTGGCGTGGCCGGGTTCCGACACGATGCCGGCATTATGGCCGCCGCTGGTGAGCACGTAGGTTACCTCGTCCTCGATCTGCAGGTTGATCTTGTAGGTCGAACGCCACGGCGCGACGTGATCGCGCTCGGTACCCACGGCAAATATCGGCACGTGAATATCGCTAAGCGCAACCGGCTCGCCCGCCGCCATGTAGTGGCCCTCGGCGAGATCGTTGTTGAGAAACAGCTCGCGCAGATATTCCGAGTGCATGCGGTAAGGCATCCGCGTGGTATCGGCGTTCCAGGCCATCAGATCCGTCATCTTTTCGCGCTCGCCGAGCAGATAATCGTGAACGATGCGCGACCACAGGAGATCGTTCGAGCGCAGCATCTGGAAGGCGCCGGCCATCTGCCGGCTGTCGAGAAAGCCTTGCTCCCACATCATATCTTCGAGGAAGGCGAGCTGGCTGTCGTCGATGAAGAGCATCAACTCGCCGGCCTCGGTGAAATCGGTTTGCGCCGCCAGCAGGGTCAAGCTCGCAATCCGCTCGTCGTCGTCGCGCGCCATCGCCGCCGCCGCGATCGACAGCAGCGTGCCACCGAGACAATAGCCGGCGGCATGAATCTTCTGATCCGGCACGATGTTGGCGATGGCATCGAACGCGCTCATGATCCCGAGCGCGCGATAATCCTCCATACCGAGATCGCGGTCGTCGGGCCCCGGATTTTTCCAGGAGATCATGAACACCGTAAAACCTTGCTCGGTGAGATACTTCACCAGCGAATTATGCGGCGACAGATCGAGGATGTAGTATTTCATGATCCAGGCGGGCACGATGAGGATCGGTTCGGGGCGCACCTCGGCGGTGGCGGGAGCGTATTGGATGAGCTCAACGAGCCGGTTGCGGTAGACCACCTTGCCGGGGGTCACCGCAACGTCGCGGCCGATGACAAAATTCTCGCTACCGACCGGGCGCTTGCCGCTCATCGCCCGCTCGAAATCCTCGGCGAAATTGGCAAGCCCCTGCACTAAGTTAAGCCCCCCACATTCGACGGTGCGCTTAAGGATCTCCGGGTTGAGCTGCGGGAAGTTCGACGGCGACGCCATGTCGAGAATTTGCCGCGTGGCGAACGCGACCATGTCCTCGTGTTTTTTCGATACGCCGCGCACGCCGGTGGTGGCGTTGTGCCACCATTGCTGCTGCAACAGGAAGGCCTGAGAGATGAAGTTGAACGGCCAATGCCGCCATTCCTCGGCGACGAAGCGCCGATCCTGCGGCAGCGGCTCGATGCAGTTCTCGGTGCCAGGGCCTTCGAAGGCATAGCGCAAAGCGTAGTTGCCAAACCGGAGCGACTTGCGCGCAGCCTTTCCCATGAGCAAGAGGCGCTTGCCGGGTGAGGCGGCCAGATGCGTCGCCCAGTCGGAATAGGCCTGCATGAGGGCGGCGGGCGACAGCCCGGCGGTGAATCGTGCGATTGCCGCGTGCAGCGAGCGGTCGGTGACGTCGGCAAGCGCCGTAACGGCATAGGGATCGCGATCATCAGGTCTGGAAGTCGCCTCAACCGTCGGCTCTCCCTTCAAATACCTCGATGCACTGGATAAACCGGCGCCGTGACTTTTTGGCCGCTCCGGCGCGGCGATCTCAGGCGGCTCGACGAGTTTCAACGGTTGGGGGGATTCGGCCATTGCGACAACTCCGCGGCTCCGACGGCAACCTGATCCAGGCTGCCGCGGGACACTATGATCCATGTCAATGTCTCAAATCCGACAGCAGGACATGATTGATTACAAGGAAGCGAGAGCCGCGTCATGCCCTATGCTTCGAATGACGACCTGCCGGCATCGGTGCGGCATCACTTGCCACCGCATGCCCAGGACATTTATCGCGAGGCCTTCAACCACGCTTTTGCCGCGCACGCCGGCGATCCGCGGCAGGAAGAAGCCGCCCATCGCATCGCCTGGGCTGCGGTCAAGCGCTCTTACGTCAAAGTCGGCGACAGCTGGATCGCGAACAGCCAGCGCTAGAACTCCGTTGGCGGTTTGTTCCCTCAATCGATGGCCTTGAGGATGGCGCGCCGGACCAGCGTCTCGAACAGCGGCAGTTTGTAGGCGTTTTTGCTCAGCGGGGTGGCGCCATCGAGCGCGGCGCGGCCAGCTTCGGCAGCAACGTGCTCGTCGATCGGCCTGCCCACTAGCGCGGCTTCGGCGGCCTTTGCCCGATGCGGCACCGGCGCCGCGGCGCCAAGAATGATCGCGGCACGGTTACAGGTGCCGTCCCCGTTGAGATCGAGCGCAATCGCGACGTCGGCGATCGGCCAATCGAAGGAATCCTTTTCGCCTTGCTTGAGGTGCGCCGTTCGCAGGCCGGCTGGCGGCTTCGGCAGGCGAATGGCAGTCAGGATTTCCTGCGGCTGTAAATCATTTTCGCGCTGCAAATCGCGATCCGGGGATACGAAAAAATCTTCCAGCAGAACTTGCCGCGCATTGCCGCGCGGACCTGAAATCTCGACTGTCGCGCCTAACGCCACCAGCACAGTTGCCGCCGTCGACGGATGCACGATGGCGCACGGCATGTTGCTGAAAATGGCGTGGTATTGATTTTCGCCCGAGATAGCGAAGCAATGGCCACCGCCCTTACGCAGGCAGCGGAATGCTTTCGAGCGGAAGTACCAGCAGCGCGGGCGCTGCAACAGATTGCCGCCCAATGTCGCGACATTGCGGATTTGGGGACTAGCGGCGCTACTCAGCGCCTCGGCTAAAGCCGGATAGCGCTGCTGCACCAGCGCGTTTGCGGCGAGAGACGCCAGCGTCACCATGGGTCCGATCGTCAGGCCGCCATCGTCCCGTTCCGCGACTTGGTCAAGCCCCGGCACTTCGGCGAGGCTTACGATTTTGGCGGGCTTCAACAGGCCTTCCTTCAGCAGATCGAGCAGATCGATGCCATTCGCCTTCACGATCACGCCGTTTCCTGGCGCCATAGCTTCAGGAGAAATGGCTTCGGGAGAAAGCGTCATCGCCTGCGCCACCGTAGTCGTTGCCACTGTGGCGGCTTCGGAAATCGTCCGTGCAGTTGCCCAGGCGAAGCGGTTCATGGTTTCAGCTCCTGACCGGGACTTTGCCGAGGGCGGCAAGGATCGCCGCTGGCGTCATCGGCAGGCTGCGAAGGCGGACCCCGATGGCGTTGTAAACGGCGTTGGCGATCGCCGGAGCGGTGGCGATGTTGGCCGGTTCGGCAATGCCGTAAGCGTCGGTCGCGCTGTGGCCTTGATAATTTTCCAGGACGATGACGTCGATGTCCGGTGTCTCGCGCGGGCCGGCGATCTTGTATTGCTCAAGGTTGGGATTGACCATGCGCCCGGTGAACTGATCGAGGATGCGGTCCTCGAATAGCGCGTAAGACAGGCCCATCAGCACGCCGCCATGAACCTGACTTTCGATTTGCCGCGGGTTCATCGGTCGGCCGCAGTCCTGGACCGCGACCACGCGCTCAACGCGTACAATACCGGTCTCGGTATCGACCGCCACTTGCGCGAATTGGACGCCGCCCAGATCTTGCAGCGCCAGCGCGGCATCACCCAGGCGGCGGCGGAAGCCGGCATAGTCATCACTGCGCGAAGCCACCGCGCTGATGCGGTCGTTGCGTAGCCGCGAGGCGGCGTCGCGGAAGCTTATGTTGCGGCTCGGGTCGGCGCGCACAGCGATTTTTCCGTCCCGCATGACCAAGTCATCGGCGGCCGCATTGAGCGTGAGCGCGGTCTCGTGAAACAGCTGCTGCTGTACGCGCCAAGCGGCGACGCGCGCCGGCGGCGTGATCGAGGCGGTGGTGCGGCTGCCATACGATGGCGGCCCCGGCGGAAACTCGGTGTCGCCGATGCGAACGGTGATGTCGTCGGGCCGCAAGCCCAGGGTCTCGGCGACGGTCTGCGCCAAAACCGTGGTAATGCCGGTACCGATATCCTGCACGCTGGAGAGCACTTCGACCGAGCCGTCACGCATCAGGCGCACTTCGCAGGACGAGTTGAGCTGGACGTTGGCCATCCACAACGATTGCGCCATGCCAAGTCCGCGTTTCACCGGCCCCGAATCGGCGCCCGACTTGTGGCGCCGCTGCCAGCCGATCCGTTCCGCGCCAATGCGCCGCTCCTCGCGCCGCACCGGACTGGGGTCGATGCGATCACGGAGCGCTAGTGGATCGATGCCGAGCTTTTCGGCCAGATCATCGATGGTCTGTTCCAATCCGAACGCTCCGGGCGTGTTACCAGGCGCGCGCATCGCGCAACCCGGCCCGGCATTGATGAACACGTCGTGCTGGGCGCCTTCGAAATTCGGACAGGAATAAAGCGCCTCGGCATTGCTGCCGACGCCGGCGCCTAGGCCGACGCCCGCGGTGCCGTAGCTTACGAGCGAGATGGCCGTCAGTGCGCCGTCACGCTTGGCGCCGATGCGCAGGCGCTGCCAGGTGCCCGGCCGGTTGCCGGCATCCATTTGCTCTTCTTCGCGCTCGAGGAAGAGCTTGACCGGCGCTTTGGCGCGCCGCGACAGCTCCACCGCGATGCTGCCGTAATTGCCGAGCGAGGATTTGGAGCCGAAACCGCCGCCCATGGCGTGGACGACGACGCGAATCTTGTTGAGCGGGAGGCCGAACTCTTCCGCCAGTTCGTGGCGCACGCCGGTGGTGAATTGGGTGGATTGGTAGACGGTCAGGCCGTCCGGCCGCCAATCGGCGACGATGGCGTGCGGCTCCATGCAGCAATGGGTTTGCACCTGCGTGCTGTATTCGCCTTCGACCGTGACGTCGGCCTGCGCAAAACCTTGGCTGACGTCGCCTCGCCTGGCGACGGCGGGTCCGCGCACGTTGCCGTTGAGCGGCAGATTGACGGCGGCTGGAAATCCCGATGGATGTCCAGGCGGCGCGGTCGTCTCGTCGTGCACCAGCGGCGCGTTGGGACTGCGCGCCGCATTCATCTCTGCGACGAAGGGCAGCGGCTCGTAATCGACCTTGATGAGATGCGACGATGCCTCGGCCGCAGCCATCGACGCCGCGGCGACGGCGGCGACCGGTGCGCCGATATAGCGAAGCGTCGCGCTTGCCGATTCATCTGGATTAGCGATCGCCAGGATCGCGCGCACGCCGGGCACGCGCGCGGCGGCGGAAATGTCGATAGACCGCACCCGCGCGTGGGGCAGGGGCGAGCGCAAAACTCGGGCAAACAACATGCCGGGGAGCGCAACGTCGACGGCAAAACGAACCGCGCCGGTAACCTTGGCGCGTCCGTTGGGACGCGGGAACGATTTCCCGATTGCAGCAAGTTCGCTGTTGGGCGGCAGCGGCGGCGGCTCATCGGCGGGAATCTGTCGCGAGACGGTACCGAGACCGGCGCTGGCGATACCGGCGGGAAAAATTTCGCTGCGTGAGTTGTCGCTTGCCATGTTCAGCCCTTGCGTGCCTTGGCGGCATCGAGCGTCGCAGCGATGACGTGCGGATAAGTGCCGCAGCGGCAAATGTGCCCGCTGATCGCGGCACGGACATCGTCGGCGCTTGGCTCGGGATTATGTTCGACCAGCGCTGCGCAGCTCATGATCATTCCTGGCGTGCAGAAGCCGCATTGCAGTGCGTCGTGATCGATGAACGCCTGCTGCACCGGATGCAGCGTGTCGCCTTGGGCAAGACCTTCTATCGTCGTAATGGCGCGCGTGCCGACTTCGATGGCAAGCATCATGCAGGAGCAGACCGGTCGACCATCGAGCCAGACCGTACAGGCCGAACAGGCACCGCGATTGCACGCGATCTTGGTTCCCGTCAGCCCCAACGGCCCGCGTAACGCCTCGGCAAGCGTCATGCGCGGCTCGGCCTGGACGGTTCGGGTCACGCCGTTGATCTGCAGAGAAATTGCAACAGCATCGGGCCCCACTGACGGAATGGCGTCGTTTATCAGCTCGGCCGATGCGATGAATGCCGATGTCGTATTGAGCATGCTCGCTCCGGCCGTCGTCAGAGCGGAGCCTCGCAGGAACGAGCGACGTGAAAAATCGCCGCGCACGTCGAGCCTCCGGGGAATGAAACTTAGCGGCAGACTGGACGGGAATGCCCGCGAAGGCCTTGATCTAGGTCAAGTTCCGCTAAATCGCCTACTGTTAGCGGCGGGGCGGTTCTGACATGGATCAAAGCGGTCATGCTCACGACTTGCATAATGTTACAGTTAATGCAGGAGACGATGCGATGCACGCACCGCTGGATCTCAAATCCAGGTTCGAAACCGTAGCCAAGACGGTAACCAAGACCTCGATGAAGCCGTGGCGGTCGATTCTCATTATAGCGATCGCGGCCGTCGGCATTGCCGCTTATCTTGGACGCGGCACGCTCGTCACCTGGTTCGGCGGCGGCTCGGCCGCACCTGTAATTTTCGTCTCCGGCAATATCGAAGCGCATCAAAGCGTGCTCGGCTTCAAGACCGTGCAGTCGCGCATTGTGGAGTTGCCGTTCGACGAGGGGCAGTGGGTGGATGCCGGTACGTTGATCGCGCGGCTCGACGACAGTGACTACCGTCAGCAGGTGGCGGTCAACGAGGCGGGGCTCGAAGTGCAGCAGCGCCAGCTTGCCGCTGCGGAGCAGAACCTTGCGGCCGCTCAGCAAACGGTGGAGAGCGACGCCGCCGATCTTGTATTCCGGAAGCAGGAATACGATCGCGCCGATTTCCTGCTGCAAAAGGGCTCAGGCACCGTTGAACAGCGCGACCTGACCTACGCCGCTTTGCGGCAATCGACCGCTGCGCATGAACGCGATGTGGCGCTGGAAAATGCCGCCGACCGGCAGGTCGAACTGGGCAAGGCATCGATCCACAACGCCGAGGAGACCCTCAAAATGTCGCAGATCGTGCTCGGCTATACCGTTTTGCGCGCACCGTTCTCGGGTGTGATCGAAGTGCGTCAGGCGGAACTCGGCGAGATCATGGTGCCGGGCACGCCGGTCGTGACGCTGGCCGACCTCGATCACGTCTGGTTGCGCGCTTACATCAACGAGACCGACATCGGCAAAGTCCGTTACGGTCAGACGGCGACGGTCACCACGGATACCTATCCCGGAAGGAAGTATAAGGGCCGCGTCTCTTTTATCTCCAGCAATGCCGAATTTACGCCAAAGAGCGTCGAGACCCACGCGGAGCGCGTAACGCTGGTTTATCGCATCCGCATCGACATCGACAACCCGTCGCACGAACTCGTCCCCGGCATGCCGGCCGACGCGACGCTGCAAGCACTGCCACCGCGCGAGGCGACGAGGGCGCCCCAGACGGCGCCAACGGATGCGCCGAAGACTGCGCCGAAGACTGCGCCATGAATGCGTCATGAATGCGCCAGCGCGTCCGATCGTCGAAGCCAACGGCTTGATCAAACGCTTCGATGCCGTTGCCGCCGTCGATGGCTTGAGCTTCGCGGTCGACCGCGGCGAAATCTTCGGCCTGGTCGGGCCCGACGGCGCCGGCAAAACGGCGACGATGCGCATGCTTGCTGGCGTCATGCGACCTGATAGCGGTACGATCGTCATCGACGGCGTCGACGTTGTGGCCGATCCGGAGCAAGGCAAACAGCACATCAGCTATATGCCGCAACGGTTTGGTCTCTACGAGGACCTGACCGTCGACGAAAACATTCGCTTTTACGCCGATCTTTTTGAGGTTCCGGCGACCGCTCGCGACCAGCGTGCAGACCGGCTGCTCGCCGCGTCGGGGATGAGCCAATTCCGCTCGCGTCTTGCCGGTCAGCTCTCCGGCGGCATGAAGCAAAAGCTCGGCCTGACCTGCGCGCTCGTCCACACGCCGCGCATCCTGCTGCTTGACGAGCCGACCACCGGCGTCGATCCGGTCTCGCGGCGCGATTTCTGGCGCATCCTGTACGGCCTGCGCGAAGAAGGCGTGACCATTCTGATCTCGACCGCCTACCTCGACGAGGCCGAACGCTGCAATCGCCTGGCGCTGCTGCATTCCGGACGCGTGCTTTATTGCGACTCCCCGGCCGCTCTGAAACGGCAGATGCCAGGCGCGGTCCTCGCCGTCTCGTCGTCCGCTGGGCGCGAGGTGAGGGCGGCTATCGCCGGGCTTGACGGCGTCAGCAATGCGCTCTTGGTCGGCGACGGCGTTCATGCCGTAGTTGACGATGCCGCTTTGCGGATTCCGCAACTGCGCGAGGTGTTGCAGCGGGCGAATGTTGCGTTCGCGGATATTGCGGTCGGCGAACCGAGCATCGAGGACGTGTTCGTCGCACTCCTTGAAAACGACAGGAGGCCGCGATGAACGAACGCGCCGCGGCCGCACCGCAAATTATCGTCGAAGACCTGGTCAAGCGGTTCGGCTCTTTCATTGCCGTCGACGACGTCAGTTTTCGCATCGGCCGCGGCGAGATCATGGGTTTCCTCGGCCCGAATGGCGCCGGCAAGTCGACCATCATTCGTATTCTCTGCGGTCTGCTGCGCCCGACCGCGGGCCGCGCGCTCGTCGCCGGCATCGACGTAGCGGAGGATCCCGAAGGGGTGCGTGAGCATATCGGCTACATGTCGCAGAAATTCTCGCTCTACCGCGACCTCAGCGTCGAAGAGAATTTGAGATTTTTCGGCGGCATCTACCGCGTGCCGCACGGAGAGCTTGCCGAGCGGATGCGCTTTGCCATCGACATGGCGGGGCTTACCGGCCGCGAGAAGGCATTGGTCTCGACCCTTGCCGGCGGCTGGCAGCAACGGCTGGCGCTCGGTTGCGCAGTGCTGCACCGGCCGCCGATTCTGTTTCTCGACGAGCCGACTTCGGGGGTCGAACCGACCTCGCGGCGGCGGTTTTGGGATCTCATTCACACGCTCGCCGCCGACGGAGTCTCGGTATTGGTTTCGACCCACTACATGGACGAAGCCGAATATTGCCACCGCGCCGCCCTCATCAATCAGGGCCGGCTGATCGCTGTCGGTAGCCCGGATGAGCTCAAACACACCTCGCTCGGCGGCGAGCTGTTGCTGCTCGAATGCGAAAATCTCGGGCCGACGCTCGCGGCACTGACCGGTGCGCCGGGCGTGCTTGATTGCTCGGTGTTCGGCAACGCACTTCATGTCCTGGTCGGCGACGCCGAGCGCAGCCTTGGCGAGTTGCCCGGATTTCTCGAAGCCAAAAGCCTGCGGATCATCCGTCTCGAGCGTATCCGTCCATCGCTTGAAGATGTCTTCGTGCAGCTCATCGCCCGCGATCTCGCCAAGCGGAGGATCGCGGCATGAATTTCCGTCGACTCAAGGCCATCGCCGTCAAAGAGGTCCTGCAGATCTGGCGCGATCCACGCAGCCTGATGATCGCACTATTGCTGCCATTCACGCAGATGTTCCTGCTCGGCTATGGCGTGAACCTCGACCTCAAGCACATTCCGGTCTGCACCTTCGACCGCGAAGGGAGTCAATTAAGCCAGGATCTGTTCAAGCGTTTCCAGGCCTCGCAATACTTCGCCATTGCGCGGAATCTGCGGAGCTATGCCGAGCTTGTGGCGGCGATCGACAGAGCGGATTGCAATATCGCCATCGTCGTGCCGCCGGATTTCTCGGAGCGCCTGAACGATACCGGGACCGCCTCGGTGCAGGCCGTTCTCGACGGCACCGACGATAACACCGCCAATATCGCCTATGGTTACGCCGCCGCCGTGGTCAACGGCTTTTCCAACAACGTTCAGGTATCCTGGACCGACCGCCAGGGCAGGCCGCTGCAGCAAATCCAGCCGATGGTGGTACAGTCGCGGGTCTGGTTCAACGAAGATCTCGAAAGCCGCAATTTCATCATTCCCGGACTGGTCGCGGTCATCATGGCGCTGGTTGGTGCGCAGCTCACCTCCCTGACCATTTCGCGGGAATGGGAGCGCGGCACGATGGAGCTACTTATCTCCACGCCGGTCAAACCAAGCGAGTTGATGTTCGGCAAGCTGGCTCCGTATCTCGTGCTCGGTTGGATCGATGCCGCGTTTTGCCTATCGCTCGCGGCGCTTTGGTTCGAGGTACCCTATCGCGGAACGCTGTTTGCGCTGTTCGTCACGACGTCGCTGTTTATCCTGGTCGTTCTCAGCATCGGCTATTTGCTGTCGGTGCTGATCCGCAGCCAGATCGGCGCCAGCCAGATTGCCTTGGTGGCAACCATGCTGCCGACGACGCTGCTGTCGGGTTATGTCTTTCCGATCGACCAGATGCCCAAGGTGATACAGGGGATCACCTATCTGATTTATGCGCGCTACTACGTCGCGATCGTTAAAGATCTGTTCCTTAAAGGTTCAAGCATCGCTGAAATGACTACGCCGATCCTGTTCTTGGTCGTCTATACGACGGCCGTCATGATTCTCGCTGCTCACGCGTTCCGCAAGCGATTGGATTGAGTGAAGGACTGATCGATGTTCGGCCGTATCATCGCTATCGTCATCAAGGAGCTGATCGAGCTTAAGCGTGACAAGGCTGCCCGATTCCATTTGGTCGTGCCGATCATCGCGCAAATGGTGCTGTTCGGCTATGCCGCGACGTTTGAAGTCTATCATGTCTCCACCGTCGTGCTTGATCTTGATCATTCGCAGGAAAGTCGCGATTTGTTGTCGCGTTATGCCTTCAGCCGACGCTTCGATATTGTCAAGGTTGCGCAGACCCAACAACAAGTGACCGACACGATCGACCACAGCAACGCGGCGGTTGCGCTCGTCATCCATGCCGGTTTCGCCGAGCTCCTGCGCAAGGGGCAGAGCGCGCCGCTGCAAGTCGTTGTCGATGGCACCAATTCCAACACGGCGCTGATCGCGCTTGGTTACGTCGATACGATCGCGAACGAATTCGCCGAGGATTACGCCAAACAGTTGGCGCAGAGCACGCTTGGCGTGCACGGCATGCGTCAGGTCGAGGTGACGCTCGAGCAGCGGCCGTGGTTCAATGAGGATCTTAACGGCCAGTGGTTCTTCGTGCCGGGCCTGATCGGTACGCTGTTGCTCGTCGTCATCGTCAATCTTACTGCTTTCGCGATCGTGCGCGAACGCGAGGTCGGCACGCTCGAGCAAGTCATGGTTTCGCCGATCAGGCCAGCCGAGCTTATTTTCGGCAAGACGGTACCGTTCTTTCTGGTCGGCCTGGGTGAAGTCGCGCTTGTCGTTGCCGTGGCCATCTTCTGGTTTCAGGTGCCGTTCGTTGGCAATCCTTTGGTACTGCTGTCGGGAACAGCGCTCTATTTGCTCAGCACGCTCGCGCTCGGTTTGCTAATTTCGACGGTATGCGCGACCCAACAACAGGCCTTCGCCACGAACTTCTTTGTTCTCACGCCGTTTTTCATCTTGTCCGGGTTCAGCTTTCCGATTTCCAGCATGCCGAAGATTTTGCAATGGATGACGTATGCGAACCCGCTGCGTTATTATCTGGTTGTCATCCGCGGGACATTTCTCAAGGGTATCGGGTTGAACGTTCTGTGGCCGCAGCTCGCGGCCATGGCCGCCATTGCCGCCGTTCTGCTGACGACGAGTATTCTCCGGTTCCGCAAATCGCTCGAATGAGCGGCCCTAATTTTGCTGTGAAAGATTGATACAGATCAACGTCGGGTGAGGTAGTCTGAGGCAGAAATACGCCACTGCTATTCATCTTGGAGGATGTGTCATGGCCGAACCCACTAAACTACCTGTAAAAACCGAGAAGGCTGCCGCACCCGCGGAGATGTGGACGCCGTTTGAAAGCCTGCGTCGCGAGATCGACCGCTTGTTCGAGGACTTCGACGGCGGCTTCTTCCGTTCGCCGTTTCGCCGCTCCACGTTCGACGTTGCCCCGTTCTGGCGCCGCGAAATCAAATGGCCGGCTATGCCGGCGGTCGATGTTACCGACACCGAGAAAGCCTACGAGATCACCGCCGATCTGCCCGGCATGGACGAGAAGAATATCGAGGTGAAGGTCTCCGGCGGCGTCCTGACTATCAAGGGCGAGAGGCGGGAGGAGAAAGAAGAAAAGAAGAAGGATTATTACCTGCACGAGCGCGAATACGGCTCGTTCGAGCGGTCCTTCCAAGTGCCGGAAGGCGTCGATGCCGACAAGATCGATGCCAGCTTCAAGAAGGGCGTGCTCACCGTGACGCTGCCGAAGAAGCCGGAAGCCCAGAAGGCGGCGAAGAAGATCGAAGTCAAGGCGGCCTGATTATTATAAGTCACGGCGGCGACATTGGTTGCCTCGGTTCGCCCGATTCGGCGGACCGGGGCAATGCATTCTTCGGATGAAATAGAACAGCATTCGCAGAGATTTATGGAAGAAATTGACTTCTCCCCATAGAATTCCTTCTTGCGTCGGATTCCTGACATTCCGTTGGATTAACGTGTAAACTAAAAGCGCGCGTGAAATGCTCAATGGGTATGGAGGCGATTATGGATAAGTTTGTCCAACGCCTGAATATCGAGCACTACACTCGGTTATTGCAGACTGTTACCGATGAGAAGGAACGGGAGCGGATCCGCAAGTTGCTTGCCGAAGAAATAGAGAAGAAACCCAACGGCAGCGAAAACGATCTGCCTTCCCGTGGAGCGCGATAAGGTCTTCCGGCTGAGGCTGTCGTCATTGCCTTTTCCGGCAGGCCGCTATCGCGCGTAGCCTGATATGCGGTCGGTTGCCAGTTCAGACGCGGATGAAGATTTTGTGACGATATAGGAAGCCGGCGAGCATCACAGCTAGAATCAGGGCCGTGAGATTGATGACAAAACCGCCGGCGCCCTGGGCAATGACGCGGTCGAGCAAGCTTGAAAAGTCGCCGCCAACGAGGCGTGCCGCGATCGACCAGAAATTGATGACGTCGTTGAGAAAATAGAGCGCCAGCGCATTGGCTCCGACCCATAGAAAGACTGTCGCCCAGCGCCGCCATTGCCAGACATCGATGATCTGATGCATCAGCGCCAACATGATCGCGGAGTAGCCGGCCGTGACCAGGACGAATGACGACGTCCAGATCGCTTTTATGACCGGGAACTGCAGCGCCCAGAGGTAGCCGACGAGGACGAGAAGGCACCCCCCACCGATCAGCCACAACGTCTTTTGCTGCTCACCGACGCGATCATCGCGCAACAGCAGGCCGGCAAAAACGCCGAACAGGCAGGTGCCGACCGCCGGCAGCGTGCTCAGCATGCCTTCAGGATCGCGGGTGACGTCCCACAATCGGCCCGGCAGATAGTTGTAATCGATCCAGTTGGCGAGATTGGCGTCAGCACCGTATGAGCCGGCGCCGATTCCCGGAACCGGGACGAAGGTCAGCAACGCCCAGTAACCTACCAAAAGAACAACGACGGCGGCAGCCAAGCCCCGTAGATTGAAGTTCAAAAACATCAGCGCCGTGAAAAAGTAGCAAAGCGCGATCCGCTGCAATACCCCAAGCAGGCGGATGTCCCCCCAGTGCCCGCTGATGCCGCCGTAAGCGATGAGCCCCAACACGTACAGCAATAGCGACCGGCGCAGCACTCGCAGATGAGCCTTGGCCCTGCCTTCGCGTTCGACCAGGCGCGGCAGCGAAAGCACGACCGAGACACCGGTCAGGAAGACGAACAACGGAAAGATCAAATCGTAAAATCTAAGCCCTTCCCAGGCGACATGCTGAAATTGCGTGCCCAAAAAGCCGCCAGCGGCATGAACGAGGGGACCCTTGCCCTCCGACATTTGCGCGAGCGCCACCATCGCACCGTCGAACCCCATGATCCAAAACATGTTTAAGCCCCGAAGCGCATCGACCGACGCGATGCGGGGCGAGTGGATGACGGATGGCAAGTCGACGTAGCGCATCGGATTTCGTTCTTGCAAGCAAATCCGGTGCCGGACTTCGGACCCAGAACGCTATAAAGCCTATCGAGAAATGCCGATTTCGTCTTGAGCTACGTCAACCGTCGCCGGCGCCCCGGCGGCCGCCCGAGCGGTCTTGCCTCAGGGTTTTGCGGCAACGACGGCCGGCGCGGCATGGCAACGGCCGGCGGCTTCCTCGATGCGATAGTAATCGCGGCCGACGAAGGACTGGTCGTAGTGGCTCCACGCGGTGCTTTGATCGAAAGCGATGACACCGGCGAGCGTCACCCCGAAGACCGCGCTTGCCATATCGCGCTCGTGCGCGGTGAGATTTTCTGGGAGTTTCGAGGAGGCGTAGTCGATGTAATAAGCCCGGCGGACGCAGGCCATATCTGCCGCCGCGTCGAGAGCCGCATGAGCAGTCATCAGATGGTCGGAGTGGTCGGCCGGATTGAGACGCGGATCGAGCTCGGCGACGTTGAGCTGAATAAGCGGCGCCCGTGCGCGCTCGTATTTGATGATTTCCCGCAGCGTTGCAACGAGGTCGCTCCAGCCGTGATAAGTCGTCGAGCCATCGACGGCCGTAAGCGTAGCAATATTGCCATCGGCGAGGCGCTTGAGCGACTGAAAGCCGGTGCCGGCAAAGCCCGCGCCCGACGCGTCGCCATCCGGCAGGCGCAGAAAATAGCCGATCGTGTTGCGGTAACCGATACGGTAGATCGGGTGGCCGTTGAAAATCATTTGCCCCGTCGAATCGGCGATCGGTGTTCGATCGGCATCCGCCATGAAGCGTATGGCATTGATCGCGCCGTTCTCGCGCGCCAGGTAATATGGATATTTGCGGCCGCCGGTGGCGGCGCCGAGACCGTCGTCTCCCGCGGTGACATGCACGAAGACCGTCTTGGCAGCGCCGCCGAGCACGTCCTCGAACGCGTTGGGATTCATGAAGAGCTGCCAGTCGTCTTCGTGCGCGGCAAAGTAAAACGATACTTTGTCCGACGTGACGGCATCCGCGGCGCGCATTGCGGTCGGTGCCAGCACTGTGACGATCGCAAGACACTTAAGCAGCGCCAGCGCGCGCCACGCGCGTTTTTCAATTTTATTGCTGCATCGACTCATGACGTAAAGCGAACAGCTTATCTCCCGGTGATCGTCGGTTTCTGAACGATTTTCCGGAAAATGAAAAGCAGATTTCGTTTTCCGAGCAGTCCTTTCGTCCCCGGTTCTTTTGCAGTGCACAAAAAGGTGCGCCGCACAATAAATAACGAGTTGTCACAAATCGATTAAGGCCATGTCGTTTGGCACTTGATCTTAATCAAAGCGCAATTCCCAAAGACCGCAGATATTTGCAGTAGGTTTCGGTCCTGCGGACGGGCGATCCATTCGCAGAGACGCCACGCAAGGAGGGACGCAATGAGCGCGCTGGTCGGCAATGGCAATGGTATACAAACGAAAATACTTTGGGCTGCGATTGCGTTACTGGGTGCGGTTTCGTTCGGCATCGTCGCATTAAGCCGCGGTGAGACCGTCAATGCCGCCTGGCTCGTGATCGCCGCGGTGTGTATCTACTTCATCGCCTACCGCTACTACGCACTGTTCATCGCCAACAAGGTGCTCGGCGTCAATGCCAACCGGCCGACGCCGGCTGTCCGTCACAATGACGGCCTCGATTACGTTCCGACCAACAAATACGTGCTGTTCGGGCATCACTTCGCGGCAATCGCCGGCGCCGGCCCGCTGGTCGGCCCGGTGCTCGCGGCGCAGATGGGTTATCTGCCCGGCACGCTCTGGATTCTCGCCGGCGTCGTCGTTGCCGGCGCGGTGCAAGACATGACGGTGCTGTTCCTGTCGACGCGGCGCGACGGCCGCTCGCTCGGCGACATGGTGCGCGCGGAGATGGGACCCGTCGCCGGTACCATCGCCGGTATCGGCATATTGCTAATCTGCATCATCATCCTCGCCGTGCTGGCGCTCGTCGTGGTGCAGGCCTTGAAAGGCAGCCCCTGGGGCACCTTCACGGTGTTCTGCACGGTGCCGATCGCGCTGATCATGGGCGTCTATGGGCGCTTCATCCGCCGCGGCAAGGTGGCGGAAATGTCGCTCATCGGCTTGGTGCTGCTTCTTGCGGCGCTCATCTACGGCCAGACCGTGGCGCAGACCCCCGCGCTCGCCGCCTATTTCGATCTGAGCGGCCCATCGCTGGCGCTGGTGATCATCGGCTACGGCTTCGTTGCGTCCGTTCTTCCGGTTTGGCTGTTGCTGGCGCCGCGCGACTATTTGTCGACCTTCATGAAGATCGGCGTGGTGACGCTGCTCGCCTTGGCGATCATCATCGTGCGCCCGGACCTGCAAATGCCGTCGATCACCAAATTCGTCGATGGCACCGGGCCGGTCTGGGCGGGCAGCCTGTTCCCGTTCCTGTTCATCACCATCGCCTGCGGTTCGGTTTCCGGCTGGCATTCGCTGATCGCTTCCGGAACCACGCCAAAGATGATCGAGAACGAAAGCCAGATCCCGTTCATCGGCTACGGCGCCATGCTGATGGAGTCGTTCGTCGCCATCATGGCCATGATTGCCGCGTCGGTGCTGCATCCTGGCGTTTATTTTGCCATGAATAGCGCGGCCGGAATCATCGGCACTACCGCCGCCCAAGCAGCGCAGACAGTGTCCAATATGGGCTTCGTGGTGACGCCCGACCAGCTGACTCAAGTTGCGCATGACGTCGGTGAAGTCACGATCCTGTCGCGAACCGGTGGCGCACCGACGCTTGCCGTCGGCATGGCGCAAATCCTGTCCAGCCTGCTCGGCGGCCAGGCGCTGACCGCGATCTGGTATCACTTCGCGATCCTGTTCGAGGCTTTGTTCATTCTCACCACGGTGGATGCCGGCACCCGGGTATGCCGCTTCATGATCCAGGATCTCGTCGGCAACGCCATCCCGGCGTTCAAAGAGACCAAAAACTGGACCAACAACCTCATCGGTTCGGCATTGGCCTGTGCTCTGTGGGGCTACTTCCTCTATCAGGGCGTCATCGATCCGCTTGGCGGAATCTGGACGATGTGGCCGCTGTTCGGCACTTCGAACCAGATGCTCGCGGCCATCGCGCTGACGCTGTGCACGGTGGTGCTGTTCAAGATGAAGCGCGAGCGGTTCGCGTGGGTGACGATCGTGCCCGCCACCTGGCTCGTGGCCTGCACGGTCACCGCCGGTCTGGAGAAGGTGTTTGACCCAGATCCGGCCGTCGGTTTCCTTGCCCATGCTTCGAAGCTGTCGGCTGCGTTAGCCGCTGGTCAGGTGCTGGCACCGGCGCATTCGTTGGGTGAGATGGGCCGCCTGGTGTTCAATGACTACGTCGACGCGACCCTGGCCGCACTGTTCGCCGCGGTCGTCATCGCGATGGTGGTCTACGGCATCCTCAACATCCGCAAAGCGCTTGGCACGCCGAAGGTGACCGCCATGGAAGTGGAGTTCGCCGGCGCCGCAGTGGGAGGCCGCAATGCCTGATCTGTTGTCGCTCAAGTTCGAGGAATGGAAGGAACGCGGCCAAACCGTAAAGACCTGGAGTGTCCGCGCGGCGCGATTGATGATCGGTGTTCCCGACTATGACACCTACGTCCAGCACCGCCAGACCAACCATCCCGGACTGCCCATCATGACCTATCAAGAGTTCTTCGTGGAACGTCAGGAGGCGCGTTACGCAGTCGGCAAGGGTCGCTTCAGGGGTTGCTGCTGAGACAGGGCGGGCGGGACCTCACATTCCGCACGTTCAGCCAGGCCAGAGGGCGAACATGATCACTGCAGGCGCGGCAACGAATCTAGGGCTCGCCACGAAATGGCAGCGAATACGAAAACGTCCTGAAGCCTACGTCGGTGCCAATCTCCTGGATTATGACGAATGCGCGCGGACGTTCTCCTGGGCGCAGGCGCGTGGGCTGCTTGATGGCTTGCCCGGCGGCGGCCTCAACATCGCCCATGAGGCGATCGACCGCCATGTTGAGGCCGGGCGCGCCAATAAGCTTGCCCTGCGCTGGATCGGCCGCGACGACAGCGTCCGCGATTTCACCTATTCGGCGCTTGGCGCGGCGGTGAATCGGTTTGCCAACGTTCTGGCGCAAAGCGGCATCGGGAAGGGCGACCGAGTGTTCTCGCTGCTTGGCCGAGTGCCCGAACTCTACATCGGCGCGCTCGGCACGTTGAAGAATGGCAGCGTCTTCTCGCCGTTATTTTCGGCTTTCGGACCGGAGCCGATCAAAGCCCGCATGATGATCGGCAATGCGAGAGCCCTTGTCACCAGCGAAGCTTTCTACCGCCACAAGATCGAGCCCTGGCGGAAAGAACTCGCGAACTTGAGCAATGTCTTCTTGATCGAATGTTCTGCCAGTCGCCCACCGGACACGATCGATCTTGCCGCCGCCTTAGCGCAAGCGTCGCAATCGTTCGAGGTCGTCCGGACCAATCCCGAAGACATGGCTTTGCTGCATTTCACTAGCGGTACGACCGGAAGACCAAAGGGTGCCGTGCACGTGCACGAAGCGGTCGTTGCCCATCACATCACCGGCCAGCTCGCGCTCGACCTTCATCCGGACGATGTCTTCTGGTGCACCGCCGATCCCGGATGGGTCACCGGGACTTCGTACGGGATCATATCGCCGTTGACAAATGGCGCGACCATGATCGTTGACCAGGCCGAGTTCGACGCCGAACGCTGGTATCGTATTCTGCAAGATCAGAAGGTCACGGTCTGGTACACGGCGCCGACGGCCATCCGCATGCTGATGAAAGCCGGTGCCGACTTTGCAAAACGGTTTAACTTGTCAAAGTTGCGTCTCATGGCGAGTGTTGGAGAGCCGCTCAATCCAGAAGCCGTGGTGTGGGGCGTGGAAGCCTTCGGCAAACCTTTCCACGACAACTGGTGGCAAACCGAGACCGGCGGCATCATGATCTCGAATTATCTATCAATGGACCTGAAGCCGGGCTCCATGGGCCGCCCATTGCCCGGTATCGTTGCCGGCATCGTCGAGCACCTTGAAGGCGGCGGTGTGCGCGAAATCACTAAACCGATGGCCATGGGTGAGCTCGCAGTGCGGCCGGGTTGGCCGTCGATGATGCGGGCCTACCTCAATGAAGAAGAACGTTATCGAAAGTGTTTCGTGGGCGGCTGGTATCTTACAGGCGACCTCGCGATGCGCGACAGCGAGGGTTACTATTGGTTTGTTGGTCGCAGCGACGATGTGATCAAAAGCGCCGGCCACCTCATCGGTCCGTTCGAAGTGGAAAGTGCGTTAATGGAACATCCGGCCATTGCCGAGGCGGGCGTGATCGGCGTTCCTGAGCCGACCGTCGGCGAGATGGTGAAGGCCTATGTTGCACTTAAGGACGGTTTTGCGCCCAGCGAGGCGCTGCGCAAGGAAATACTCGGCCACGCGCGGCAGCGTCTCGGGCCGGCGGTGGCGCCAAAAGATATCGCGTTCCGGCAGAATTTGCCTAAGACGCGCAGCGGTAAGATAATGCGCCGATTGCTTAAGGCCCGCGAGCTCGGCCTGCCGGAGGGCGATATTTCGACACTCGAAAGCGAGGAACGATGACCGCACCAGCCGAAAAGCCGCGTCTATCGCGCGAGCACATGTTGGATCTCCTGAAGCAGATGATCCGTATCCGTCGCTTCGAGGACAAGTGCTACGAACTCTACACGCAGGAGAAAATCCGAGGCTTCATGCACCTTTACGACGGCGAGGAGGCCGTCGCTGTTGGTATCATCCCGTTGCTGGAAAAGCGTGATCGGATTGTCGCGACTTATCGCGAGCACGGACAGGCGCTGGTACGCGGCGTGCCAATGACGACGGTAATGGCCGAGATGTACGGGAAGCAGGAAGGCTGCAGCCACGGACGTGGCGGCTCCATGCATTTGTTCGACCAGGCCACTAATTTCTACGGCGGTAACGCCATCGTCGGCGGTGGTTTGCCGCTCTCGATCGGGCTTGCACTGGCCGACCACATTCAGCGCAGCGACATCGTCACGACTTGTTTCTTCGGCGACGGCGCAGTAGCGGAGGGAGAATTCCACGAAAGCATGAATCTGGCAGCGCTCTGGGGATTGCCGGTGCTGTTCGTGTGCGAAAACAATCTCTATGCCATGGGAACCGCATTAGCTATTTCGGAATCGGAAACCAACATTCAGCAAAAGGCGGCGTGCTATCGCATGGCTTCCGAGGCGGTTGACGGCATGGATGTGATTGCGGTTGAGGCCGCCGGCCGTCGCGCGATTCACGCGGTGAGAGAGAGCGGTAAGCCCTATTTTCTAGAATGCCGGACCTATCGGTTCCGCGCGCATTCGATGTTCGACGCCCAGCTTTATCGCGATAAGGCTGAGGTCGATGCCTGGCGCAAAAAGGGACCGATCATGCACTTGCAAGGATGGCTGCAGGCTAATCAGATGATTCATCCGGAAGACGTGCCGCATATGGAAGCAGACATTGATGCCGAGATCGCCGAGGCGATCGCCTTCGCCGAAGCAGGAACCTGGGAACCGGTAGAGCAGCTCACCCGTTTCACTTACGCGGAAAGCATCTTCCCGGCCAATCGGTGAGACGCCATGCAGCAAGCGACGACCCAATCCGGAATAATCGACACCAGTTACCGCGAAGCGGTGCGCGAGGCGATTCGCGACGCGATCAAGCGCGACGAACGCGTCTTTCTGATGGGTGAGGACATCGGCCGCTACGGGGGGTGCTATGCGGTGACCAAGGGGCTGCTCGCCGAACTCGGCCCTGAGCGGATTCGCGATACGCCTCTCTCTGAGTCCGGATTTACTGGCGCCGGCATCGGGGCGGCCATGGCTGGCATGCGCCCCATCGTTGAATTAATGACGGTGAATTTCAGTCTGCTCGCGCTCGATCAAATACTCAACACCGCGGCGACGGTGCGTCACATGTCAGGAAACCAGTGCGGCGTGCCGCTGGTGATCCGCATGGCGACCGGTGCTGGCCGCCAGCTTGCCGCCCAGCATTCGCACAGTCTCGAAGGTTGGTATGCGCATATTCCTGGCCTTAAAGTGCTGACGCCGGCGACCCTCGAGGATGCGCGAGGTATGCTGTGGACCGCTTTAGAGGATCCTGACCCGGTATTGATTTTCGAAAATGTCATGCTCTACAACATGACCGGCAAGCTCGCCACTGATGCCGGACCGGTCGGCATTGATAAAGCCGCCGTCCGCCGTACGGGCCGCGACATTTCGCTTATCACCTATGGCGGCTCACTCTGGAAGACCATCGAGGCAGCGACGGCGCTTGCGGCCCAAGGCATCGAGGCGGAGGTGATCGACCTGCGCAGCTTACGGCCGCTCGATGATGCGACCATCATGACATCGGTTACCAAAACTCGGCGGGCAGTTATTGTCGATGAAGGCTGGCGCAGCGGCAGCTTGGCGGCGGAAGTTGGCATGCGCATCGTCGAACAGGCGTTCTGGGCGCTCGACGCGCCGATCGGCCGTGTCTGCAGCGAGGAAGTACCGATTCCTTATCCCAGCCATCTCGAAAGCGCGGCGATCCCGCAGACTCCTAAGATCGTCGCGGCCGTAAAGGCCGCGTTGGGGCGACCATAGGAGAGCGCAGTGGTTGAGTTTCGCATGCCCTCGCTTGGTTCCGATATGGAGGCAGGCACGCTAGTGGAATGGTTGGTCAAGCCCGGCGATTTGGTCAAGCGCGGCGATATTGTCGCGGTGATCGAGACGCAGAAGGGCGCAATTGAGATCGAAACCTTCCAGCCCGGCCAAATTGAGCAGATCCTTGTCAATCCCCATAGCAAGGTGCCGGTCGGCACCCCGCTGGCACTAATTCGAGCCGAGCGCGAAGCCAAGCCTGGTGCGCCAGGGGCGGCTCCTCCGCCGACTGCACCTACGCCGCCCGCAGCGCCGGTGCCACCGTCCCCGGCGCGGGCGCCCGTTGCGCCGCCATCGCCGCGCGTGCTAGGCGCCGCGGTGCGGGCGCGAGTGTCACCAGCCGCGCGGCGGCTTGCCGAAGAACGCGGCATCGATCTTTCAATGGTAACGGGCAGCGGCCCCGCTGGGGCGATTACTTATGCTGACGTCGAGCGCCGTCTCGGCGAGGCCGTCGCACCGCCGGAAAGGAAGCGACCACTATGGCTTGATCTCGATGCGATGCGAACGGCCATCGCCGCTGCGATGGAGCGATCGAAGCGAGAAATCCCACACTATTATCTCGAGCATCAGGTCGACGTCACGGCTTGCGAGCAATGGCTGACGCAGAAGAACGCGATGCTGCCGCCCGACAACCGAGTGCTGATCGGGGCGCTCGCAATCAAAGCGGCGGCATTGGCCGCGCGCCGCTTTCCGGCCTTCAATGGTTTCTATCGCGATAACAAATTCGAACCGGCGCAGGCGGTGCATATCGGCGTGGCGATTGCTATTCGCGGCGGCGGGCTGGCGGCGCCGGCGCTGCATGATGCCGATCAACTATCGCTTGATGAGCTGATGAGCCAAATGCGCGACTTGGTGCAACGCACGCGTGCCGGTCGTATCCGGAGTTCGGAGATTTCCGATCCGACCCTCACGGTGTCGAGCCTCGGAACTCGCGGTGTCGAAGCGCTGTACGGAATCATCTATCCACCGCAAGTAGCGATCATCGGTTTCGGTAAGACGGTAGCGCGGCCATGGGTCATCGACGGCGCCATCGGGCCACGGTCGGTGATCACCGTTACGCTCTCCGCCGACCATCGGGTGAGCGATGGACACGCAGGAGCGCTGTTCTTGGCCGAGATCGGCAAGCTCTTGCAGGAGCCGAGCAAGTTATGAGCGACATCGACATTCGCAAGGTGCTGCAGGAAGAACTTAATAACATCGCGCCTGAAGTCGATATGGCCAGCGTCGATCCGGCCGCGGATCTGCGTGAAGTTATCGACATCGACTCGATGGATTTCCTGAATTTCATTAGCGCTGTTCACCATCGGCTCGGCATCGATATCCCGGAGATTGACTATCCGAAGCTCGTCACGCTCGACGGGGCGATCGCTTACATCGGGGCGAAGCTCGGATCGAGCACGACCTAAGAAACTTCGTGAGGGATCCCGGCAATTAGTCGCCGACGAGGAGATGCACCAATGACCACGAATTTTCCAGCCCGCCGCAGCGAGCTTCAGGGGTTGATGGTTCGGCTTGGCCGCGAGCTTCCGGGGCCGATGAGCGGCTTCGCCAACCTGCACAAAGCCGCGACCACGAAGGGCGCCCTCGACACCAAGACCAAGGAACTGATTGCGCTCGGCATTGCGGTGGCAATCCGCTGCGAATCCTGCATCGCGTTCCATGTGCACGACGCGCTCGCGGCGGGCGCGACGCGCGCGGAAGTGCTGGAAACGCTCGGCGTCGCGGTGATGATGGGCGGCGGCCCGGCCGCCATGTATGCCTGCGACGCCTTCGCCGCTTTAGAGCAATTCGAGAGCGCGCAAAAACAAGTCTAGCGTGATTGGCGACGTATTCTCACTCGTAGCGCAGCGCTTCGATCGGATCGAGGTGAGCAGCCTTGCGCGCGGGGTAATAACCGAAGAACACGCCCACTGCGGCGGAAAACAAGAAACCGCCGACGATGGCTGCGAGGGAGATCGGAGCAAGCCAGCCGGCGATCGTTGAAATGCCCACGGACGTCATAATTCCCATCACGATGCCGGCAAGGCCGCCGCTGACGCTGAGGAACACCGCTTCGGCAAGGAATTGCAGCAGGACATGCAGCCGGCGCGCGCCGATCGCCATGCGCAATCCGATCTCGCGCGTGCGCTCGGTCACGGACACGAGCAGGATGTTCATGATGCCGATGCCGCCGACGATGAGCGAGATCGAAGCGACCGCCGCCAACAACAGCGCCATGATGCGGCTGCTGCTTTCTGCGGTCTCGACAAATTGGCTGAGATTGCGGATTTCGAAGTCGTTGACGGCGCCGGGCTTGATGCGGTGGCGGAGAATAAGCGTGTTGCTTGCCTCGCGGATGGCGGTCTGGACGAGCGGCTGGCTCACCGCCTGCACGTAGATCTGATTGGCGAAACCCGTCAGCCGTGCCTGCAAATTGTACGGATTAGGAGGCGGCAGATAGGGCCAATTGAGCATCGTTTGCAGCTGGGTCGGCGCCGCGACGCCGAGCACTTTGCGCTCGGCCGTCGTGAACGGGATCATGACAATATCGTCCTGGTCCGTGCCGAAAGGCGATTGGCCCTTGGCGACGAGCACGCCGATCACCTGAAGCGGCATGCCCTTGACCAGGATGAAGCCGCCGATCGGGTTCTCCCCGGGATTGAAGAGCTCGCGGTATACAGTCTGCCCGATAACGACGACGAGGTTGGCTTTGTTCTCGTCTTCGCCGGTGATGCCTCGGCCAGCGGCAATCCGCCAGTTTGTGATTGATGGATAGTTTGCACTGACGCCTTGGATGTTCGTCGTCCAGTTCTGAGTGCCGTATTGCACCTGGCCCTGCTGGCGAAGGAGGTAGCCGACTTGCGCGACCGCGGGATCGTCCCGGCGAATCGCGCGCGCATCCGCGACCGTGATCGTACTGGCACTGCCGTAGCCGGCGCGGATGCCGCCGGTGGTGATCGCGCCGGGCAGAATCACCACGACATTGGTGCCGAGACTCTCGATCTGCTTGCGAACTGCGTCATTGGCGCCCTGGCCGATAGCGACCATCGTAATCAGCGCCGCGACGCCGATGAAGACGCCGAGCATGGTGAGCGCCGAGCGCATCTTGTTGCGTCCAATCGCCTGGGCGGCGGTGAACAGCACCATGAGCAGGAACGATAAATGCGCGCCGGCCGCAAGGCTTGGCATGGTCGCCGCGTGGGGTTGAAACAATATCGAGCGCTGCCGCGCGGCGGCCGTCACGGCTGCCTTCGCCATCTCGCTTGTGGAGGAGGGAAGGGGGGCGGCCTTGCGGACCTTCTCGTCAGCGACGATCTCACCGTCCCGCATCGTCAGGACGCGGTCGGCATAGGCGGCGATGTCGGACTCATGTGTTACCAGCACGATGGTAAGGCCCTGTTCGCGATTGAGCGAGACGAGCGTTTCCATGATCTCATGCGAGGTTTTGGTATCGAGGTTGCCGGTCGGCTCATCGGCGAGAAGAAGACTCGGCGAGTTGATCAGGGCCCGTGCAATCGCAACCCGCTGTTGCTGGCCGCCAGACAGCTGGCCCGGCGTGTTGCGCTCGCGGTCACCTAAGCCGATAAATTGCAGTGCGGCGCGCGCCCGTTCCATACGGACCGGCCCGCGCGTCGGCCCTCCGGCGGCGTAGTAGAGCGGCAAGCCGACATTCTCAAGCGCGCTGGTGCGGGCCAGAAGATTGAAGCTCTGGAATACGAAGCCGAGGCGCTCGCTGCGGATGCGGGCGAGGTCGGGTTCGTGCAGCGCGGCAACGTCGACGCCCTCGAGCAAGTACCGGCCGCTGGTCGGCCGGTCGAGGCAGCCGAGAATATTCATCAGCGTTGATTTGCCCGAACCCGACGAGCCCATGATGGCGACGAACTCGCCCGGCTGGACTGTCAGATCGATGCCGCGTAACGCCTCCACCTTGATGTCGCCGAGGACGAAAGTGCGGGTCAGCTTCTCGACCTTGATGATAGGTTGCGCGATGTCAACTCTACCCAGCATCGGCGTACTCTCAGAATCGCGGCGGCGGCACACCCGACTGGCTACTGCCGCTTTCAGCGGTGATGACTTGGTCTCCCGGATGGAAATCGCCTTGGCTAATTTCGGTGAAGTTGCCGTCATCGAGGCCGGTGACGACGGGCACCGCGACCGGCGCGCCGGCGCGCAGTACCCAAACGCGCTGCTGCTCACTGGTTGGCGTGCCCCCGGACGCAACCGCTGAAAGACCGCCGGGCGTGTAGCGCAGCGCCTGGTCGGGTACGCGCAGCACGTCGTTTCTTTGATCAATGACGATCTGGGTGGAGGCTGTCATTCCCGGCATCAGCGCCAGATCGCTGTTATCGACGCCCACTACGACATCGTAGGTCACGACGTTCTGCACCGTGTTCGGCGACACACGGACCTGAGTCACAGTGCCTTGGAAGACCCGCTTGGGATAAGCATCGACGGTAAAGGTTGTTTTGTCTCCCACTTTGATGCCGCCCATGTCGCCTTCACTGGTGTTGGTGTCCACCTCCATCTGCTTAAGATCGGTAGCGATGAGGAACAGTGTCGGCGTCTGGAAGCTGGAAGCGACGGTCTGCCCGCCGGTTACGGCGCGGGATACCACCGTGCCGTCCACAGGCGAGATGATATCAGTGTAGCCGAGATTGAGCTTGGCGCTTTCTACCAGCGCCTGGTCGAGCTTGACCGTCCCTTCGTCCTGGTTGACGATATAGGCTTGATCTTCAGCCTGTTGGCGCGCGATCGAGTTCTGCTCGGCAAGCTTCTGATAACGCGCGAGATCTGTGCGGGCCTCGCCGAGGATGGCCTGATCGCGCAGAAGCTGAGCAGAATCTTGATCGAGTGTCGCCTGATACGGGCGTGGATCGATCTTGGCGCAGACCTGACCCGCCCTGACCCGTGTGTTGTAGTCGCAGTAAATGTTCTGGATCACCCCGGAGTCGTAGGACCCGACGATGATCGTGAGCACCGGATTGACGGTCCCCGTAGCGGTTGCCGTACGCGAAATCGTGCCGTGCGCCACGGGCACGGTGGTGTACTGAATTGTGCTTCTGCCGCCGAGGCCCCATAGGCCAAGCAGGATGCCGCCAACGACGAGAACGGCAACCGCTGCGGCGGCAAGCCCGTATTTTTTGACGCCAGACCAGCTTCTTCTTGTGGTCGCCGGTGTCGCCGGAAATTTGAGCACTTTTCCCCGGCCCTCGACTTTCGCGGCATCTTGCGGCGCATCTGAACTGAGACTCATCGTTTTCTCCGTTGTCTCAATGCGTTCCCGCGGCCGCGGCATGATCGGCTCGGCGGCACCGTCCGAATTCAGTAACCGGCTTGTCCGCACCGTATTGCTGCCACACGATGCCCATGGAGGATCGGTCGATGCCAAGGCTGTAATTATCGACGTTCCCACTTATGGCGATGTTGCTGATCGACACATTGCTCAAGTTATAGGTTTGGCTGCCCAGTTGCACTTGCACGGTCTTGGCGTTTTCATCAAAGACGACGCCGATCGGCCGGCTTTCCGATCCCAATTGGTCGGCCGTATCGGTCAGGACGCAATCAAGTTGCTGCGCCGCGGCGGAGGCGCCGGGGGAGCGCGCCAAGACGCCGATCAATACCGCCACACTGACTGCCGTCGATGAGCGAAATCTTTGCATTCTCTCCTCAACCGCATGGCGTGATGCCCGGTTGGGGTTAATATTTGCCTGAATCGGCCGCTGGACACATTGATTTGGGTCAACATCGGCGGCCGACGAGCTTCAGACGGCACAGCCAAAAAAGCCCATTAACTTATGGGATCCAACAGGGATTTTCCGAGCCTCTCGAAGCCATGCTGACAATGTTTTCTGGGTGAGCAATCAGCGCGGGAAGCAGGCTCGAATGCCGACTATTTCTGCTGAATTCGATTCAGGTAATCGATAACGGCCAAGATACGCAATCGCACGACGGCTTCGGGATCAATGGATGGATGGATCTCGGAAGGGTTGATGCGCGGCCACACGTTCAGTTCTCCAAACAAGTCGGGGCTGTAGCGGTCTCCCCAAATCGGCATCTCGCGCGTACCATGAGCCGCGACCGCCTTTCTCCCATCGATAATTTCATAAACAAAGTCGGCGGGAAATGTGCCGTTGTTGTTCTTGCTGAGGAGCGTCAAATCTGGCGGCAGCACTTTGAGTTGCACGCTGACCGGTCCATTGCCCCTGCCATCGGCGCCGTGGCACGCGGCGCATCCCTGTTGATATTCGAACTTGCCGTGATCGATGTCCTGCGACCAAGCGGCGGAATTGAACCCTATGGCAGCGACGATCATGGCAAACGCCACCGCGAACTTAGGCATACTGATCTTCTCGCCGCTCATGCTGTTTCAGTATAACAAGTCGAAGCCCGCATCGGCCTATCGGACGGCGACCGTGGTATTTCACTCGTTGGGCCGGACCGCCACTTAAAAGATAAGGTCCCGGCCACAAATCTGGTCGGGACCCAACAGGTCGATCTGCAGATTTTCCTTACTGCACCCTCTTGCCGGAGCTGTTGTAGCTAGGGCCCATGTTACTTGGTCCGCCGACATCGTTGGCATGCGAACCGGCGCCACCCGGCGAGATGGGCGCGCCCGTCGGGCCCGCCGGCTGGCCACCTGACATGCTGGTCGGTTGCCTGCCCTGCGGCCCAGTATTAACGGGCACACCCGTCACTGTTCCCTGCGAAGTATAGCCAGGCATTGGGCCCCCCGGCTGGCGCTGGCCACCCGTGGCGGGCTGTTGCGCGCCAGCAGGCGGAGTGGGCATGCTGGTCGTTGCGCCCTGCGAATTATAGGCAGGCATTTGAGAAACCTGCTGCGCCAAGACTGGAATTGAACTTAAGGCAGCGCCTAGCGCAACAGCGGCGAAGCCTATCGTGACAGTTTTGTAAAACATTGGAATCTCCTCCGGTGATAACCTTGAAAAAACTAGCGGTAGGTCGCGTCAGTTGCCTTGATCTGGATCAATAGTGAAAAATGGCGTCGAGGCTGACTGGTTCGACCGCGCGGTTCTAACCGGGCATCTCGACCCTGCGTCAATTATAAACAGAGGTGGCAGGCAGCGCTGGCGCATAGACGTCGGCGCAAGTGGACGCGAAACGATGAGCCAACCAGGCTTGATAAGCCGGAAGACGGTCAGCTATTCGGCCGGCGCGCCCTCCAGCGCCAGGCGCGGACGGACGATCTTGGCGACGCGGTGGCCCAGACGGAGCAAAGGTGCCTCGATCAAGTAATAGCTGAGCGCGCCGGCGGCCAAACAAACCGGAACAACGGTGAAGATGCAGACGGTCTGCGCCGGCAGATAGGGTTGCGCGATGGTATGGTTCCACGTCCACGTCTCGATCAAATTCAACAGGGGGAAATGAAGGACGTATAGACTGTAGGAGATACGGCCGAGGAACCGCAGCGGCCGGACATTTAGGGCGCGCGCGAGCCAAGCGCCCTGCGGCGCAAGCAGATAGCCGATGATGAGCGCGGCACCAAACCCTTCGATATGAGTATGGTCCGTCGTGGTGATGAAGCCTAACAGATACATATTGGTCGGCACCATTACCGCGAGTACCGCAACGATGAACAGCACGAACGCAAGGCGTTTCGACATGCCCTCGATAGCGGGGGTAAAGACAGTTCGGATCATCAGGCCGAGCTGGAAGCAAAAAAAGAACATCGTCCAGAACGGAAATCCACTGCTGTTCGATACCCACAACAAAGTGGCCAGGACCACAATCTGGAATGGCGCGGAGAGGAGACGATTGGAAAACACCAGGATCGGGAATACCACGCTGGCCCAAACTTCCACATGGAGACTCCACAGCGGAAACAGGTAACTGGTCACCGGATCGTTGAAGGTGAATATTGCCTGTTGCTGTAGTGTGAGCACAGAGCCAAGCAAGTCCCAGTGAATGGGAACCGTCATGATTTCGCTTATAACAATAGCAAGAGCGATGGCCGTCCACACCGCGGGCAGCAAACGGAACGCCCGCCTGATCATGAAGGCGAGATAGCTTCGCGAAGTCAGCTCTTGTTCGCGTTGGAGACTTTCGCCGAGCACGAACCCGGACAGCACGAAGAACACTGTCACAGCGCCCGGGCCGCAGAAGACGGAGGTTAGAATCAGGTTCACCACGGTCGGAAAGTTAAGATGGCTTAGCGTCTCCGGGCCCGCCCTGCCGCCGAAGATGTGGAAAAAAACGACCATCATCGCCGCAACGCCGCGCAAACTTTCAAGTTCTGTGTAAAAGCGGCTCTTGCTGGCTGGTTTCATGGTGCTGACTGCTTGTGTCCCATGGTTGGCCGTATTCCTCAAGCGGCGGATGCCAAGCTTTGAGCACATGCAGTAGTTTTATCCATCGGAGTCAAATTATCGTCCTGGGGCTCTGAAAAGGCTGCTAGTGACACCGACAACATTCAAGTCACAATTTTGCAAAGGGAACTGATTGAGCATCCTAGAAGCTTTAGAGGCCCGCTCGGATGCTTGCGAACCAGATTGACATATATATGCGCTTGGCGCTCCACTCTCTTGATCGATTGACAAGGCAAAGCAATTCAATGCGATGGCTAACACTAAGGACGCGGGTGCCAAGTCCGCGTCAGCCGCTTAATGTCCGAGGCAATACGGTCTTTTCGTATGGATCGCTGCCGCATGAAGCGAATTCGCACTGTCGTGGGCCAATATCAGTCCACGCTCGTGCCACGACGCGAGCTTCAAGATTGCTGAGCGGAACGCGATTCTGGCCCACTGCGTCAGATATATCTGCCCAAGCGATGAGGACGCAAATTGGCTATTGCCGGTAGAAATCTTCTGATCCGAGCGATCGCAGCCGGGTGCCTGTTCATCGCAGGAACCGTTTGCGGCTACTTCATCCGCCACGATCAGATCCTCCCCGATAAGCTGGCGAAGGCAGTGGCGCCGCCACCGGCACCATCCTCCGAGACCATCGTGCTGCCCCCGATGCCTCCCCCCGGCGTCATCGATCCGTGGCAATCACCTTGGTTCCGATTGCGCTATGGTTTTATGTCCGCGTTCCCAGTCCGGACCGCAGTCGTCATGGTCGGCGATTCGATTACCGAGGGCGCCGATTGGCACGTGCTCCTGCGCGGCATCGACCTCGTCAACCAAGGCATCGGCGGCGACACGACTGTCGGGCTTCTGAAGCGAGTTGATCTGGTGAAGCGTACCGGCGCGCGGACGATCGCGCTTATGTTCGGGGTCAATGATCTGCTGCAAGGGCAGCCCGTCGATCAGGTCTACTCACGCTATGCGCAGGCGGTCAGTGAGCTGGCGGAACCCGGCAAATGTGTGATCGTGCAATCGACCTTGCTGACGCGTAGGGGCGCCGCAGTCAACAGATCCATCGCCGCGCTCAATGCGGAGATGGCGGCCTACTGCAAGAGCGGGAAATGTGCCTTCTTGGATCTAAACGCGAAGATTGCGGTTGACGGCGAGCTACCTGCGGAAGCGACGGTTGACGGCATTCATCCAACTCCCGTCCTTTATGCAAGCTGGCGCGACATGCTGGTCCCGTATCTTGCGAGTTGCGGTCAATAGCACGCGCCATCGTTTCTCGAAGCGATAAGCTTTTGTGGCTCCCACGATTCGGAGGAACTAAACATGCAAGCGATTACGACGCTCGGTCTGGACACCGCCAACGCGCCCTTTTCACCAGTATCCCCGTAGCGGTTGGCCAAAGGGCCGTTGTCAGTCCGTGGATGACCGATTATGAAAACAATATATCATCAGCCTCTAGATTTGTATCGAACGGGTAAGCGGGCTTATGCGAGACGATAAGAGATCATTTGTCGTCCTTGATGGCCTTCGCGGCATTGCTGCGTTCACGGTCGTCCTTGGGCACGTCTCCTACACATCTCATGAGATTGTGCCCGAATCCTATCTCGCGGTCGATTTCTTTTTCGCACTCAGCGGTTTTGTGCTGGCGCATGCCTATGGCGAGAAGCTGCGCGAAGGACTGCCAGCGATGCAGTTCATGCTCATTCGATTAGTCCGGCTTTACCCGCTCTATCTGCTGGCCATTGCGCTGTGGCTGCCGCTCGGGTGGCTAGGCCTGACAAGTGGAAGGCTCGATCTCGGAACGACTGCATTCACCGTGGTAACCGCTGTTTTCTTTCTACCAAGGCCGCTGCCCGGGCTGCTCTATCCACTCAATCCGGCAGCATGGTCGCTTTTCTTCGAGTTGACCGCAAACGCAGAGCTTGGCGCGCTGGGCCGACTGCTCGGCAACTTCACGCTATGCTTCATCGTTGGTAGTTCCGCAGTCGCTTTAGCGGTGTACGCAGAGAATTACGGTATCGACGGCGGCATATGGGCAGTCTTCTGGAGCAGCTTTTTCCGTGTCAGCTATTCATTTTTCGCCGGCATCCTCATTTATCGAATTTGGCTGGCGCGGAAGCCTTTCGTCTCCCTGCCGGCGCTGATTGTTCTGCTTGGGCTTCTTGGAATCCTGATCTGCCGTCCCGTCGATCGGTATGAGAGCACTTACGCCCTGCTTGCAGCGCTGCTCGCTTTTCCGCTTCTGATATGGATAGGGGCGTCCAGCAAGCCTGGACCGTTCATCGCTCGGATTTGTTCGTGGCTGGGGGCGGTATCTTATGCCGTCTATGTGCTGCACTTGCCCTTGTATTTTCTGACAATAGAGATCGCGAACGTGTCGCTTGTGGCGTGGCCATGGCAAATCGCCTTCCTTGGACTTGTTATTGTCGTTGCTGATCTCGCGGATCGCTATTTTGATGGCCCCGTCAGAAAACGGCTATCCATAGCGGCTGGTGTGTAAAGTATAAAAAGCGACCCCAGTCGCAGCGACGCGCCGATCACGGCACGACTGTGCATACAAGCCTGGGGCGCGCCCCGATCAATCACCTGGGAGTCCCAGTGCTGATTATAATCTTGATATAGATCAATGCTGTTACAGAGATGTCATGTTTGCTTGTTTAGATGAAAATGCAACATCACTACATAACGCTACTGGCGATAATCGCCGGTTTTGGGCTTGGTGCTTTTGTAGTCACGGGCCTCCGCTCCGAGAATGCGGCGCCCGCTTATTTTGTTACGCTATTTGACACGGCGTTAGAATCCGAGATGACGAGCACGAACTACCCTTCGCTTGCGCCAGCGACCTTTCAACCGTTTGGCGGTCACTACCTCATTCATAGCGGCAGAACGATCAGATTCGACGGTCAACCTCCGAAGCAAATTGTCGTCATTGCGTTCGACAGCATGGAACGACTCCAAGCGTGGCACAGCTCAGAGGCTTTCAAGCAATTGTACGATGTCTATAAGATTGCAAAGGTTAAAGCCTTCGCGGTGGAAGGGGTGGCGCCGGGGACCGTGTCGCTTGATAGCACTCGTTCCGGCTACTGAACAACTCGTCGCTGCGGCGATCAAATCGACCTGCAGTGGTTTTTCGTCCGCTCGCGCCAGTGCGTAGGATCGATGCAAACTGATTGTGCCGTCGTCGCATGAATCGAGCGTGCTTTGCTTAGCCAGCGTAAAAGAAGCGAACACACTTCCCCCCTTTTTCAATCACGCTCAATTCCAGTTAGCGATCAAAGGGTGCGCTCGATATGAGCGGCCAATCCGCCACAGCGTCTTGCTTTGAAGGACTTATCGTTAAAAGCCGCGAATCGAGCTTTGCGTTGTGTCAAAGACCGTCGCAGCGGAAATGACAGCGATTACCTCAGATTGAATAGGCTTCACGGCCGTGCTAGCGTTTTGTCATGATCGGAGATAAGGCGGCGGAGCGCTGATGGTTATCACCGCGATCCCTGATGGCCGCCATGTTTTTCTCGGAACGGCGCTGGCAACACGGCGCGAACGGCAGGTTGCGCTTGCTATCGCCGCAATATCGTTTGTCGTGTTCGCCGCCGCGGTGCCGTTTGCCCGCTTGCCGTTGGCGCAATTGCCCGTTTTTATTCCGAGTTACGAAGCAGCGCTGTTTTTTATCGATGTGATTACCGCGGCCTTGCTGTTCGATCAGTTTGGCCGGCTACGATCGATTGGCGTCCTGATCCTTGCCAGCGGTTATCTTTTCGACGCCCTGATGATCGTTCCACACGCCTTAAGTTTTCCGGGTGCATTCACACGCAACGGGCTCCTCGGCGCAACTGACCAGACCACGGCGTGGCTTTACGTGTTCTGGCATGGCGGCTTTTCCCTGTTTGTTATCGCTTACGCGGTGCTGCGCCGCGCCGAACAAAGATCACCGTCGCCGCCATTGCCGCGGGCAGCTTGGCTAACCGCTGTATCGGTCGCCAGCGTGGCATTGCTGGCGACGGCGCTCACGCTGCTCGCCACATGGGGAAGCGGTTTGCTGCCGGCTGTCATGCAAGGCAGCGATTATTCATTGCTGGTCAGAAAGGGAATTAGCCCCGCGGTGTGGTTGCTCACGCTCGCTGCGATGTTCTCCTTGTGGCGAAGCAAGCAACGTGTGGTGGACCTTTGGCTGATGCTCGTGATGTGGATCTGGCTGTTCGATATTGCGCTATCCGCCATTATCGGCTCACATCGGTTCGATCTTGGCTTCTATGCCGGACGTATCTTCGGGTTGATCGCGGCTAGCTTCCTGTTGATCGCTCTGCTGGTGGAAATGGCGCGCCTGCACGCCATTGCCGTCGGCGCGGCGGCGAGCGCCGAGGCGCGGCTCGCGCAATTGGCGCGCCGGCGCGATCGCACCGAGTCCGCCATGCCTCGCGGCGCGCGGACCGACACGTTTATCCGTCGCCAGAATATCGCGCATTATCGATCCCTGCTTGAATCGGGATCGCTCGACGAGGGGCAACGGCGGTCCATCGAGAAGCTCCTGGACGAAGAAGAAGCCAAAATTCGCTCCGGACAAAGCGGCACCTGACCGAATGCCCCACATCCTGGAGCATAGTCATACTCCGCAAGCGATCCATGATCGCCTCGCCCAAGGCCCGCGCAGCAGTTACCTCAGAGACTGGATCTACGGCGGGATTGACGGTGCGGTCACGACGTTTGCGATCGTGGCCGGCGTCGTCGGCGCGGACTTGTCGGCAACAGTGCTGCTGATACTGGGGTTTGCCAATCTCCTGGCCGACGGCTTTGCGATGGCGGCGGGCAACTATATCGGTACTAAGGCCGAACGGGATGATTACGCGCGCGTGCTGGGCATCGAGCACCGTCACATCGCGCTGGTGCCGGATGGCGAACGCGAGGAAATCAGACAAATTTTTGAGGCAAAAGGATTTTCGGGTGACGATCTCGATCGGGTGGTCGCAGTGATTACATCCGACCGCGCATTGTGGGCAAAGACAATGGCGACCGAGGAGTACGGCCTTTCCCCAACTTTACGATCGCCGCTAATGGCGGCCCTCAACACATTCGCCGCGTTCATTCTGTGCGGTTGCGTTCCTCTCGTCAGTTATCTCTTTGCGGGGGGTCTCATCGCATGTGTGGTTGCCACCGGATCGACCTTCTTCGGCGTGGGCGCCATCAAGAGCCGCTGGTCGCCCGCCGGGTGGTTGCGATCCGGACTAGAGACGTTCCTCATTGGGATGGCCGCCGCGGCCTTGGCGTTCGCGGTCGGCTTCGGTCTGAGGGCGTTCTTCGGTTTGTCCGCCGCTTAATGGCAATTTCGCACAATCTGTCATTCCTGCAATAAAAACTTCGCACTTGATCCACCTCAATGCGGTGTGGTGAGCCTATCGGCTGTTTGTCGACCCGGTTCGCACGGAGGCAGCACCTTGGAGCTTCACGCCGAAGTCCTGAAAGGCGGGATGTGGCATCCGCGGGCCCCGAATTGGCGGGACCTGGCTGCGCTGATGCTGATCGTCGCCATCATCGTCCTGATCGGATCGGGGACGCGGCAGATGCTGGCGCCCCTTGCTGCCGCGCAGCAGCCGGAAATTTCGCTCTCGCCAAGCGTTCTACCGAATTATGCGCTGCGAACGACTATGCGCATGCTCGTGGCACTCGTCGCCTCGCTGGTTTTCACATTCACCTATGGCACATTGGCGGCCAAGAGCCGCCGCGCGGAAATGGTGCTGATTCCGCTGCTGGACGTTCTCCAATCGGTCCCCGTCCTCGGCTATCTCTCGTTCACCGTCGTTTTTTTCGTCTCGTTGGCGCCTGACCGGGCACTCGGTGCGGAGCTTGCCGCGATTTTCGCGATCTTCACCAGTCAAGCTTGGAACATGGCGTTTAGCTTCTTTCAGTCCTTGCGCACCATTCCGTACGATCTCGACGAAGCCAGTCGCGGCTTTCGCTTCTCAGGCTGGCAGCGGTTCTGGCGCCTCGAAGTCCCTTTCGCCATGCCGGGTCTCATCTGGAACACGATGATGTCGATGTCCGGCGGCTGGTTTTTCGTAGTCGCCTCGGAAGCCATTTCGGTCGGCGACCTGCACGTCGCGCTCCCGGGTGTCGGCTCCTACGTCGAGCGCGCGATCGAAGCCCGTGACCTCGCGGCGGTCGGCTGGGCGATCGTCGCGATGACCGTCACAATCTTCATCTACGATCAGCTTCTGTTCCGTCCGCTGGTGGCGTGGGCGGACAAGTTCCGTTACGAACAAACCGCGGCTGCGGTCGCATCGCGGAGCTGGATTCTCGATCTTTTCCGGCGGACAAGCCTGCTGCGCACGGCGGGCGAATCGATCAGCGCCACGACGCAGGCCGCCGCGCGCGCCCGGCTCTCGGTCCGGTTATTCGCCCGGCCACTCGCCGGGCGGAAAGTTCCTTCCCGCTTGCTCGACGTCGTTTGGTATGGACTTGTCCTGCTCGCCATTGCTGACCTCGGCTGGGTACTGTTGCGGTTCGCAGGGGCAGAATTGTCATGGAAGGATTTATTCGACGCCGCGACCGAAGGCGGCATCACCTTGCTCCGCGTCGCCATCCTCGTCGTCATTGCGACACTCATCTGGGTCCCGATCGGAGTTGCTGTCGGCTTGCGCCCGGTCTTGGCGGAAAAGGTGCAGCCGATCGCGCAGTTTCTCGCGGCATTTCCAGCGAACTTGCTTTTCCCGATTGCTGTTTATTTGATTGTCCGCTTCGACCTCTCACCGCCAATCTGGTTGAGCCCGCTGATGATTCTCGGCACGCAGTGGTACATCCTGTTCAACGTCATTGCCGGTGCAAGCGCGTTTCCGAACGACCTCAAGGAGGCAGCGAGGACATTCCGGATACGCGGATGGCGTTGGTGGCGCGATGTGATGCTCCCGGGTATTTTTCCCTATTATGTGACGGGCGCAATCACGGCGTCCGGCGGGGCTTGGAATGCCAGCATCGTCTCCGAGGCGGTCAGTTGGGGGTCGACCAAGCTCAATGGATTTGGTTTGGGCGCCTACATCGCACAAATGACGGAGGCCGGCGATTACCCGCGTATCGCGCTCGGCATTGCAGTCATGTCGGTTCTGGTGGTCGGGATGAACCGGCTGCTGTGGCGACCGCTCTACGCCTATGCGGAACGCCGGACGCGGCTCGATTGAGTGGGGAGAAAATCTTGGCCGATGACCAACGCGCCATTATCGAGCTGCGCAATATCTGCATGGCCTTTGCAAAACGCTCAGGCGAGCCGCTGCCGGTCCTCGATGACATTAACATGTCGATCCGCGTCGGCGAAATTGTCGGGCTCCTGGGCCGATCGGGTTCGGGCAAATCGACATTGCTGCGGATCGCGGGAGGCCTCATTAGGCCTACGTCCGGCGAGGTGGTCTACCGGGATACGCCACTCACCGAGCCTGCTGAAGGCATCGCGATCGTGTTCCAGACTTTCGCGCTGTTTCCGTGGCTTACGGTGCTTGAAAATGTCGAGGCGGGACTCGATGCGCTAGGCCTGCCGCGCGAAGAGGCCCGCAAACGCGCGCAGGATTCAATCGATCTCATCGGGCTCGATGGATTCCAGTCCGCCTATCCCCGTGAGCTTTCCGGCGGAATGCGCCAGCGGGTCGGCTTTGCCAGAGCGACAGCGGTTCGACCGGACGTGCTCTTAATGGACGAGCCATTTTCGGCGCTCGATGTGTTAACCGCCGAGACATTGCGCACGGACTTTCTCGATTTGTGGGTGGAACACCAACTTCCCACCAAAGCGGTGCTTATGGTGACGCACAATATCGAGGAAGCGGTGCTGATGTGCGATCGCCTGATTGTTCTCTCATCAAATCCGGCTCGGATCGCCGCCGAGGTCCCGATCACGCTGCCGCGTCCGCGCAGCCGGCTCGAAGAGGAATTCGGCAATATCGTTGATGATGTCTATTCGGTGCTGACGGCGCGGACGATCGCATCGCTCCGTGCTCTCAAGCAAACTCACGAAGGATTGGCCCAGCCGCTGCCGCGCGCTTCCGTCAACCGGATGAGCGGACTGATCGAAATTCTTGCGATGCCGCCCCACAATGGGCAGGCGGAACTCGATACGCTCGCGAGTTCCCTTTCACTCGAAATCAATGACCTCTTCCCCATTGCTGAAGGACTTCACATTCTGGAATTTGCCGAGCTCAAAGACGGTGCTTTGAAGCTCACCGCCGCAGGACACGTCTTCGCACGCAGCGATACCGACGGGCGCAAGCGGCTGTTCCGGGAACATTTGCTGCGCTTCGTGCCGCTGACGGCGCACATCTGTCGTGTCCTGCAGGAACGGGAAGGGCGCCGGACGCCGCGGCTGAGATTTGAGGTGGAGCTTGAAGATCATTTGAATCGCCATGACGCGGAACGAACATTGCGCGCGCTTACGGCTTGGGGACGCTACGCGGAGCTATTCGACTATGACGACAAGACACGGGCATTCTCCACGCTTTCACACGCCGGATGACATAAACCCAGCGCGCGCAGCCGCGGTCATAGACACTTGATGCTTGGCTATGGCGCCTCAGCGCGGCGCGGCGACAGCGTGCGCGTCAGTGCGCCAGCGTTCGACTTCCGCGAGCTCGGTTTCCGGCCGTTCGGAAAGGATGGTGCCGCGACCGAGATAAATCGTTCCCGCATCGCCATCGATGGAAAGCCAATCGCCTTCTCTGAGTACGGCGAGCGGCAGCTGCGCACGACGCGCATTCGCGTCGACGGCAAGGTCTGCGCAACCGACGATGCAAGGCTTGTCCATCTGGCGTGCCACCAGCGCTGCGTGGGCGGTTCGGCCGCCGACCGCCGTGACGATGCCGGACGAAACGGCGAAGGCCGCGACATCGGCGGTCGACGTATCGGGGCGGACGAGAATGATCGGGTTGCCGGCATCGGCAAGACGCGCGGCGCTCGCCGGGTCGAAGGCGGCGCGTCCCACGGCGATGCCCGCCGACGCTCCGGTCCCGTGCCCGACCGGTTGACCGACACCGGCCAGCCGTTTGTACACGAGCCTATTCAGATCGAGGCCGCTCAAGCGTCGCAGCGCTTCGCCGGGCGTAATTCGGCCGCTGTTCACGAAGTCGATGGCAAAACGCAACGCGGCCTGCGGCGAGCGCTTCGCCGCGCGCGTCTGCAAGATCCACAGTGTACCCTCTTCGATGGTGAACTCGACGTCCTGGACGTCGCCGAAGCCATGTTCCAGCCGGGCCAGTGCATCGCGTAATTGCGCGGCGATGGCCGGCAACGCGCGTACGATCGACTCCTCCGTTTCTGGAGTATGTTTGCCGGAAACAACGTCTTCTCCCTGGGATCCAAACATGACGTCGATGACTGGTGTGGCGGCTCCGGTCGAAGGATCGCGCGAAAATGCGACGCCGGCACCGGAAGAGGGGCCGCTGTTACCGAAAACCATGGCCTGCACCGTGACGGCAGTGCCCCGCAAATCGTCGAAATGTTGCAGTTTGCGGTACGTCATGGCGCGTTCGCTCATCCAGGAACGATAAACGGCCTCGGCCGCGGCGCGCAGTTGCTCCATCGGCGTTTCTGCAAGCATGCCGTAATCGTCCTCGATCCTTTGCTGATAGGATGCCGCGAGCCGCTCGATTGCTTCGCTGTCGAGCTCTTGTTCGTTTGCGGCCGCCTCGGCAACGATCATCGCGTCGAGGCGCGTTTTAAAAGTTTCGGGGTCGGCCCCGAAGACGATGCTGCCGTAGCCTTCGAGAAAGCGTCGGCGGCAGTCAAAGGCAAAATGTGGTTGACCGCTCATCCGGATAAGGCCGTTGATTGCGGCGTGCGTGCAGCCGACATCGAGGATAGTGTCCAGCATGCCCGGCATCGAGCGTGCGGCGCCGGATCGTACCGACACCAATAGTGGGTGGCGGCGATCGCCGAAAACTTTGCCGGTGGCGTCTTCGAGGTACTTGATTCCTTCGGCCAAGCCGTCGGCGAGTTGCTGCCGAGCCGCGGGGTCGCGATTCACAATTGCCTCGCACAGTTCGATCGGCAGCACAAAGGCTGGTGGCACGGGCAAACCAAGCGCCGCTACGCGCGCCAGATTGGCAGCCTTGGCGCCGACGATTTCGGCCGCGGGTTGTTCGGTCGATCCGACGCCGATTCTTTCGATGCGCATGCGACGAGCTTCCTCAAGTAGCCAGATCGGTGAGCACGTGCTCGCGCAAGGCATGGGCAAAAGCTGCCAGCCGATCGGTAGCGCGTTCCAACGCGCGGGCGAGGTCGAGTACGGATAAGGAAGTTTTCAGGTCGAAGCCGCCGTTGAAAATTGCCGCCGTCACCTTACGCTCCGCGGCGTCGCCCTTGTGCTCGGCGTCGAGAAGGCGGCCGACGGCGGCGAGCGCATCCTCGGAATCGATGCGGTGGCCGTCGGGCACCTCGGCTGCCGCGGCAGTGCCGGCGGCCGCCGCTTCGGTGCCGGATACAACGGCGGCGCAAAGCTCGTCCAGCGGGTCGATCAGTTCGGGCGGAAGCTCCTCGGGAATAAGTGAGGCGCTAAACGCCGCCTGTTCAAGCTCGTCGATGGCGTCCTCCATTTGATTGACCAGGCGTTCGACGTTGCGATCCGTGTCCAAACGCGCAATTTCGTTGCGCGCTTCCATGGCGATGCGATCGGCCTTTTCCTCGATGTGGCGCGCGTTCTTGGCCAATGCGGCGACGTCGAACCGGCGATGCCGACGGCGTTCGACGAACAAGCGCGCCATCGCGGTGCCGATTTCATGCGCTAAGCCCGCCTGACGGATGACGATAGCGAGAAGCGCAGTGTCGATGCGTTGCAAATGCCGGACGAAGTCAGCTTCGATCCGGTCGCGCGCGAGCCGCACTGAGCTCCCTTGCAGCAAAGCCTCGGCGGAGACGCGCAACACGGTCTTGAGAAAATCCACCGCCGCGGCACGTCCCAACACCTGATCCAACTGCTCGCCGAATCCGATCCGGCTCGACGCCGCATGGCGAACCGCCGCGCTCAGAAATTCGCTGCCGCCGATTTCAAGGAAGCCGCGGTGGCCGACCCGGTGTCGCGCCGCCCAATCGAGAATCGCGACGGCATCGTTTTTTGACACCCAGGTCTGCAACAGCTTGCGCGCTTTGTTCCAGTCGATGAGAAAGACCAGCGATGCGCCCAACACCTCGAGGAAGGGATTGCGGTCATCTTCACTCTGTATCGGATAGCGGCCGGAGACGAGATAGAAGACGCCGCCTTCGGCAAGGCCGGCGACGCTCTTGCGTTCCAACCCGCTCCACTCGACCGGGAATCTTTTGAACAGTCCGGTGAAGAATCGCGCGCGCGGTAGATGATTGTCGGTATAGGTGATCGTTACGGCGTCCGGATCGACGGCAATCACGACGACATGCGCATCGGTCTCGCCAATATCATTCTGGATGGTAAGCCTCGCGCCGGTGCGCGCGGCGATGGTCGCTAAGCCGGGGTGACCGAATTTCAGCTTTTGGGTCGCTTCCAAGCCGCGCATGAATGCTTCGATCGCGGAGCGATCTTGCGGCAGCAGTCCATAGACATGCGCACCGGCGACCGTCTCTTCGGCATTGCTGGCGGCAAGGCCATTGAGCGCTTTATGCAGATCCATCACTAGGCGATGCAGGCTATCACCGGCATCGCTGGAAATCGTGGTCAGCTTGCCGACCAGCGTAATGTCCATGTCATCGGCTGTGCTGGATGGCGCGCCGCCGACGAGCGAAGTCAGTCGTTGCAGCGCTGCGTCACCCTGAATCGGATCGCCGGCTTCGACCGCATGAGCCATGATCGCGACATCGTCCCGGATCGCGGCGCGAAGATTGGCGAGGCCCGGCGCCGTGATGCGGCCGTCGGCCGATTGGCTTGCGCGACTGACCAATGTCTCCATCGCCACCGGGTCGATCCCGGCGGTACGGCATTCTTCAGCCAGCTCGAAGTGCGCGCCATCGGGGTTCCGCGCGCGAGCTGCCGCCGCCTGTAAAATGCTCAACCGTGCTTTGACACGGTTATTCGCCGCCAAGCCTTCGGCAATACGGGCGGGCAGCAACAAATCGGCTTGCCCAAGTTGCTCAATAATCGCGGATTTCATCGGCTGGCACCGTAGCTTTTATGTTAGCTAATCACATTCAGGCGACGGCGTTATTGCGCTAGATCATATATAGAATTGTCACAAACCGGCTTCGGTCACCCCGTGGCCGATTGGGCAATGCCCAGCGCGCTCAGCAGCGGCCCGAGCTGGCCTTCATAAACTCGCCAGCGGCCGACCGCGCTCCTATAGATCGGCTGGCGGACCTGGGTGGCGCTAGCGGTTCGCACCGGCCGCTCGGTTTTGTGAAACGACAGGCAGCGGTCGTCCCAGGGCAGGCCGCAATATTCGATGATGCGACGCGTCTGCTTTTCAAGATCGGCGACCACGTCTTCGTAGCGTACATCGAAAATGGTTTGCGTCGGCAGCACGCGACGCCAATGCGCCATGAGCGCCTCGTAGCGCTTATAATAGCGGCCGAGCTCGGCGAGATCGTAGGTGTGGTTTTGCTCGGCGGTGAAAAGCTTGGAGAAACAGGAAATGCAAGTGTCGACCGGATCGCGAATGGAATGAATGATCTTCGCGTTCGGCAGAGCGAGGTGGATTAGGCCGGCGAAGTAGTAGTTCGACGGCATCTTGTCGGTGACGCGATCGCCACTCGGCGCGAGCTTGCGGACATCGGCTACGTAGCGGGCGCCGATCTGGCGTAACGCCGCCGCATCGAGCGCAGGGACGAAATCCGGATAGCGGAGCGTGCTGCCGTCCGGCCCGCGCACCTCGAGAACAACGTCGTTGAACGTCTGCAACTCCCCGGCGCCGTGCACGAGCGGATGACTGGCGATGATCTGTTCGACCAGCGTCGTTCCCGAGCGCGGCATGCCGATCACGAAAATTGGCATGCGCGACGGATCGCCGCCGCCGGATTTCTGCGCGACCAATTCGCGCGTGAAAGTGGTTTCGATGCGATCGAACAAGGCAAATACCGATGCCTCGTCATAAGAGATCGTGGCGCGCTTGGCCGCATTGCCGGCGAGAAGATGCGCGAACGAGCGCCGGTAATCCTTCAGATCCCCGTAAGCCTTGCCGAGCGCGAAGTCGAGTTGCAGCCGGTCGGTTTTGGACAAGCCGTCCGATTTCGCCGCCAACGCCTCCATCGTCGCCAAATGCGCATCGCCGGGCGCAAATTTCTTGGAGTCGGCAAGATTGACATAGACGCCGGCGATGTTTGGATCGAGCCGGATCGCTTGCAGATAGGCGTCCTGTGCTTCCTGCAACTGACCGAGCTCTTTGAGCACGTTGCCCATATTATTGTAGGCGTCGGCTAGATCGGGCTTGAGCGTCAACGCGCGCCTATAGTGCGCCAGCGCGGCGGCAAGGTCGCCGCGCTCGAAGGCGATGCGGCCCACCAGATTGACGGCATCATGATTGTTGGCATTAAGCGCCAGCGCGCGCTCGTCTGCCGCTGCGGCATCGTTGACCTTGTGTTGGTCGAGTAGCACCGTGGCGTAATGCACGAAGAGCTTTTCGTCACGCGATTCGATGGTTAGGGCGCGGCGCATGAGATCGGCGGCTTCGTCCAGCCGATCGAGGTCTTTGAGCGCCAGCGCCAGATTGTCGAGTGTGTCGGGATTGTTCGGCGCGAATTCGAGCGCCTTGCGATAAACAGTCTCCGCTTCCTCGGAGCGTTTGAGTTCGCGCAGGCAGGTGCCGAGATTATTCCATGCGTCGGCAAAGCTCGGCTGCAGTTCGATGGCGCGGCGATAGTCTTTCTCGGCATCGGCGAAACGCTTGAGGCGCTGCAGGGCATTGCCGCGGTTGCTGTAGGCCTGGGCGAAATTGCTCTCCAGCTTGATGGCGCGATCATAAAGGCTGAGCGCCTCGTCGAACTTGCCCTGGTCGAACAGTGCGATGCCAAGATTGCTCAATGCGCCGGCATAATTGGGATTAAGCTCGATGGCGCGGCGTCCGGCGGCGATCGCCTCGTCGACGCGGCCGGCGAGCCGGCACATCTCGCCGAGATTGGCATGGTAGAGGGCGACGTCCGGTTTGATGGCGATGGCGCGGCGGATATGATCGATCGCTTCGGCGGTCTTGCCCGACTGATGCGCGATGATGCCGAGCATATGCGCCGCCTCGGCATTGTCGGGATCCGCGGCGGCGGCGCGGCGCGTCAGCTCATCGGCATCGGCCAAAAAGCCGTGCCGGCGCTTTTGCTCGGCGAGAATAAGCGCCTGACCGGGCGCCACGGCCTGCGCCAGCGGCGCCACCGGCTTTGCGGCCTGCGCGGCCTCCGCCGCTATGATGGCCGCCGCCTCTGCGGCGCGGCGCTCGCCTTCGGATTTGAATGGCATCAGCCGTTCGCTGTCGCCTTGCACGACGGCCTTCAGCTCCTTCTCGACGCGCGCGATGACGTCGGCCTGCTCCTCGCCCTTTTTCTGGCGGAACAGGCGCATGGTCGGGTACCAGGGATTGTCCTCGCGGTTGAGCAGCCAGCGCCAATCGGTCACCCACGGCAACAGCACCCAGACCGGCTTGCCCAGCGCGCCGGCGACGTGCGCAACGGAGGTATCGACGGTAATGACGAGGTCGAGCGCATTGATGGCCGCGGCGGTATCGATAAAGTCCTCAAACGAGGCCGCAAGATCATCGATCGGCGTCTTGCGTTTCAGCTTTTTTAGATCGGCCGCGTGCGGGCCATATTGCAGGCTTGCGAACGTGGTGCCGCGCACGGCAAACAGCGGCGCGAACATCGACAAATCGAGCGAGCGGCGTGAATCGTTGACGTGATCGGGATTGCCCGCCCAGACGATGCCGATGCGCAAGCCTTTCATTTTTGCGAGCCGATCGTTCCAGCGCTGTTGCGCGTCGGCCGGCGGACGCAGATAGGGAATCTGGGCCGGAATGGTTTCGAGCCGCGTCTTGAAAACGCGCGGCAGGCTCAACAGCACCGCGTCGCATTGGTATGGCGCCGGATCGCCGCGATCGCCGAGCACGACGACGCCGGGCAGGCTTTCGCGCATCAAGCCGACCAGCTGCTGGTGCACGCGCAGCGTGACCTTGGCGCCGCGCGCGAGAAGAAGCGGCATATAGCGCGCGAATTGCAGCGTGTCGCCAAAACCCTGTTCGGCCTGAACATAGATGTGCTTGCCGGCGAGATTGTCGCCCTGCCACGGCATTTCCGGAAATTTCGGGCCCTTGCGCTCGGTCGAGCGCAAGCGCCACTCGTATTCGTCCCAGCCTTCGGCGAGATCGCCACGCATGAGAAGAAGAATGCCGAGGCCCGAGCGCGCATTGGCGTGGTGCGGCGCGAGCGCAATGGCGCGGCGCAACGCCGAAATGCCTTCTTCGAAGCTGCCGCTGTGATGCAGCGTGGTGCCGAGATTGGCCCAGCCGTCGGCATAATTGGGATTGATCTCGATGGCGCGGCGGTAAGCGGGGATCGCTTCGTCGAAGCGGCGCAAGGCATGCAGCGCGTTGCCAAGATTGCTGTGCGCCTCGGCAAAATCGGGCTTGGTCGCGATCGCCTTGCGCTGCGCGCGCGCGGCGCCTTCGTAATCTTTCAGCTCGTAGAGCGCGACGCCGAGATTGCTCAACGCCGCCGGCATTTTGGGGTCGATCTCGAGCGCGGCGCGCGCCGCATCTGCGGCGAGCTTGGGCCGGCCGGCGAGCCGCAGCATTTCGCCGAGATTGGCCTGAAAGAGCGCAACCCGGGGCGCGAGCTTGGCCGCGCGCTTGACGTGCTCGATGGCTTCACCAAGTTTGCCGTTCTGATGGGCAATGACGCCAAGGAGATGCTCGGCTTCCGGCACGTTGGGCTGCGCCTGGAGAATCTGGCGGCAGACCGCCTCCGCCTCCATCAGCTTGCCTTCGGTGCGGCAGCGCTCGGCGTACATCAACGCCTCCCCGAGCGGCATAAATGTCTGGTTTGGCTGTGCTTGC
>JASHOX010000284.1 GCA_030038415.1 Xanthobacteraceae bacterium
GTCGACGCCTTCCTGCGCGGCGATCCGGAGGCGATCCTGTTCGTCGAATTCGCCGAGGACGACGACGAGAATGTGCGGCGTCTGAAGCGGCTCGGCGCCTTGCTCGGCGATCTCGGCATCGCCTGGGATAAGAGCGGCGCCAAATGGGGCGGCGCGGTCGAGGTGCTCGATCCGAAATTGCAGGCCGGCATCACCGAAGTGCGCACCGCGGGGCTCAACATCATGATGTCGATGAAGGAGGAGGGCAAACCGATCTCCTTCGTCGAGGACTGTGCCGTGCCGCTCGAACATTTGCCCGATTACACCGCGCGGCTCACGGAAGTCTTCGAGAGAAACGGCACGCGCGGCACCTGGTACGCGCATGCCGCGGTCGGCTGTCTGCATGTGCGGCCGGTGCTCAATCTGCGGCTCGACAAGGACGTGCGGGCGATGCGCGCCATCGCCGAGGAAGCCTTCGCCATGGTGCGCGACTACAAAGGCTCGCATTCCGGCGAGCACGGCGACGGCATCGTGCGCTCGGAGTTCCACGAGAAGATGTTCGGCACCGAACTGGTGCACGCCTTCGAACAGGTGAAGGACCGCTTCGATCCGCAAGGTCTCTTCAATCCCGGCAAGATCGTCCGCGCGCCGAAATTCGACGACCGCAGCAATTTCCGGTACGGCCCGGATTACCGCGCCGAAGACATCGCGACCGCACTCGACTGGTCGGCTTATCCGGGCCAGGGCGGCGGATTCCAGGGCGCCGTCGAAATGTGCAACAACAACGGCGCCTGCCGGGCGCTCCAAGGCGGCGTCATGTGCCCGAGCTATCGCGTCACCCTTAACGAGCGCGACGTGACCCGCGGCCGCGCCAATACGCTCCGCCTCGCCATCACCGGCCAGCTCGGGCCGGATGCGCTCACCTCCGACGACATGGCGGAGACGCTGAAGCTTTGCGTCTCCTGCAAGTCCTGCCGGCGCGAATGTCCGACCGGCGTCGATATGGCGCGCATGAAAATCGAAGTGTTACGCGCGCGCGCCGACAAATTCGGCCTGTCGCTGCACGATAAGCTGGTCGGCTATCTGCCGCGCTATGCGCCTTATGCGGCGCGGCTGCATTGGCTGCTCAATCTGCGCGATGTCATTCCCGGCGCGGCGAAATTGTCGGAAACAATCGCCGGCTTTTCCGCGCGGCGGTCGCTGCCGAAGTGGCGATCCGATTATTTCCGCGACGACGCCATTGCGGCCGCCGAACCAAACGACGGCAAGGACGTGGTGCTGTTTGCCGACACCTTCAACCGCTACTTCGAGCGCGAAAATATCGATGCGGCGCTTACGGTGCTGGCCGCGGCGGGCTATCGGGTCAATGTGGCGAAGCCGAATGACGGTGGCCGCCCGCTATGCTGCGGCCGGACTTTTCTGGCGGTCGGCAAAGTGGACCAAGCGCGGGCGGAAGCGGAGCGCACGCTCGCTGCGTTCGCGCCTTACGCGGAACGAAACGTTCCAATCATCGGCCTCGAGCCAAGCTGTCTGTTCACCTTCCGCGATGAAATCCCTGCGCTGATCAAGAGCGATGCGGCGCGGTGGGCCGCCGACGCGGCGCTGCTGTTCGAGGAATTTCTGGCGCGCGAGGCCAAGGCCGGAGGGCTCGAGCTCAAGCTTGCGCCGTTGAAAAAACGCGCCTTGCTGCATGGTCATTGTCATCAAAAATCCTTCGATACGATGTCCGCGGTTGAGGCGACGCTGAAACTCGTTCCCGACCTCGCAGTCGAAACGATCGAATCGAGCTGCTGCGGCATGGCGGGCGCGTTCGGCTTTCATGCCGACACTATCGAGGTCTCGCGCGCCATGGGCGAGTTGTCGCTCTTGCCGGCGGTGCGCAAAGCGCCGGACGACGCGCTCATCGTCGCCGACGGCACGTCGTGCCGGCATCAAATTCACGACGGCGCCGGACGCGAGGCGATGCATGTCGCGCGCGTCTTGGCAGCGGCGTTGCCGCAGACTTGACGGTTAGCGCGCCTCCTCGAGCGCGCTTTCGTGCCAGCGGCGCAGCGCCAGATAGTTGATCGCCGACAACAGATAAAAGATCACGATGCCGGCGACCGAGAGCAGGAGCAGCGCCGCGAACATGCGCGGGATGTTCAGCCGATAGCCGGATTCGGCGATGCGGTAGGCGAGCCCCGAGCCGGCGCCGGCCGAGCCGGCGGCGATCTCGGCGACCACGGCGCCGATCAGCGACAGGCCGCCGGCGATGCGCAGGCCGCCGAGGATATAGGGCAGCGCCGCGGGCAGCTTGAGATTCCACAGGATCTGGCCGCGCGAGGCGCCGTAAAGCGCGAACAGATCGGCGAGATTGCGGTCGACCGAATGCAGGCCGAGCGTGGTGTTGGCCAGCACCGGAAAGAACGCCACGATCCAGGCGCAGGCAAGCACCGCGAGCGGCTGCGGCAGATAGATCAACAAGAGCGGCGCAATGGCGACGATCGGCGTCACCTGCAGGATCACCGCATAAGGATAGAGCGAATATTCGACGAGCCGCGACTGGTTGAAGAGAACGGCCAGCCCGACGCCGCCCACCGCCGCGAGCAGAAAACCTTCCAGCGTCGTGAGCAGCGTGACCATCAGAGATTGGAACAGCAGGGTCCAATCGGACACCAGCGT
>JASHOX010000285.1 GCA_030038415.1 Xanthobacteraceae bacterium
GCTGCTTCGGCAACGGCTTGCCGCGCGCTAGATAGCTCAACAGAACGAGGCCGAGCGCTTCTTCCGCCATCGTACGCGCATCGGTTACACCGCGGCCCTGTGTGACGGCTTCCGGCACATCGGGAAAGCTGACGACGATATTGCCGCGGCGGTCGCCGGGTTCGAACGTAGCGCGGTAAGCGTAGGTCTTCATTGAGCTGACATACATCGCTAAAAGCAAATGCCCGACACAGGGCCGGGCATGACAAAAGTATCCTTACTGGTCCCCGCCCCCGCGAGGACGCGCGCGATCGCGATCTTAGAAACTCTGTGGACTAATGGACGAGCGTGTCGTGCCGCAGCCGCTCGATTTCGTCCTTGACGTGCAATTTTTTCCGCTTGAGTTCCGCAATTTGAAGGTCGTCGGCGGAGGGGTGGGTGAGCGCTTCGTTGATCTCTTGTTCCAGCGCCTGGTGCCGTTTCTCGAGTTCCGCAAGATGCGATTCAATCGCCATGTGGGCTGCCTCCTTGCGTCAGATTTAAGCCTGATCGGATCATCCTACACCCTAACAAGCAAAAGCAAGATACTCCGTTTTAGCCCCTACGAACATCCCCCAAAGCCGCGCCTTGCATGCCCATTGTGCACAATTGTAAGGGCCGCCGCGCGGCCTTGTCGGCGATTAACCAAAACGCGATAATCCATAGCGACTTACTTGGTATCTGCGCGCGGCCGCCGGCCGCGGCGCAGGGCCGATTGCGGGCTTCGACCAAGGCGGCGATGACACAAGAGGAAGAACGCGAGCTTCGGGCGCAACTGGCGCGCCTGCAGCAGGAGCATCGCGACCTCGATGCCGCGATTGCGGCACTGCAGGAATCGCCGGGTTCCGACCTCATCCAGGTGCAGCGGTTGAAAAAACGCAAGCTGCACCTGCGCGACCGCATCTCCTTCATCGAAGACCAGCTCACGCCGGATATCATCGCTTAGCCTGCACGGCGCTGCTTGCGTTCCGCCTTGCGCGCATACATCGCCGCGTCGGCCCGCGCCAGCACCTCGGCGGGCGTATCGAGCCGTCCCAACGACGCGACGCCGCACGAGGCGCCGACGACGAATGTCGAGGCGCCCCAGCAAACTTCGGTGGAATAGACTGCGGCTTCGAGCGCGGCGGCCTTGGCGGCCGCTGCAGCGTCGCCGACGTTCCACAACAGCACCGCGAATTCGTCGCCGCCGACGCGCGCCACGACGTCAGAGGCGCGCACGTTGCGCAATAACGCCGCCGCGACCGCCTTGAGCACGGCATCGCCCGCGGCATGGCCGTGGCGGTCGTTCACCGGCTTGAAACCGTCGAGATCGACATAGATCAGCGCCGCGCTGGTGCCGTAGCGTTTGACATAAGCAAGCGAGCGCTTGAGCTCGCGTTCAAAACCGCGGCGATTGAGCACGTCGGTCAACGGGTCGATGTCGACGCGGGCTTCGAGATCGGCGATGCGCTCGCGCGAGGATTTGAGCTCTGCCGCGAGCGCCTCGACCTCCGCCGCAAGCCGCGTGAAGCTCGAGCGCGACGGTGGGCGCGGCGATTTCGGCTCAAGCGATTCGCCGCGTTCGGTGCGGCGCGACTTCGGCCGCGGCCGCGGCAACGCGTTCGGTTTGCGGCCCGATCTCACCGCCCGGTTTTTCATCGCCAATGAGTCCCGCCGCGCGAATCGCCATGAAAGCATAGCGCAGGCCACATCGCCGATCAGCGCGCCCAATGCGCGCGAGGAACCGGGTTCAGATTACAAACATTTAATTTCGCGAGCCGCTGCCGGCGACGGCGCCTGACAGCGTCGCGAATCGCGCTCCGATTTCCCGCGGGCACCAAGAGGGGCGCCGAAACGGCGCCGGGTTTTGGCCCTGCCCCAACGGATTCTACGGTTTGTGCAGCGCGGTATTGCCGGATTGCTGGATGACACCATGGCGGCGGCAAATCCGGCCTTGGGCGCGCCATTCTAATGATGGCTTGATTCAGGCATAATCATTCAGTCTGCGTTCACCAATAAATGGGAACTTAAGGCATGAGGGGCGGTTGGGGTGCGGGTCAAACTCCTTTCGAGGTGATGTCATGAAAAAGACTTTGGCTGCTCTTGTCGCTGCGGCGACGCTCGTCGGAATCGTGGTGGCGACGTCAGCCCCGGCGGAGGCGCGCTGGGGCGGGTGGCATGGTGGCGGCTGGGGGTGGGGCGCGGGCGGTTTCGTCGCCGGCGCCCTGGTCGGCAGCGCGCTCGCCGCTCCGTATTATTACCCCTACGGCTACTATCCCTATCCCTATGGGTATCCTTACTATTACGGCCGCCCGTGCGTGTGGCGGCGGTGGTGGAACGGCTATGCCTGGGTACGCGCCTGCGTTTAAGCGGCGTAGGCTAGGTTCGGCGCCGACAACCGGCGGCGTCCGCTTAACGCGCGGGCGCCTCTGGATTATGGACACAAACGCGTAATCGGCACCCAATTTCCGCCAAATAGTCGAACTTCAATGTACGCGGGTTCGACATAGAATTCGGGGGTTTCCGGGACTTCCCGCTATCCACGTTCCAGATCGGCGCCCGGCCGGTTAGATGAGGAAGACACATGCACAAGACGCTTTTGGGCCTGGCCGCAGCAGCCAGCCTCGGCCTCGCGACCGTGGCCGCCCCGGCGCCGGCAAACGCCTATTGCGTGGGCTGCGCCGTGGGTGCGGGAGTTCTTGGCGGCGTTGTCGCGGGCGCCATCGTCGGCAACGCCATCGCCAATAGCCCACCGCCTCCGCCGCCGCCCGGCTATTATCCACCGCCGCCGGCCGCATACTATCCGCCGCCCCCGCCGGCCGCTGGCCCGGGTTATGCGCAGCTCGCGCCTGGTTGCTATTGGGGCAAGCGCAAGGTTTGGATCGAGGGTGTCGGCTATCGCTGGCGCACCGTCCAGATCTGCCCGTAACGTAGCAGCGCCAGCGGCCTCTCTGGGAACCGCGCCAGCGCGCGTTGAATTCGGCCGGCCGGCTTTTCATAAGCCGGCCGGTTTGTTTTAGGCCTATTGTATTTGTTGGTGCGTCCGTAAGCTTCCCGCAACTTCATCGGTCCGCCTTTTCCATGCGACGATGCCGATAGAAACGACATCAGAAGCCGTGCAACCGCTCGCGGTTGCGCGCAAGGCGATTGGCGATGCCAAGGGGCGTATCGGCGGACCCATTGGTCCAACTCGCAGCGCCGTCGAGAAAGCCCGGCGTCAGGTCGACCTCGCGTTCGCCATCGCCGTGGGCCTCATCTCGCGCGCGCGGAGCCATAAACGTCCACGATCGCTGTCGCGGACAATGACCATACTGGGCTGGATCGCTGTCATTGCGGTTTGCGGCTATGTCGCACTGACGGCGATGATCTATCTTGCGCAGCGCTCGCTGATGTATTTCCCGGACCGGTCGCATGTGACGCCGGGGGCAGCCGGGCTGCCCGAAGCGACGGAAGTGCCGCTGACCGCGGCCGACGGCGTGCCGATCAGGGTCTGGCACGCGCCGCCGCAGTCCGGCAAACCGGTCATTCTTTATTTCCACGGCAATGGCGGTGCGTTGAACTATCGCGTCGAACGCTTCCGCCGCCTCGTCGGCGCCGGCATCGGCTTGGTCGCGCTGGAATATCGCGGTTATGGCGGCCTCTCCGGCAGTCCGAGCGAGCAAGGCCTGATCCGCGACGGCGAGGCGGCCTATGGCTTCGCTGCCGCCCATTACCCGGTGCGGCAGATCGTGCTGTGGGGCGAGTCGCTCGGCTCAGGCGTCGCGGTGGCGCTGGCGACGGAAAAGCCGGTCGGCCGCGTCATCCTGGAGGCGCCATTCACCTCCGCACTCGCCGTCGGCGAGCGCCGCTACTGGTATCTGCCGGTGCGGCTTTTGATGAAAGACCAATTCCGTTCCGACGAGCGCATCAAGAAAGTCACGGCGCCGCTTCTGATTCTGCACGGCGTGCATGACCACATTATACCCTATGCGATGGGCGAGCGTCTGTTCGAACTCGCCAACAAGCCCAAGCACATCGTGCGCTTCCTTGACGGCGGCCACGAAGACCTCGACAAGAACGGCGCGCTTGACGCCGTTGCCCGCTTTCTCGCCGGCGATTTGGATTGAATATTCGACCGCCTAAAACGTCGGATAGGTCTGACCGATCTTGCCGCCGACCCGGGCAAAACCCTCCTTCGCCGGCGGATATTTGTCATTGATATTAAGCGCTTTCGCATAGGAGCCGGCGGCCTTGTCCTTCTGCCCGAGGCGCTCATAGGCCAGCCCGCGGCTGCTCCAGGCCCGCGCGTTCTGCGGATCAAGCTGCACCGCCGCGTCGAGATCGCTCGCCGCCGACTTATTATCGCCGATGGCGAGGTAGCTAAGCGCGCGCGCGATCCACGGCTCGGCATTGTCATTTTCCAGGCCGACCGCGGTCGAAAAATCGTCGATGGCGAATTGGTGCTGCTGCCGGCTCTGATACAGGAGGCCGCGATTGTAATAGGCGTCGGCATTGTCGGGCTTGAGCGTGATCGCCTTGTTGAAATCGGCAAGGGCCTCGGCCGCGTGACCTTGCTCGCGATAGACGATGCCGCGGCCGACATAACCGGGCGCATAATCGGCATCGATGGTCAGCGCTTTATCGTCGTCGGCGAGCGCCAAATCGAGCCTGTTGGTCTTGCGATAGATTAGAGCGCGATTGGCGTAAGCCTGCGCGTAATTGGGATCGAGGCTGATCGCCTTGTTGAAATCGGCGAGCGCCTGATCGTTGCGGCCGGCTTCGCCATAGACCGTGCCGCGCATATTATAGGCCTGCGGGTCGTCGGGATGCTTGGTGATGACCTCGCCGAGCGAGGTCAGGTTCGCCTGCGAGGTTGCCAGCAAGCCCTCGCCGGCTCCGGCGTCGGAGGCCGGCGGATTGCCGAGCGTCGCGCAGCCCGCGAGCGCCAGCGCCGCCGCCAATGGTGCCACGACGGCGAGCCTGCCCAAAACTTGAGGCGCGGTAGGCGTGATCTGAAGGGTGGCAAGGACTGACCGGGTCATCGCTTGCAAGATAACATCCCGGCGCGCCAAAAAAACGGCGCGGGCAAACCCCTGCGCCGTCGTCAAAATACGCTAAAGCTCTCAACCAAAGCGGGGAGCGCGCGGCGCAGCAGAGCGGCCCATTCCAGGACCGGCGCCCGGGCCTCCGGTGGTCGGCTTCGGCTTCATCGGGAGCAGCCCCTCGCGCTGCAGACGCTTGCGCGCAAGCTTGCGGGCGCGGCGGATCGCTTCCGCCTTCTCCCTCGCCTTTCTTTCGGATGGTTTTTCGTAATGGCCGCGAAGCTTCATCTCGCGGAAAATCCCTTCGCGCTGCATCTTTTTCTTCAGCGCCTTGAGGGCTTGGTCGACGTTGTTGTCACGGACGAGAACCTGCACGCGTGCTCCTTTCCAGTCGGGTTGCATGGGATTGCGGGGCGGCCCAGCGCGCATCGCCCCGCGCCGCCGTGCCGCGGCGTGTAGCAGAACTGGGTCGAAAAGTCCACCGGCGCGAGATTTGCGGAATTTTTCACTCCGGAAAAACCTGCGTCACATGGCCCATCTTGCGGCCGGGACGGACCGAGGTCTTGCCGTAGAGATGCACCGCGGCACCGGGCAGGACCAGCCAGCGCCGGTAATCCTCGACCTCCTGGCCGATGAGGTTCGTCATCTCGACGCGGCCGTGGCGCAGCGGCTTTGCCAGCGGCCAGCCGGCGATCGCCCTGATGTGCTGCTCGAATTGCGACACCGAGGCGCCATCGATCGTCCAATGACCGGAATTATGAACCCGCGGCGCGATCTCGTTGACCGTGAGACCGCCGTCGCCGAGCACGAACAGTTCGACTGCAAGCACGCCGACATAAGCGAATTTATGCGCGATGGTCTCGGCGATGCGCACGGCCTCCGCCGCAGCTTGCGCGCCGAGCGCCGCCGGCACCCGTGAAAATTTCAGAATATGATCGCGGTGCTCGTTCTCGGTGACGTCGAAACAGGCGACGGCACCGTCACTGCCGCGCGCGGCAATGACCGAGACTTCGCGCTCGAACGGCACGAAGGCTTCGAGAATACAAGGCTGGCCGCCAACTTCGCGCCAGGCGCTGACCGGATCGCTGCCGTTCTTGATCGCCGCCTGGCCCTTGCCGTCATAGCCGAAGCGGCGGGTCTTTAAGATCGCCGGCCGGCCGACCCGCTCGATCGCTACCGCAAGCTCGGCCGGCGAAGAGACCTCGGCGAACGGCGCGGTGCGGATGCCGAGCGCAGCGACGAAATTCTTCTCGGCGAGGCGATCCTGGGTGATCGCTAGAATCTTCGGGTCGGGCAGAACCGGGACGCGGGCGGCCAGGAACGCCGCGGTTTCCGCCGGCACATTCTCGAACTCATAAGTGACGACGTCGACATTTTCGGCGAACCGGGCCAGCGCCCCGGTGTCGGTATAATCGGCGCGACTGACGCGGCGCACCACGTCGAAAGCCGGCGCATCGGGATGGGGCGCGAAGACGTGGCACTTGAAGCCGAGTCTGGCCGCCGCCAAGGCGAGCATGCGGCCAAGCTGACCGCCGCCGAGAATGCCGATGGTGGCTTCGGGTTTCAGCACGGGCGGCGCAGCGGGCGAAGCTTGGTTCACGCGCCGTCCTTCGGCGCGTCGGCGACCGATGCGGTTTGCCGCGCCCGCCACGCTTCGAGCCGCTCGCTCAAGGCGGGATCGCTCAGCGCCAGAACGCTCGCGGCAAGAAGCGCGGCATTGACCGCACCGGCCTGCCCGATAGCGAGCGTGCCGACCGGCACGCCCGGCGGCATTTGTACGATGGAATAAAGCGAATCCAGCCCCGACAGGGCCTTTGACTCCACCGGAACGCCGAACACCGGCAGGCTGGTCAAGGACGCGGTCATGCCCGGCAAGTGGGCGGCGCCGCCTGCCCCGGCAATGATCACCTTGAAACCTTGCGCCTTTGCCCCCTTGGCGAAGTCATAGAGCCGCTCGGGCGTGCGGTGCGCGGAAACGATGCGCGCCGCATAGGCCACGTCGAGCGCATCGAGCGTCTCGGCGGCATGTTTCATGGTCTGCCAGTCCGACTGGCTGCCCATGATAATGGCGACTGATTTCGCTCCCGGCGGCGGCACGAAAATATCCCTGCGCGAAGGAAGCGCCGTATTATAGGGCTGCGCGTTATCGGTGCAAGGCGGCTAGTCTAAAATCGCCCGCCTCGGCGGCGCGACCGGCGGAATTCGGTTAACGGAGAGCCGGATGTCGCTACGCAGTCATCCAGGCTACGATATTTAAACACGGAGTAGCCCGATGGAGATGAGCCAATATCATTATTTACCGCTGGCACCGGGTTTCTTCGCCATATTGGTCGGAATTTTCTTCGCGGTTCTGCTGCTGCAGACGGTGCGCTTTGCCTATACCAGTCTCGGCATCAGTTCGGGCACGGCGCTGCTGTTGCTGTTCGGCTCGCTGATCGGCAGCATTTTCAACATCCCGATCGTTCAACTGCCGCCGGAGCGGGTGATGTCCGACCAGATCGTGGATTTCTTCGGCATGCAATACGAAGTGCCGATGGTGACGCATTGGCAAGGCACCGTGATTGCGGTCAATGTCGGTGGCGCCGTCATACCGACACTGTTGTCGCTTTATCTGCTGATCAAGCGCGATTTGTGGGTCAAAGGAGCTATCGCCACGGCGATCGTCGCCGTGGTGCTGCATTGGCTCGCCAATCCGGTTCCGGGTCTCGGCATCGCGGTGCCGGTGTTCGTGCCGGTGGTGACCACGGCCGCGGTCGCGCTTCTGCTGTCGCGCCGCGACGCCGCGCCGCTTGCCTATATTGCCGGCAGTCTCGGCACGCTCATTGGCGCCGACCTGACCAATCTCGACAAAGTTCGCGGGCTCGGCGCGCCGGTCGCCTCGATCGGCGGCGCCGGCACCTTCGACGGCATTTTTCTCACCAGCATTCTCGCCGTGCTCATCGCCAATCTTTATGCCGGGCCGCGACAGGTGCAGTACGGATAACAAGCCCAGCTCCGTGAGGCTCGACCGCAATGCCAACGACGCCAGTCGATGCGATCAAGGATTATCACGCTCACGTCTATTACGATCCGGCGACGAGCCGCGACCGCGCCGAGCGGCTGCGCGAGCGCGTGGCGACGAAATTTCCGCAAGCCAAGCTCGGGCGCTGGCACGACGAGCTGGTCGGCCCGCATCCGCAATCGATGTATCAGATCGCGTTTCCGACCGCGATGCTGGCCGCCTTCGTGCCGTGGCTGATGCTCAACCGCGACGGCTTGACTGTGCTGCTGCATCCGGAGACCGGTGACGATTTGATCGATCACACCGCACACGCCGCCTGGTTCGGCGCGGTCCTGCCACTGCGGCTAGAGGTGTTCAAAAGATCATAGGACGAGTTGAGCCAACAGCCCGTCAAGCGCGCTGCGCCAGCGCGTCGCAGCTCGCGCGAGGAACGCCGCGGGTCGCTGAAGCATTTGCATTCAAATCGCCGATTGGGTTGTGTCATGGCAGACGAAACGCTCAAGCCGACGCGAGACCGATCGAAAGAACGACAACCGCTTACCGACGCCATTGCTCCTGATGGCGCTGGTGATCGCCGGCGGAATCCTGTTCTTTTCGATCCTTGGACCGCCGCTGGTCACCTAAACCGGTGCTGCAAGCGGCCGGCTATCGCGGCTGGCCGTCGTCGAACTTGCGCTCGTAAATCTCGCCCAACGTGGCGTAGAAAAAGCCGTTGAGCCGGCCTATGGGATCGAGCTTCTTCATATCGATATAGCCATTGGTCATGCAGCGCGGATCAACGTGCATATAGACCACTTCGCCGATGACCAGCGGGTGCCGATTGGGGCCGAGCTCGATCACCCGGTGCAGCTTGCACTCGAAATGGATCGGCACTTCTTTGACGCGCGGCGCCGCAATCTTCACGCAAGGGATCGGCGTCAGCCCGGTCTCGGCAAATTCGCTGTCACCTTCCGGGAATGCGTTGGCCGAATCGACCATCTCTTTCCACACCGGATGCGTCACCACGTTGAAGCAGAATTCGCCGGTCTCGCGGATGTTCTTGAGCGTATGTTTCTCGCTGCCGTCGGGATTGCGAGCAATGGTCAGCGAGATCATCGGCGGCACGACGCAAACCACGGTAAAGAAGGAAAACGGCGCGAGATTGGTGATGCCCTTCTTGTTCACCGTCGAGGCCCAGCCGATCGGCCGCGGCACCACGGAACCGGTGAGCAGGCGATAGACCTGGCGCTTGTCGGTGACGGCGGGATCGAATTCGAGATGGTCGGACATGTGGAGGAAGCCCCTGCAGTGCGGCCGCAGGTTAGCACGATGCTATTTGCTCGCGCAGGCGCTAGTGCACCCGGACCGGAATGATTTCGACCGACAGCAGCACTTCATCGCCCAGCCCGTAATAGTAATAGGCGGGCTGCGACACTAGGCGGAGGAACATGAACAGGCGGAAGCGCAGCCGCTTGAAAAGATTCATGTGCCGCACCGGCAACAGGTTTTCCTGCGACGCATGCACGATCCAGCGATGGCGGTCGGCCGGCAGGTCGATCTCGCGGTGCCGCGCCATTTCCTCCAGCACGCGCTCGACATTGGGCTCTTCCATGAAGCCGAAGCTCAACTCGACGGCGATAATGCTACCGCGGTTGTGGTCGCGATCGAATACCGTGACGCGGTAACGGTTGTCGTGGATGTAGGGAACCTTGCGGTGTTTGACTTCGACCAGGATCAAATTGCGCGGCAGAATGCCGTGCCGTTCCCACAGCATCTGGATCAGCGCCGGCGCGCGGTCGCTCGGCAGATTCATCGGCTTTGGCGACATCACCAGCGCATTGCGTTCCATGAAGACTTTGCACTGGCGATGGAGCTCGACCAGCTCGGCCATGGTCATAGTCGGTTTCGCCGAATAGGCGGCAAAGGTCGCCTTGCGGCCCCAGCGCCATGTCGTCATCACCAGAAAGACGGCGGCGCCGACCGACAGCGGCACATAGCCGCCTTCGATGAATTTGAGCGAACTGGCGAACAGGAACGCGGCATTGACCGCCGTCAGTGCGCCCCAGACCAGACCGGTCGCGAGCGCGCTCCATTTCCAGTAATGGCGCGAGATCGGAACCATCGCGATTGACGTGATCAGCATCACGCCGGACACGGCCAAGCCATAGGCGGCCGCCAGTGCCGAAGCGGAACGGAACGTCAAAACCAACAGCACGCAGCCGACAAAGAGCGCCCAATTGATGAACGGCACATAGATCTGGCCGGCATGTTTTTCGTGGGTGTGCAACAGCGCAAGCCGCGGAAACAGGCCGAGCCGGATCGCCTGCGACACCAGCGAAAACGCTCCCGAAATCAGCGCCTGCGAGGCGATGACGGTCGCTACGGTGGCGAGCAGCACCATTGGATAAAGCATGGCTTGCGGCACCATGCTGTAAAACAACTTCCCGGCCTCGACCGGCGCGCCGCCGAGCACATAGGCGCCTTGGCCGAGATAATTGAGAAGCAGCGCCGGAAACACCACGGCGAACCAGCTCGCCCGGATCGGCTGCGCACCGAAATGCCCGACGTCGGCATACATCGCTTCGCCGCCGGTGACGACCAGCATCAGGGCGCTGAGAATGAGGAGCGTATCGAAGAAGCCGGTGCGATGCAGATAGTCCAGGCCGTAAAGCGGATTGAAGGCGGCGAGGATATCGGGATGATGCTCGATCTGCGCGACGCCGAGCACCGCGATCGCCGCGAACCAGACGATGAGAACCGGGCCGAAGACGATGCCGATCCCGGCGGTGCCTTTGAACTGGATGGCGAACAGAGCGGTCAACAGGCCGATGGTGATGGGGATGACGGCGTTGCCCAAAGTCGGCGTCGCCACACGCAGTCCTTCCACCGCCGACAGCACGCTGATCGACGGGGTAATGATGCCGTCGCCGAACAGCAATCCGGCGCCGAGCATCAGCGCCCACAACAACAATGTGCCGCCGCGCCGGCGCTGTTCATGCAGCAGCCCGTAGAGCGCGAACACGCCGCCCTCGCCGTCGTTCTGCGCGCGCAATACGAAGATCGCGTATTTGATGGCGACGATGACGGTGATCGTCCAGATCACCAGCGAGACGCCGCCGAGCACGTCGGCCGGTGTTTGCGCGCCGCCACCGCGGCCGAAGAACAACTGGTCCATCGCATAGAGCGGCGAGGTGCCGATATCGCCGTACACGATGCCGAGCGCACCAATGGTCAGCCCGGCCAAGCTGCCGCGCGGCGCATGGCTCGACAGCGCGCCCGGCTGGCGACCGGCGGCGCGCAATCGACGCAAGCGAGTTAAAGCATTCATCAACCGAGACCGGAGGCGCCGCGGCACGCGGACGGCATTCAACTAGCAAGAATTGGAACTGGAACTATTGATGCACGTCAAAAAAGCGGCCCTGCGATTAGCTTGTTTTTGCAAGCATCCCGATCTGCCAATCAAATCGGCGCGCACATTCTTGTGATGGCGACGCGCGAATAAACCGTCCGGGCGGCCGATAACGCAGGCATACCGGCCGATGCGGCCGTGCAAAAGGAGACGACCATGACCGCGAAGAAGCTCATTCTGATTCTAGCGCTCGTTGCGAGCACATCCTCCGCCGCCTTGGCGAAAATGCCGAGAACCGATGACTATGCCGGCACGCAGTCCGGCGCCAACGGCGCGATTTTCGAGGACGCTCAGCACGGTGCCGGCGCCGCGTCGCAGCGCTGACCTCGGTTGCGGCGCGTAAAATCCGCCGGGCGACGTACCGCCCGGCGGCACGCTCGGGAACCCCTGACATCGGAACTACGCCAGGACTGCACCGGAACCGCTCGTGGAACCGGGCGGTGCGGCAGAAACCGATGAACAAAATCGCGCGGCAATAGTTTTCGGAAGAGCGATAAAAAATGGAGCGTGAATCATGAAAAGAATTCTTCTCGCCGCGGGATTGGTTTTGGCCGCGACGACGGCATCGATGGCGCAGCGCTACGTGTATGGCGCGCCATACGGCGCCGGTCCCTATGATTACAATCCGGGCTACGGGCCTTACAGTTCCGCGCCCGGTTACGGTTCCGGCCTGTACGATTATGCGCCTGGTTACAGCTACGGCGGCCACTACGAATACGACCGTCGACGGCCCCGGCCGCGGCAACAGCGCTGATCCTTAAGTGGACGCGTGTCGGCACCAATTGCCGGGCATTTGACTTTTCCGCGATCTCCCCGACCATGGCGGCATGGTTGCGCCGGTAAATCAGCGTTTGCGCGTCGCCGTGGTCGGTCTGGGCAGCATCGGCGGCGTTGTCGCCGGCTGCCTCGCCGCGGCAGGCCGACACAACGTCATCGCCTGCATGCGCCGGCCGATCGAGCGGCTCACGCTCGATCAACCCGGCGGTAGCGTGGAAGTCAAGCTCACCGCGCTGACCGAGCCGATGGACGCCAAGGCAGTCGACTGGGTACTACTTTGCACCAAGACGCATCAGACCGAATCGGCGGCGCCATGGCTGGCGCAACTGTGTACGCCGTCGACCAGCGTCGCGGTTTTGCAAAACGGCATCGGCCATGTCGCCCGCGTCGCGCCGCTCGCCCAAGGCGCAACGGTGCTTCCAGTGATCGTCTATTACAACGGCGAGCGGCTGGCGCCGAATCGTGTGCGGCTGCGGCAAGGCTCCGACCAGGATGTGGCGGTCGCGGACGATGAGGCCGGCCGCGCTTTCTCCGCGCTTCTCGAGGGTACGCCGCTTCGCGTCCTGCGCAGCAGCGACTTCGCCACGCTGATTTGGCGCAAGCTCTTGATCAATGCGGTCGCCAATCCGATCACCACGTTGACGCTGCAACGGCAAGCGGTGTTGCGCCGGCCGGATGTGCAGGAACTCTGTCACGCCATCCTCTCCGAAGCTGTTGCGGTGGCGCGCGCCGAGGGTGCAAACCTCGCCGACGACGAGCCGGCCCGCGCGATGGCGACGCTGTTTACGTTTTCCGGGGAGCTCGGCACCTCGATGTATTTCGATCGGCTTGCCGGTCGCCGCCTCGAAGTCGAGGCCTTGACCGGCGCCATTGTCGCAGCTGGCGCGCGCCACGGCATCGCCACGCCGCTCAATTCCGCGCTGTTGACGCTATTGCGCGCCATCGATGACGCCGCGGCAAAAGAGGGCGAGTGACGATCGGCAATGGCGGGCGGCAACGCGATTTGTCCCGCCGCGTCGCTCCGCCAAGGCTATAATGCGGCAACCGCTGCATCGCAGTCACAGGGAGATCATATGACGCGTCGTCCAACCGATCCTCGCTCCGCCGCCGAACAAGCATTCAAGGCGGTCACCGCAAAACCTCCGGAAGCGCCGCCGAAAGCGCCGCCGGCGCTGCCCGGCGTGAAGGAATTGGTATCGCTGCGCATCGATCGCGACGTGCTCGATTTCTTTCAGGAAGACGGACCGGGCTGGCAGGATCGTATCAACGCTGCGCTGCGCAAAGCAGCCGGCAAGTAGCATTTTACTACTGCCGCAAGCCCGGCGCAGGCTGCTTCGACTGCGGCACCGCAACTCGGTAAAAAGCGCTGGGCTTCCTTCACGCTTTGTTGAAGCGGTAACCGCAAGGATGACACAGAGAACCGGTAACAAGGTTCCATCTGAGCACGGAGGGATTCGCCATGACGCTCCAAGTCACCGGGCAAGTCGCTGGCAAAGCCATTGCACGGATGCGTTTTTTCCACGAACGCTATTTTGGGCGCCCGTGCTGCCCCAAATGCGGCGAACCGATGATGGCTGCGGAATACCCGGAATTCTTGGCCTGCCGCAGCGGCGACGAAATTCGAAATTTTTGGCGCTGCGACAGTTGCGACCATCGCTTCGACACCGTGGTGAAGTTCAAGCCCTTGGCCGCTTAAAAAAGTGGCCGTTTAAAAAAATGGCCGCTTGAAAACAGCTCGATCGAGCTGAACCGCTTCAGCTCAGCGCAATTATGCGCTCGTCGGCGGGCGGCGTTTGCAGCTCCAGGGGCACGTAACCGGACGATCCGCCAGTAAGCTTGGTCCAGACCCAGCGCCACAGGCTGCGGATTTCCTCCGCCGACTTGCCGTCCAGCGCATATTCGGTAACGGCTAGCCCGGCGCCGAGCGCATCCTGCTGATCGTTGCGCAGCACGATATAGGGCCGCGCCAGCACGCCCATCGCGGTGAGCGAGATTTCATCAAACGACATGTCGTTGTGCGCCGCGGCGGCATCGCCAAGCGCCGACGCGGCGTGATCGAGGCGCGGGCTGCGCGCCGGCGTCTGATTGAGGATGAAGGCGAACGGCTTGTCGAGCCGGCGCACCGAGCTCAGCGTCGGCGCCGCGGCCTCGATATCGGCCGGGCTCGGCCGCGCCGGGATCAGGCACAAATCCGACGCAGCGATCGCAGCCGCGGTGGTCGAGCTTTCGCCGCCGGCGGTATCGATCAGGGTCAGCGTCACGCCGCTGTGCTGCAGCAGCGGCAATTTTTGCTCGATCTCGAAACCGGCAATGACGGTCTCGACCATCGGCTCGCTTTGCGTCCGCCGCCGCCGCCAATTCGAAACGGTGCCCTGCGGATCGGTCTCGAGCAGGCAGACCTTGTGGCCGTCCTGCATGGCCGCGATCGCAAGACCGATGGCGAGCGTGCTCTTGCCGCTGCCGCCCTTTTGCGAAACCAAGGCGATCGTGTGCATGGTGTGTCTCTTCCGCTGATCTGTCGCGCGGACGGCCGCATAGGCCGCGTCGGTCGACTGGCACGGTTACGCAAGACCGCACTGACTTTGCTACGAGACGGCCGCGCCGCTCCGCACACCTTGCACGTTTCGGCGAAAATCCGAATCAGTGCCGACGCGAATGTTTGGACAATGCCCGCGGACCGAACAGGCGGCTATTTGTAGAAATACTTAGAGGTCATGGCGATGCCGGCGGTTCAATCCAGACGGCGCCGGCTGATCGGATGCGCCAATGCAAGTTTTGGCGCGCGATTGACCGCGGCGGCAAGCGATCGAAAGGCGTGGCTGGCGATGACCGCCGACAGCGTCAGCTCGATCGTTTGCAACAGGGCCCCCATTACCAAGCCGATCATCATCTGCGGCGAGCCGGTGACCCCGACGCGGCGCCCGAGCAACAGGATGCCGCCGAGGCTGACGGCGACCCATGGGATGAGCGCGAGGAAAAAGATCGCGAACAGCCGCAAGGTCTGGCCTTGGCTGTCGGCGAGCGCATGGGAGGCGGTCGCGCCAGGTGCCTGCACCGCAAGCGCAGGGAGTAAAATCATCAGCCGCAGCGACAGACCGATGGCCGCGACCAGCGCGACGACAAGCCCGAGCGTGCTCGCCCAGAGCGGCCATTCGAGCGCTTGCATCGCGCCGAGCAGGTCGAACGGCAGTCCCGACAAGACCTTCAGGGCGAACAGCCAGAGGAAGAACCTTTGGTAGACTGGATCGCCGAGTGGAAGCGTATAACCCGGCGTGACCACGTCCTGGATCACGAAGCGGTGGACGGCGATGACGACCGGCGTGAGCAACAGCGCCCAGATCGCGTCGTCGGCGAGATCCAAGGCGTGGCCGGTGAAATTTTGGCCCCATAGGCTCTGTGGGACGAATTCCCCGACTGCGGAAAGCCCGGCAAGAATGAGAAACGCACTGACCACAAGCATGCGCAGCACGAGCAAGGCGCGTCGCCAGTCGCGATAGGCCGCGGTAAGCGTGTGCATGACCGGCAAAGGGTGATGAATCACGGCGAGCCCCCAGTGGCGTGATGCCATTTGTCGTGTTCGCGCCTCACGGCGGTTCAAGGGCCGATTCTATGAACCCGTCGCAAGCCGTGTCCAAGCGGCCTGACTCGACCCAGAGTTTATGTTCCTGTTGTGTTCTTAACCTCCGCCCGGGTATCTATGGTTGACACCACAAAAACTATTGGTAGTACTGGTAGCGCCTTACCGCCTACCGGCAGGGCTGGCGCGCCCGACATCGAGATAACTCCCGCAATGATTGAGGCGGGCGTTCGAGCATTTGAGGATCGTGACAGTCGCGTGGATCGGCCGCGCGATGTGGTCGAAGATATTTTCCTCTCGATGCTAGAGGCTTCGCGGCGTTAGCTCACCGCCTTGTTCTCGTACCCTTTTCAACAGCTGCTCGTAGTTCGGGACAGTCAAATTCTGATGGCTGTCGCCCCCGAGCCAAA
>JASHOX010000286.1 GCA_030038415.1 Xanthobacteraceae bacterium
CATGGACGAGCAGGGCGGAGTCTTCTTCTACCGGACCGCTACGATACTGGCCGGCTTCGTGGCGGCGCTGGCAGTGATTTCCTACTTTCTCAATGCTCCGCGCGGGCTGCCGATCGTTTCGGTGGTTGCGCTCGCACTTGCCGCGGTGATTTGGCTGAGCGGCTGGGCCGGCCGGCGCTTGCTGGCAGGACGTTGAACATCGTTTGCGCCTAGTTCTTTGTTCGGCGCCGCAGCCACGCGGCGCCTTTTTCGTCTCAGATTTGGAAGCGCTCGGCGCAGCGGGCTTCTTCTGTCACAGTATCTTCGCAACCGAGGACAGATTGCCGCGCCGGCGTCGATCTTGATTCAGGTCAAATCCCCGCAACGAGCAATGCAGCAAAAGCCTTAGCTAAGGGCGGGCATTGACGGAGAACGACATGAAGGCGCTGGTTTATAACGGTCCCGGAAAGAAAGCTGTTGAAGAGCGGCAACAGCCCGATATCGCCGCGCCGACAGACGCCGTCGTCAAGATCGTCAAAACGACCATCTGCGGCACCGACCTTCACATCCTCAAGGGCGACGTGCCGACTTGCGCGCCGGGCCGCATCCTCGGCCATGAGGGCGTCGGTATCGTCGACAAGGTCGGCGCCGCAGTCACCGCGTTTCATCCCGGCGACCGGGTCATCGTGTCGTGCATCTCGTCCTGCGGCAAATGCGATTATTGCCGCCGCGGCATGTATTCGCATTGCGTCAACGGCGGCTCGATCCTCGGCAATAAGATCGACGGCACGCAGGCTGAATATGTCCGCATCCCGTTCGCCGATACGAGCCTCTATCACATTCCAGGAGGCGCCGAGGAGGATGCGCTCGTGATGTTGAGCGACATTTTGCCGACCGGCTTCGAATGCGGCGTGCTCAACGGCAAGGTCGAGCCCGGCGCGACCGTCGCCATCGTCGGCGCTGGGCCGATCGGGCTTGCCGCACTGCTCACGGCGCAATTCTATTCGCCGGCCCAAATCATCATGGTCGACATGGACGACAACCGCCCGCAAATGGCGACGCGTTTCGGCGCTACATCCGTGATCAACAACAAGGACGGCAAGGCGGTCGACAAGATCATGACGATGACGAACGGCCGCGGCGTCGATACCGCCATCGAGGCGGTCGGGGTGCCGGCGAGCTTCATCACCTGCGAGGACATCGTGGCGCCCGGCGGCATCATCGCCAATATCGGCGTGCACGGCGTCAAGGCCGACTTGCACCTGGAGCGGCTGTGGGACCGCAACATCGCGATTACGACACGGCTGGTCGATACAGTCACTACGCCGATGCTGCTCAAGACGGTGCAGTCGCATCGCATCGATCCGAAGCAGCTGATCACGCACCGCTTCAAGCTCGACAGAATCCTGGAGGCTTATGAGACCTTCGGCGCGGCGGCCAAGACCAATGCGCTTAAGGTTTTGATCGAAGCGTAGAAGAGATACGCTCAATTCTTGGCCATTGAGAGCAAAGCTGGTTGAGTAGAGAGTGCAGCGCGAAGGTGCCACCGCCGCGAACCCTTAATCGCCAAAGGACGGACCTTATGACAACGGACTCCAACACGCCGCTGGGCAAGGTGATCGCCGTGCGCGGCGCGGTGGTTGACGTGTCCTTTGCGCCCGGTCGATTGCCTCAGCTCGACGAGGCTCTCGTTATCGAATGGGATCGGCCGGAAAAGCTTATCGTCGAAGTCCAGGCGCATCTCGACAAGCAGACCGTCCGCGGCGTCGCGCTTCAGGCGACTGCCGGCTTAAGGCGCGGCGTGAGCGTGCGCGCCAGCGGCGCTCCAGTGACAGTGCCGGTCGATGAAGCCGTGCTGGGACGTCTGCTCGACGTCACGGGAACGGCTTGCGACGGGCTCGCTCCGTTCCCGCCGGATTTGCCGCGCGCGCCCATCCATCGGCCAGCACCCCCGCTCGAACGGCGCAGTCCGGCCACGGCGATTTTCGAGACTGGTATCAAGGTCATTGACCTTCTCGCGCCTCTGCCCCAAGGCGGCAAAGCTGCTATGTTTGGCGGCGCCGGGGTCGGCAAGACCGTCGTGGTCATGGAGCTCATTCATGCAATGGTGAAGAGCTACCAGGGCATTTCCATCTTTGCCGGCATTGGCGAGCGCTCCCGAGAAGGCCACGAACTCTTCACGGAAATGCGGCGGTCGGGCGTCCTTGATCGCAGCGTTTTGGTTTACGGTCAGATGAACGAGCCGCCCGGCGCGCGCTGGCGGGTCGGAATGACGGCACTGACGATTGCCGAGTATTTTCGCGATCAGAAGCGGCAGAACGTTCTGTTGCTTATGGATAATGTGTTTCGTTTCGTTCAGGCCGGCAGCGAAGTCTCAGGGCTACTCGGTCGCCTGCCGTCCCGAGTCGGCTATCAGCCGACTCTTGCCACCGAAGTCGCTGCGTTGCATGAGCGGATCGCCTCGGTCGGCGGCGTTTCGGTGACGGCGATTGAAGCGGTCTATGTTCCCGCCGACGACTTCACGGACCCTGCTGTGACGGCCATATCATCGCATCTTGACAGCATGATCGTCCTGTCAAGATCGATGGCCGCCGAAGGAATGTATCCGGCAGTCGATCCTCTGAACTCTTCTTCGATTTTGCTCGATCCGATCGTCGTCGGTGAAGATCATTATCGTATCGCCGAGGACGTCCGCAGGGCGATCGCCCACTACAAGGACCTGCAGGACATCATCTCGCTTCTCGGCATCGAAGAGCTGAGCGCGCAGGATCGCACGATCGTCATGCGCGCGCGGCGATTGCAGCGATTTCTGACCCAACCCTTCGCGGTCACTGAGGCGTTCACCGGCAAGCCCGGCCGATCCGTGCCGCTGGCTGAAACGCTTAAAGGCTGCCGCGCGATACTTGACGGCACCTGCGACCGGTGGGCGGAAGCTTCGCTCTATATGAGCGGTACCATCGACGAAGCACGCTTCAAGGAAGCTTCTTCGAAACGCGACGTGATGGCGTCATGAGACTGCTCATTACAACTCCCACCGCCGTCGTCGTCGACGAAACCGATGTGGTTGCCGTGCGTGCCGAGGATGAAACCGGCAGTTTTGGTATTCTCAGCGGTCATGCCGAATTTCTGACGGCGCTGGTGACTTCAGTGTTGACCTGGCGACAAAGCGGCGGCCGCCAGCGCTTTTGCGCGGTGCGCCGCGGCGTTCTATCGGTCGCAAACGGAGACGAAGTTGCAATCGCCACGCGTGAAGCGATCATGGGCGACGATCTCGATCGGCTCGAACAAGTGGTATTGACGAAATTCCACGAAGCCGTCGAAGCCGAGCGCGCCACGCGCACCGAAAGCCTGCAACTGCAGATGCGGGCCATCAGGCAGATCGTACGGTACTTGCGCCCAGATCGGCCCACTTTCTTTGGAGCCGGATCATGAACGCCGAGAGCCTTGAGCGCCGGCAGCCTTCTCCCGATGGCATGGCGGATGCGGTGCGCAAAAGGCAGGATCGCCGGGTCCATTGGCTCACCGAAGGCGAGCCATCGATGGCCCGGTTCGTCGGGCAGATAGGGATTCTTGGCTGGATCATTGTCGCGCCGACTTTGCTGGGGCTGTTTGTCGGGCGATGGCTCGATCGCATGTTCGGCAGCGGGATTTTCTGGAGTGCGGCGCTGCTGATGCTGGGTGTTGCGGTCGGCTTCTGGTCCGGCTGGCGGTGGATGCACAGGCAATGATCGATCTCCATCCAGACGAACCTGCGTCGCTCGCACTGCAAGCTGGCCTTTGGCTATGCTGCGGAGCTGTCATCGGCCTCTTGCAGCTCCGAACGCTGCAATGGTGCGTCAAACTATTCGTTGCCGGGCGTGCGCCGCTCCTGCCGATGGTGCTGCAGCTTGGGCGCCTCGCCGTTCTTGGCGGCGCGCTTGCGGTCATCGTCAGCCGCTTCGGCGCGGTTGCGCTGCTGATGGCCGCCGTCGGCATTCTGGTCATGCGGACCGCTGCGCTAGGCATGGGAGAGCGCGCATGATCGAATCCCCGTTGACGCTCAGCACGCTGTTCCGGATCGGTCCGATTCCGATCACCGGGCCCGTCGTGGTGACTTGGGGACTCATGGCGGCCCTTACTGTGCTTGGTCTGCTGGCGACGCGGGCTCTCACGCTTTCGCCAAACCGTTATCAAACCGTGCTCGAACTCGTCGTCGGCGCCATCGAAGATCAGATCCGTGCCACCATGCGCGTCGAGCCGCGCCCTTACGTGCCGATGGTCGGCACGCTGTTTCTCTTCATTCTCTTCGCCAACTGGTCGTCGCTGATACCGGGCGTCGAGCCGCCGACCGCGCATATCGAGACCGACGCCGCTCTGGGCGTGATCGTCTTCGCTGCAATCATCTATTTTGGCATACGCGCGCGCGGCGTCGGCGGCTATCTGAAAACCTTCGCCGAGCCCAGCATCGTTATGATTCCGCTCAACCTTGTCGAGACCTTCACCCGCACATTCTCCCTGATCGTGCGCTTGTTCGGGAACGTGATGAGCGGGGTCTTCATCATCGGCATTATTCTGACTCTTGCGGGACTGCTGGTGCCGATCCCGCTGATGGCCTTGGAACTGCTGGTCGGAGCGATCCAGGCCTACATCTTCACGGTGCTCGCGATGGTATTCATTGGCAGCGCCTTGGGAGAGCGTCGCGCCCGACACGAGGAAGAGGGAAGATCATGAATTGGATCGAGATAATCAGCATCTTCGCTGCGGCGATGGCCGTCTCGTTCGGCGCCATCGGTCCCGCTCTCGCCGAAGGCCGCGCGGTCGCCTCAGCGATGGACGCCATCGCGCGCCAGCCGGAAGCGGCAGGTACGATATCCCGCACGCTGTTCGTCGGCCTCGCCATGATCGAGACGATGGCGATCTACTGTCTGGTGATCGCACTATTGCTCCTGTTCGCCAATCCGTTCGCTCGTTGACGTCATGCATATCGACTGGTGGACGCTGGCGCTGCAAACCGTCAACGTCCTTATTCTCGTCTGGATTCTCGGCCGGTTTTTCTTCCGGCCGATCATGGAGGTTGTCGCCAAACGCCAGCAGGAAGCGAACAAACTGCTTGAAGATGCGGCTCGTGAGCGCGATGAGGCCGTCAATATGCGTGCCGAGGCCGATAAAGTACGCGCCAACATCGCGGCGCGGCGCGAAGATCTGATCGCGGCTGCGCGCGCTGAAGTGCAAAGCGAAAAGCAGAATATGCTTGCGCAAACGTCTCAGGAACTTGCGAAACTGCGGGCCGACGCGGACGCTGCAATCGTACGTGACCGGGCCGCGGCAGAAGCACAACTCATTGCTCACGCCGGCGATCTGTCTGTTGAAATCGCGCGACGTCTGCTTGGGCGCGTTCCCCATCGGGTCTTACTTCGGACGTTTCTGGATGAAATTTGCGCCGAAGTGCAGTCGTTGCCCGCCGAAGCACGCGATGGTGTTGCGGCCGCCGTTACGACCGGCCGCCAAGTCGAGGTGGTGACGGCGGCACCTCTTTCCGACCAGGAAATGCAGAACGTGTCCGCCACGCTGGAAAAGGCGTTCGGCGCGGAATTGCCGCTGGTATTCCGGAGCGATCCAGCCATCATCGCCGGCATCGAAGTCCACGGCCCAAATACAATCATTCGCAACAGCTGGGCCGCCGATCTCGAGCGCATCCGCCGGGAGCTGAAGGCATGACTGGTGCGCGCGCCGCGCTTGACGCCTGGCTGGACGACGCAAGAAAGCGAGTCGAAGCAGCCTCGCTCGCGCCGGTGGCGGAGCAGGTTGGCCGCGTCGACAAGGTCGCAGATGGGATTGCGCTCGTGACCGGGCTTGCCGATGTTCGCCTAAACGAGCTGGTGCATTTCGAGCGCGGGCAAGTCGGCTTTGCAATCACGCTGGATCAAGACTGCCTCGGCTGCGTGCTGCTCGATGAATCCGAGTCGATCGAGGCCGGAGACTTGGTCCGCCGCATGGGCGGGGTCGTGCAGGTGCCGATCGGGCCGGGTCTCCTCGGCCGTACCGTCGATCCGCTCGGCCGGCCGCTCGACGGCAAGCAAGCGATAAAGGCTGAAACCTACGCACCTGTCGAGCGGGCGGCCCCCGCTATTGTCGACCGCGACTTCGTTAGCGAGCCGGTGCAGACCGGCGTGTTGGTGATCGACTCCATGTTTGCCCTCGGACGAGGTCAGCGCGAATTGATCTTGGGGGATAGAGCCATCGGCAAAACCGCCGTCGCCGTCGATTGCATCATCAATCAGAAATTCAGCGATATCATTTGCGTTTATGTGGCGATCGGCCAGAAGTCGTCGACCGTCAAGCGGTTGATCGACGCGATCGAGACCCATGGCGCCCCGCAGCGCTGCATCTTCGTGGTCGCTAGCGCATCGTCCGCCCCGGGGCTGCAATGGATCGCGCCGTTCGCCGGCTTTACGATGGCGGAATATTTTCGCGACCGCGGCCAGCACGCGCTTGTCGTCATCGACGACATGACCAAGCATGCCGCCACGCACCGCGAAATCGCCCTACTGACGCGACAACCGCCGGGCCGCGAGGCTTATCCGGGCGATGTGTTCTATGTCCACGCGCGCCTGCTTGAACGCGCAGCGAAGCTTTCCCAGGCGAACGGCGGCGGTTCATTGACCGCACTGCCGATCGC
>JASHOX010000287.1 GCA_030038415.1 Xanthobacteraceae bacterium
GGAAGCGTATAACCCGGCGTGACCACGTCCTGGATCACGAAGCGGTGGACGGCGATGACGACCGGCGTCAGCAGCATCGCCCAGATCGCGTCGTCGGCAAGATCCAAGGCGTGGCCGGTGAAATTTTGGCCCCATAGGCTCTGTGGGACGAATTCCCCGACTGCGGAGAGCCCGGCAAGAATGAGAAACGCACTGACCACGAGCATGCGCAGCACGAGCAAGGCGCGTCGCCAGTCGCGATAGGCCGCGGTAAGCGTGTGCATGGCCGGCAAAGGGTGATGAATCACGGCGAGCCCCCAGTGGGCGTGATGCCATTTGTCGTGTTCGCGCCTCACGGCGGTTCAAGGGCCGATTCTATGAACCCGTCGCAAGCCGTGTCCAAGCGGCTTGACTCGACCCAGAGTTTATGTTCCTGTTTTGTTCTTAACCTCCGCCCGAAGGAGATGAGATATGAAGGCTCCCGTTCTTACTTTAGGTTCGGTTCTCGGCTCGGCTCTCGGTCTTGCCGCGCTCGCCGTGCCGGCGCTGGCGCTGGCACAGCAGACCATCGCGCCGGCCGACGCCAAGGCGCATGTCGGGCAGACGGTGACGATCGAGGGTCCGGTCGGTAACGTTTACATCACGCGATCGGGCGCGACCTTCATCGACATCGGCGGCCGCTATCCCGATAACGCCTTCGCCGCGGTGATCTTCTCCGACGACAGCGGGAAATTCCCCAACGTCAAGGCGCTCGACGGCAAGATCGTCGACGTCACCGGCGCGGTTTCGCTCTATCGCGGCAAGCCGGAGATCATCCTGAAATCCGCCGACCAGATGAAAGCAAAATAGCGTTCGCGGCGCCTTGCTTGATCGTTCCGAAGGACGGCGTTCGCTTTTCGGCATCGGCTCTAGATCGTCCGGTAGCCGCCGTCGGCCATGACGATGGCGCCGGTGACATAGGCCGACAGATCCGACGCCAAGAACAGCGCCGGGCCGACGATATCTTCCGGCTTACCGGTGCGGCCGAGCGGCGTATGGTCGAGAAAGATTTTTACCAGCTCCGGCTGCGTAGCACGAACCTTTTCGTTCAGCGGCGTCTCGATGAGGCCGGGGCCGATGGCATTGACGCGCACACCATCCTTGCCGAGCTCGGCGGCCAAGGCGCGGGTAAAACCGAGCACGCCGTGCTTCGAGGTGGTATAGGCCGGCGAATTCGGCGTGCGCACATGCACGAAGGACTGGATCGAGGCGATATTGACGATGCGGCCCTTGGCGGCGCGCAGCGGCGCGAGGAAGGCATGCGTGACGTTGAACAGGCCGTTGAGATTGACCGCCATGATGTCCTGCCAGTCCTTGATCACCGCGTCTGGCTCTCCGGCGAAAGCGTTGCGCCGGTTGATGCCGGCATTGTTGACCAGGATCGAGACCCGGCCGACGTCGCTTGCGACTCTCGCCGCAACGGCGCGGCAGGCCTGCCGATCGGCGACGTCGAGCGTAAAGGCATGCGCCCTGCCGCCAGCGGCGCGGATGTCGGCTGCGGTCTTGGCCGCGGTGTCGCCGTTGATATCGAGCACCGCGAGCATGGCGTCCTCGCGCGCGAAGCCAAGCGCAATGGCGCGGCCGATGCCGGAGCCCGCGCCGGTGACGACGGCGATGTGATTGTCCAATAGCCCGGCCATGGGCGCCTCCCACTTGCTCGGCGGCGAGCATAGCAAACGAGCGGTTCTGTTACATCTGGATCAAATGCGCGCGGCGCGCGTTGAGCGTCCAGGATTTGCGCCGGGCGCGGAACGCGCAAGTGCCAGGACAGCGGCGAGGGGCGCGCAGCCGCGCCCGCCGGCCCGCGCTTAAGGCTGGCTAACCCGCTCCGCAGGATGCAAGCGCACCGTCACGCCGATATGTTCCGGTGCGTTATTGCCAGCGCGCAAGCTTGACCGTACTCTACAGCCGAGGCGGTTGAGGGGCCGATGCGCCTACGGAGGCTTTCGGTGGCAGCGGAACGCGCCTTCGCTTGCGGTAATCGCAAGTACTACGTGGTGGAGCAGCACGGCTATCTGATCGTGCAGCGGCAGGACTGGCTCGGCCGCACTTTCATCGATTACGCGCACAGTCTCGCGGAAGCGATCGCCCGCATCGAGGCCGATGCCCACTGCTGGCAGATTCGAGCGGCGTAAAAATCCCCCCGCGCACGCCTGAGCGCGTTGCCCGCTGCGGCAGCGGAAGCGATGTTGCAGGGTGCCAGATAATCGGCAATGCTTACAAAATGCGTCTTCTTTGTTGCGGCATGGCGGTGCTGGCGGCGCTCACCACGGAAGCTTCCGCGGCCACCCGCGCCTATGTGATGAACGGCCTCTTCGTCGGCCACGGTCTGGCGGTCGTGGTCGACCAACTGCGGCAGCGCGGCTATATCGTCGCTTACGGCAGCTACGAGCAAAATCGCCAATTCGCCGCCGACGCCTGCGCGCACATCGGCGACCGCATCATCGTGATCGGCCACTCGTTCGGCGCCGAACGCGCCGCCGAGGTCGCGACGCAGGCCGCCGCTTGCGGCGCCCGCGACGTCACCATGATCGGCGTCGACCCCTCGGCCCCAGCCGCCGTGAGCAGCACGGTGCATGCGGTGAATTTCGTCGGCGAGCTCGGCGGCACCATCGCTGGTGCGGAGAACATTCCGGTGCCCGGCTACAGCCACATGGGCATCATCGACAGCCCGGCGGTGCAGCAGCGCATCCTGGAGGAACTCGACCAGGGCCGTGGCCAATAACGGAGCAGCCGCTGACGCTCGCGCCGGCGCGCTGTATCGCCGGCGCCGGCGCTGGATTACCCTTGCCTAGCCGCCAGCACGACTCAGGAATGCCGCCTCATGCGCGAAGAAATATTCACGCCGCCCGACGGCGCCTTTACCCGCAGCGTGCCGATCCGCTTTTCGCATTGCGACCCGGCCGGCATCGTCTATTTCCCGCATTATTTCGACATGTTCAACGGCGTGATCGAGGACTGGTATAAGGACGAGCTCAAGCACGATTACGCCGAGCTGGTGATGGCCGGGCGCTATGCCTTTCCCTTCGTGCATATCGAATGCGATTTCAAGATCCCGAGCCTGATGGGCGAAGTCATCGAGCTCACTTTATTGGTCGATCGTGTCGGCCGCTCCTCGCTCGGCATCGTCATCGTCTGCCACCGCGGCGGATTGGAGCGGCTGCGCGCCCGCATGGTCACCGCCATGATGTCGATCGAGACGAAGAAGCCGGCGCCGCTGCCGCAAAAGTTGCGCGCGGCGATCGAGGCCTATCGGGCGAGGACGGGCGGCGGCTGAACGACGACGAAGCGCGTCGCCCCGAGCGAACTTCGCGCCGATTCCTTGCTCATCCGGCTACGCTTGTAACGACCGAATAAACCAAGGATTTATCTTGAGTTCGTCAATCACAGACAGCGGCCGGCGCGGCGCATTGCATCCGTATAAGTCCTGACATTACTATCGCGGCTGGAAACGCCGCCACGACACCGCAATGCGCGAGAACAGACGATTCCATCGGGTCCGGCCGACCGGATTGGTCGCCAAGACCGGGATCATCTTCGCCGATGTCAGAGGCGCCTCGACGGTCTGCACCATCGTCGATCTCAGCGCCGGCGGCGCCTGCCTCGACGTGCACGGCGCCGACGACATTCCGAAGCGCTTCATACTCAACCACGGCGGTGTCAAGAAAAACTGTCTGGTAGTGTGGCAGAAGGGCCGGCGCGTCGGCGTCTCTTTCTGACCGGCTCCGGCCGCCGTTTCGCTCAACCGAACAACCAGGACTCCGGATCGGCGATCGGTTCGCCAGCGTTCAAGGCCAACAGGCCCTTGACGCAACGGATCGCGGTCCAAACGACCCACCACAACAGGATCAGCGCGCCGATCGCGACGTGCAACGTGATCGCACCGGCAGCGAGATAAAGAAGCCCAATCCAAAAAGTCCTGATCTGGAAGCGGAAATGGCTGCGGGTCACCGGCTCGGCGCGCTCGACCTGCAGCCACGCAATGATCAGTCCGACCACCGCGCTCACGCCGGTGAGGAAGCCGAGGAGATAGAGGACGTACACAATGAGCGCCAAGCCATAATCCGAGACCATCGGCGGTCGTGCCGTAACCTCTTTATCGCCCCCGGCTTTATCGCCCGGACCTTCATCGCGCGTCGCAGCCTTGGCCATTTGCCACTCCCCTCGTCTGCATCGGTGTCGCGCACTTATAGCAGAGGAGCGGTCATGAACCCACCCTCCCGATGACCGGGTCCGCGCCGCGCTCGCGCGGAAGCAAGTAGCCCGGGTGAAGCAACGCGAAATCCGGGAATGAGCGGTGAGGCCGGCCCCCGATTGCGCTTTGCTCCATCCGAGCTACGCTCGCAGCGATCGGGCAACGATAATTCGAGGAGACGTTTCGTGGGCAAAGGGCACAAGGACAAGGTCGCCGTCATCACCGGAGCGGCGAACGGCATCGGGCAGGCATTTGCCAAGCGTCTTGCGGAAGACGGCGTGCATATCGCCGTCGCCGATCTCGCCGACGGCCGCGACACGGTGAAGTTGGTCGAAGCCGCGGGACGCAATGCGCTGGCGGTCGTGTGCGACGTGTCCAAGGAGGACTCGGTTGCGGCGATGACGAAACAGGTGCAGGCCAAATTCGGCCATGTCGATATCGTGGTGAACTGCGCCGGGATTTTTCCGCAAGCTGATTTCGCCACCATGACCTTTGCCGATTGGCGCAAGGTGCTGTCCATCAATCTCGACGGCACCTTCCTCGTCACCGCCGCCTTCATGCCGGGCATGCGCGCGCGCAAATGGGGGCGCGTCGTCAACATGGCGTCAAGCACGTTCGGCTCGGTGACCACCGGCTTTGCCCATTACGTCGCCAGCAAGGGCGGCATCATCGGCTTTACGCGAGGCCTTGCCGGCGACGTCGCCGCCGACGGCGTCACGGTGAACGCCATTGCGCCCGGGCTGACCCGTTCGCCGGGCACGCTGGCGCGCAAGCCGCGCCCGGGCTTTGCCACCATGGACGACGAATTTGCCGCCGTCGCCACGCTGCAAGCGATCAAGCGCGTGGAAGTGGCGGACGATCTCGTCGGCGCGCTGTCGTTCCTGACCAGCGACGACGCCGCCTTCATGACCGGCCAGACGCTCAATGTCGATGGTGGAAGGGTGAGGTCGTAAGCGAAAAATTCGCCTCTAGAGCGGCGGCCGCATCACCATGGCATGGATCGCCTCGCAATGGCGCGCCAGATTAGGGTGCTCCGCCACGAAGCGCTTGAGCGGCGTGCCAATATCGAAGAACCAGATATTAGCGATGAAGCCGTAAATGCCGGCGTCGATGCTGGTCGGCTGCGGCCCGTGGACATAGCCGCCCGCAGGCACGAGCCGCGTCAGCACGCCGAGATCGGCAAGGCCGCGCGCATAGGCTGCTTCCGGCGCGTAACGGCCGATGCCCGCATAATAGTAGCGCTGAAAGTTGAACTCCTGCGCCTTGCGCAGGCCCTCGGCGTCTAGCTGCGGATGCTCGCGCAGAAGCGCGTCGCGGAATGCCGGAAAATAACGCTCGTCCCTCCAGCGCGAATAGGACATCACCCAGTAGAGATCGTCGAGCAGGCGCGTGACCAGGAGATTTTGATCGCGCTGTGCCGCGCTTAAATCGGCGTCGATGGCGAGCGCATATTTTCGATTGAGGTGCGCGATAATGGTCTCGCTGTCGCCGATGGTCTCGCCATCGTCGACGATATAGGGCAACTGTCCGCGCGGCGCCTTTGATGCATCGAAGATGTGCTCGTGGACAAACCGCAGGCCCGCAAGCCGCATGAAGGCGAAGACCTTCAGTCCATAGCCATTGTTGTCGGCGACGCCGAACAGCTCGGGATAGGAATAAAGCGTGATCATGCGCCGCATTCTAGCGCCGGGCGAGACAGTCGTCCGCATGAAGCGTAGCGTCTTGCTGGACCCGAGCGGCGAAACGTCAAAGCGACCCCCGGATTGCGCTTCGCTCAATCCGGGCTACGCTGCGCCATGACCTCGTAAATGGAGTTCCGAACGATGCGCCTGATCTGCTGCTGAATGGCCGCTGGCCGCGCTTACCACCGGCGCGGCGGCGCCCACCCGCGCGGCGGCGCCCACCCGCGCGTCGCGGCGGCGGTCATGATACAGTGCCGAATCGCTCACGCGCCGCGGCGCTTTATTCGAAATGGGGGACTTACAATGAAACTCATGTCGGGATTGCGAGCAGGCTTGCTTGCCCTGGTGGCGCTGGCCGGCGCGGTGTCGGTTGCGCATGCCGAGTCGGGCACGATTTTTATCCGCATCTTCAAGGCCGGTTTCGTCGTCGGCGGCTCGGCCGGCGAAGGCGTGCTCAACTTCCAGGGCCGCAGCTATCCGCTGTCGATCGGGGGGTTGAGCTACGGCTTCACCTTCGGCGCCTCGGAGACGCGCCTCCACGGCACCGTCACCAACATCAACCGCCCGTCCGACGTCAACGGCGTCTATGGCCAGGCCGGCGGCGGCGCGGCCGTCATCCACGGCGCGCAGGCCGTGGTGCTGGCCAACCAGAACGGCGCCGTATTGACGCTCGCCGGCGAGCAGACCGGCCTGATCGTCAGCCTCGATCTGAGCGGACTGGCGCTGTCGCTGAAGTAAATAAAATTCGCCTCGCCCCTTGGGGGAGAGGCCGGCGAGGTCGAGTGAAACGAGACAGAGCCGGGTGAGGGGGATCGATCCATCCCGGCACGTCCCCCCTCACCCGCCCGCCTTCGCGAATGCTTCGGCGGGCGACTCTCCCCACCGGGGAGAGGTGGAATCAATTCACGCCAGCTTTGTTAGATTGTCATTGCCGGACGCCGGCTCCGACTTGATCGGGAATAATCCGGCGATCCATGATGCCGTCGCGGGACGCCGGACGGCCGCAAGGCGCGGCGGGATCAAGCAATATCGCGCGCCGGCACGGGGACGAGGCGATGGCGACGCTGGCAAAGCCGCCGATCATCGGTACCGCGCTGACGGCGTGGGCAGACGCCTTCCGGGCGATCGGCGCCATGCCGATGGTCGCCGGCATCGCCGTCGTCATCATCATCGCGCTGTCGCTGGCGACTTTCTTGATCATTTCCCCGCGCGCGCTCTTGGGCAGCCCTTGGCTGCCTGTCTTCACCGTTGTTTCCAGTGTCGTGTACGGCGCGCTGCTCGCGCCCCTCGCCATTGTCGTGCACCGCTATGTGCTGTTGGGCGAAGTGGCGGACCGCTATCCGCTGGATCCGTTCAGCACGCGCTACGTGCGCTTTGCCGGGTTCGCCATACTGGTCAGGTTTTTGTGGTCGCTTCCCGGCATTGTCGAGAGCTTCGCGCAAGACGAGGGCCAGGATTCGGTCGTCCGGACCGTGCTCGGGCTCGTCGTGTTCGTGCTGTTTGTCACCACCGTCATCGTGACGGTGCGGCGCGCCATTCTGTTTCCCGCCATCGCCATCGATGCGCCGGGAGCCAGCTGGCGCAACGCGCGAAACGACACCAAGGGAAGCTCGTGGCGCGTCGTCTTGATCATGTTTTGCGTGGCGGTGCCGCCTATCGTCGTCGTCGTGTTGCTCTATTACATCCTGCTGCCGCCGGACTTTAGCCGGCCGAGTCGACTGCTGTTCTCGCTCGTTCAGGCGATCATGAGCGTTGCCTCGCTCTGCGCCTTCGCCGCGGCGGCTTCGCATATCTACCGCGCGCGGGCTGATACGCTGGCGCAGCCGGCGGAGTAGGCGCCGCGCTGAAATTCGCCTCTCCCCACCCGAAGTCGGATGTTTCCGACTTCGGCAGTTTTCATTAGCCGAACTCGATCTATCGAGTTCGGTTGGGGGAGAGGCCGGCGAGGTCGAGTGAAACGAGACCGAGCCGGGTGAGGGGGATCGAGCCCTCCAGGCACGTCCCCCCTCACCCGCCCGCTTCGCTCGCGACCTCTCCCCACCGGGGCGAGGTGAGATCACTTCCCTTGCGGTACATCCCATAACGCAGCGAGCCGCGTATCCTGGAGAAGGAACGCATCGCAAGTATCGAACACCGTCCTGGCGAGCGGCCCGCCGATGACATCGCTGCGTTTGAGGCAATGACCGATGCGCGGACTCATCGCAAAGGCGCGCTCCGTCGCATCGACCACCATCATCTCGGGTCCGCGGTCAAAGACTCGGTATTTGATGCTCACCGCATGAGAGTCGGGAAAGTCTTCGCCTTCGTTTTTCGATCCGGCGAAAATCAGATCGATGTCGGCGCCATTCTCGGAAACATGCCGGACCGTCCAATGCACGAAATAGGAGCCTCGACCGTGAGGCTCGTCGCCCCAAAGACCCCAAATCGTGCGGCTCACCCGGCCGCAGCATGCGCAGCGTGAGTGATGGGCTTCGCAATGGCTCACGCTGCGGCAATCTAATGGTCGCTACGGGCTCCACACGCTGCCTTTGAAGTCTGTCGGAATAAGTGAGGTTTTTGAGAATCCCATATCGCGGCGAATTTGCAAAAGGAGGTCCCCAACGAATGGAGCCAAATCTTCGGCTGTTAGTGACGATTCTTTGATCTTCGTTACGAGCGCATTGGCTGACTTTATCACCGAATCTGGGGCGTGAAGCCAAAGGAACGAATACTCGTACCACAGCATTCCGATGTGTTCGGTGCTTCCCTCACGAAGGCTCTTCAAGCACAAAAGGAGGTTTCGATAATGGTCTCTTTTGTCAACGAAGGCGCGGTCTTCAGAAGCCTTCCGTCGATCAAGGTAGAACTTAAATAAATAGCCGAGTACTGCACCAATTGCTCCGAACACTGCACCAGTCGCAGGGCTTAAGAGTTGCAGCCAGTACATACTACACACCTCATCAGGTCATCCATAGGTGCCGTTGAGTCGGTTCAGCCTTCGACGTGTCCGAGCCCGTAGGGCGACTGAGCAAAGCGCAGTCCGCTCTTTCCTGTTGCGGTTTTGGCAACAAAGGGTGGACAAAAGCACGGAAGGCGCCGTGCACACGCGTTCATTCGCAAAGCGGAGGACGCGCCGGCAGTCTAAGCCTCCTCGAAGCTGAAATGCTTGAGCGCGGTCGGGTCCGCGGTGCGCTTCGATGCGTCGAGGATTTCGATGCCGACAATGCGACCATCATCGTCGTAATCGATGACGATACCGTCGGCGACCTCTTCGCTGTCCTTGATCGGCCGGTCGGTCAGG
>JASHOX010000288.1 GCA_030038415.1 Xanthobacteraceae bacterium
GCCACGGCATCGAGCGAATTCGCCATCGGTCGCGCAAAGCCGAGCGCCTTGGCGGTCATGGCGCGGTCGATCGGGAACGAGGTGCCGGCGAGAGCGCCGGCGCCGAGCGGGCTTTCGTTCAAGCGCGTCCGCGCATCGGCGAAGCGGCCGCGGTCGCGGCCCGCCATCTCGACATAAGCGAGCAGATGATGGCCGAAAGTCACCGGCTGCGCCGGCTGCAAATGGGTAAAGCCCGGCATTACGGTGTCGGCATGGTCGAGCGCCTTTGCTGCGAGCGCGCGCTGATAGCCGGCGAGCGCCGCATCGATGCCGTCGATGGCGTCGCGCACCCAGAGCCGGAAATCGGTCGCCACCTGGTCGTTGCGGGAGCGTGCGGTATGCAGCCGCCCTGCCGCCGGCCCGATCAATTCGCCAAGCCGGCTCTCGACATTCATATGGATGTCTTCCAGCGCCCGCTTGAAAGCGAATTTGCCAGCCTCGATCTCTGACAGGATCGTGTCTAGACCGTGAGCGATCCGGTTTGCATCTTGGGCCGTGATGATGCCTTTTTTGGCGAGCATCGCCGCATGCGCCTTGCTGGCGGCGATGTCCTGCCGGTACAGGTGGCGGTCGACATCGATCGAGACGTTGATGTCTTCCATGATCGGATCGGGTCCGGAACCGAACCGACCGCCCCACATCTTGTTGCTCATGACCGATCGCTTATTAAAGGTTGCCGCTTGGTAAAGGTTGTCTCATGACGCTCACGCCGAGGTTTTGCCGCGCATGACCGAACGAACAGCCGGAACCGAGAACCCGCCGGCCCTGCGCAAAATCGGCCGGCTGCGGCTTGTGTCGGCCGCGGCGGCGATCGGCATCCTCATTGTGCTAGCGGGGGTATACGGGATCGAGCACTTCCGAAGCAATCCGGCGGACGCCGCCTGCCGGCCGGCGGTTGATATCGCCAAGCGGATCGCGCCCTTGGTTCACGGCGAGGTGGCGGCGCTGGCGGTGGCGCAAACCCCGTTCCGCGTGCCCGACCTCACCTTCAAGGACTCAACCGGCGCCGAAAAGACCCTGGCCGATTGGCGCGGTCGCACCGTGCTCCTTAATCTTTGGGCCACTTGGTGCGTACCATGCCGGCGCGAAATGCCGGCGCTCGACGCCTTACAGGCAAAGCTCGGAGGGCCGGACTTCCAGGTGGTCGCCGTCAATATCGACACCCGCAATCCGCAAAAACCCCTCGCCTTTCTCAAAGAAGTGGGCGCGACCCATCTGTCTTATTATTCCGACCAAAGCGCGCATGTTTTCGAGGACCTGAAGGAGGCGGGCAAAGCCTTCGGCATGCCGACCACCGTGATCGTCGATCGCAACGGCTGCGAGATCGGCACCATGGCGGGCCCGGCGGAATGGGACAGCGACGACGGCGTAAAACTCGTCAGCGCGGCGATCGCCGGAGCGCGAACCGATTAAGCCTTCGCGCTTATGTCTGCGCGCCTTTGCTCGCGGCCTGCCATTGCGGCCAGGTCATCAGCTTCAAGCCAAGCCGGCTGTAATCGACGCGGAGATAATCGTCCAAGGCATCTCGCACGACGGCGTCCGGACGTAGCAAAGCAACCTCCTGAGCCATGACGCCGACATAAACGGTGTCGCTCCACAGGTAGCGGTAGCGATAAAGGCCAAGGCCGTTGTCGAGGCGCGCAATCAGCACAATGTCACGCTTGAGCCGGATATCGGAGAGCGGCGGCGGCGATACGGAGGAATAGACTGCGCTGGTATCGTTGCCCCAGGCACCGCCGACCTGACCACCGCCGTAAAAGCCCTGCCACCCTCCTGCCGGCGAGAACAGCCAACTAATGCCGGCAGTAACGACCTGGAATTGCGCGTGCGCGTTTGCGCTTTGCGCCACCGTGAACGGACCGGCGATCGTCACCGAGGACGCCAGACTGACCGATCCAAGATCGACGTATTGATATTGGACTCCGACGACGACATTCGGGCGCCAGAGATAGTCGATGCCACCGCCCGCCACCCAGCCGGTTCTCAGCGATGACGTCGATGTACTGAGCGAGAGCGGAGCGGACGGCATGCTTATACTGCTGTTCAACGCCTCGCTGCCGTAGGCCAAGCCGGCGGAGCCGTAGATCAGGACGGGCCCCTGGGTCCAACCGAGGCGGCCGCGCAACGTTCCGTACCAATTTATATCGGCATTCGTGCTGGCGGTGGTGAGTCCGTCGGTCAGCGCGGTGTTCATCGCGCTGTTGAGGTGCATCCCCGATATATCGGTCTCTATTCCGTAGACCCAGGAATTGTTCTGCCAATTATAGCCGGCGTGGGCGCCGCCGACCCAGCTCGTTGCGCTGGCGGAGTTTGCTCCGGTCCCGGTTACCGGTACTTGAGCGGACGCAGACGATACGGATGCCGCGAGCATCGCAGCGACCGCGACGATGATCCTCATCTTGATGATCCTCATCTTCATGACTGCTCCCCATTTGCTCAAGGAACGGGGACGCCGAAGCCGACAAATTCTGTCGCCGCGAGCTAGAAATTTCGGCAACGGCAGAGCTGGCCCCGATTGCAGGCGACTCCGCTACGCTACAATAGAGCCTCCTCGCCCCGCAGAACATCGAGCCGGCGCCAAATCACTGTTGAATTTCAGCTTCTGTGGCCGGCCGGTGACAGGCGAGCCGGACCGATGAGGCCAGCAAAGCGGCAACACGATACCTGCTTATGCGCTGATATCCAGATTGGTACCAACGCCCGCGGCGACATTGGCCAGCGAATTGGCGTTTTGCTGCGCGGCGTCGATTAGTTTGACCACCGAACTTGCATCATCAGCGTTCATGCGTTCAAGGCGCGCCGCGACGGCAAGCTGCAACATGCCGGTCTGGGCGCCGACGAGAGCGGTAGCAAGGCTCGCGGGATCCATGCCACCAAGCTTAGCGACCAAGATTTAACAACCGGATTAAGCGACCGTTCACGGTGTCGTTATCGCGGCCGGGCGAATGGCCGTTGACAGCGTCGGTCTTCTTGCTGATACTAAACCATATGGTTAAGTTTTTGGACGCCCGCCTCGACCGGACTTTCGCGGCGCTATCGGATCCAACGCGCCGCGCCATGGTTATGCGGCTCGCCGAAACACCCGATCTTTCGGTCAGCGAGCTGGCAGCGCCATTTACGATGTCGCTCCCGGCGGTGATGAAGCATCTCGCCGTGCTATCCGACGCCGGGCTCGTCAAGCGCGAGAAGACCGGACGGGTCGTCGCCTGCCGGCTCGACTCCGAACCGATGCGCGAGGCATTCGAATGGCTCAACGCTTACGAAAAATTCTGGTCCGAGCGGCTCGATCGCTTGGCCGCATTCCTGGAGAAAGAAGAGTCATGGCCACCCAAACAGCCGCCAAGCCAAGCCTCACCCTCAAGCGCCGCCTCAACGCCCCGCCGGCACAGGTCTTCGCGGCCTGGACCGACCCGGAAAAGGTGAAGCACTGGATGGGACCGGGCGAAGTGAAGGTGATGCACGTCGAATGCGACGCGCGCCCGGGCGGCAGATTTCGCTGGGTGATGCTGTCGCCCGACGGCGAGACGCACGATGTCAGCGGCGTCTATCGCGAATTTGTCCCGAACCGGAAACTGGTCTTCACCTGGGCATGGATCACGACCCCGGAGCGCGAATCGCTGGTCACAGTCGAGATCAAGCCCGATGGCGACGGCTCGCTGTTGACGCTCACGCATGAGCAGTTCTTCGACGAAGACGCGCGCGATCGCCACCAAGGCGGCTGGACCCGCGCACTCGACAAGATGGAAAAGATGTTCGGGTGAAAAGTAGCCCCGGTGGAACGGAGCGTAACCCCGCGGGGAATAAGTGTAAATTCTGTACGCCATCCCGGATTTCGCTTTGCTGCATCCGGGCTACGAGAGGAGGACCTGATGCAAGGCCACAAAGTCGTATCGCATGACGAATGGATCGCCGCACGCAAGGTCTATTTGGCCGAGGAGAAGGCCTTCACCCGCGCCCGCGATGCGCTGAGCAAAAAACGCCGCGAACTGCCGTGGGAAAAGGTCGAAAAGAATTACGTGTTCAATACGCCGGACGGCAAGCAATCGCTCGCCGACCTATTCGGCGACAAAAGCCAGCTCATTATTTATCACTTCATGCTCGGTCCCGGCTGGGAGGCCGGCTGCCCGAGTTGCTCGCTGATCGCCGATCATTTCGACGGCGCGACAATCCATCTCGCCCAGCGCGACATCGCCTTTGTCGTCGTCTCACGCGCGCCGCTGCCGGAAATCGAAAAATTCAAGGCGCGCATGGGCTGGAAATTCGATTGGGTATCGTCGTTCAGCAGCGACTTTAATCACGACTATCAGGTCTCGTTATCGTCGGAGGAAAAAGCTAGCGGCAAGGTGCTGTACAATTACGAGATCATCAAAGAATTTCCGAGCGACGAGCGCCCGGGCGCCAGCGTGTTTTTCAAGAATCCGGCCGGTGAAGTCTTCCACACTTATTCGACCTACGGCCGCGGCCTCGACATTCTGATCGGCGCCTACAATCTCATCGACCTCGCGCCCAAGGGCCGCGACGAAGACGGGCTGCGCTACGGCATGGCATGGGTTCGCCATCACGATCGCTACGACGGCGCGGTGGTCGATACAAAAGCGTCATACCAGCAACCCAAATCTGCCTCATGCTGCGATTAGGCAGCGCATTGTTCGCAACCAAAGAGGAGTCGACCATGAAGCTCTATGGCTTTCCGGCGTCGCCGAACACTTGGAAGGTACGCGCGCTGGCTGCGTATCTGAAAACGCCGCTCGAATTCGAATTCGTCGATCTGCTCCAGGGCGCGCAGCAGTCGCCCGCGTTCCTGGCGCTCAACCCGACCGGGCGCACCCCGGTGCTGGTCGACGACGACTTCAAATTGTGGGAGTCGAACGCGATCTTGCAATATCTCGCCAGCAAGAACGCAACGCCGCTTTATCCGAGCGACGCGAAAAGCCGTGCGGATGTCACCCGGTGGCTATGCTGGGATCTCGCGCATTGGGGCGCCCAGGCCTGCCAGCCCCTGATCTTCGAGAACCTGGTGAAGAAATTCGCCAATCTCGGCCCGGCCGATCAAGCGGCGGTCGCGAAAGCTATCGAGGCTTTCACCAAGGAAGCCAAGATGCTCGATGCGCATCTGGCGCGGCACAAATATCTGGTCAACGATACGCTGACGGTCGCCGACTTCGCGGTAGCGGCGCCGCTGTTTCATGCCCAAGGCGCCGGAATGCCGGTCGGACCTTATGCCAATGTCGGTGCTTGGTTCGGGCGCGTGTCGGCGCTGCCGTGCTGGAGCGAAACCGCACCGCAAATGGCCGCTGCGGCGTAACACCAGGACGATCGATGGCGGGCGCGCCGCTCCGGCAAGTGGACGGCGCGCCCCTTTATCTGGTCGCCCGAACAAACGTGACGTCGAGGTCGAAGCTGCCATCGGCGCCGATGTTGAAATAGCGCGTCACGCTCTCGGACATGGCGTTTTGCAGGGCGCGGATCGCGTCACACTGCAGTTTAGGCGTGCTCATTCTTTCGACCCAGACCGAAAATATCAGGCGCAGCCGGTGCACCCGCGTCGCCGTGCAGACGAGACCGGCGCGCGCGATCGCGGCATCCCATTCGGCGCGCGAATAGCTGCGCACGTGCGAGGGATCGCGCAAAAGTTCGATGCTCTGCAGATAGGTGTCGAACAGCGGCACGCCCGGGCAGATGCTGTCGACGAACCCCGCTACCCCTCCGGGCTTGAGCACCCGCGCCGCTTCGCGCAGACCCGCATCGAAGTCCCGCCAATGGTGAGCGCTGAACCGGCTGAACACGAAATCGAAGCTCGCGTTTGCGAACGGCAGATGTTCGACCACGCCTTTTTCAGTGCGGACGTTGTGCAGGCCTCGCTCCGCCGCCGCATGCGCCACCACATCGAGCATCTCGGTGGAGAGGTCGTAGGCCGTGACGCTGCCGGCATGCGGGGCCACCGCGAAGCTGACGTGTCCGCCACCGCAGCCAAGATCGAGCACACGGGCGTCATCGTGTCCGCGGACCAGATCGGCGAGCGCCGCCAGATCGGCGCCTTGGGCATGCACAGCGCTGTTCAAATAGGCCGCAGCCCGCGCTCCGAACTGCTGGCCGAGTAACGCCTCATGGGATTTCTCTTGCATCGGGCTTCCTCCTCGAGGCTTCGGGTGGTGACTCCCGTTCGATACCCGAAACGATACACTGGTGTAAGCTGAAAAATATCCTGGTATAAAATCCACCATGGTAGCCGACCGATCCTCCGAGCAGCGCCGCGCCCTGGGCGATTTCGTGCGCGCGCAGCGTGAACGAACCTCGCCGGCCTCGCACGGGCTGCCGCTTGGCGGCCGGCGGCGAACGCCGGGGCTCCGCCGTGAAGAGCTGGCGCAGCTCTGCGGGCTCAGCACCACATGGTTCACCTGGATCGAACAGGGCCGCGATGTTTCGGTTTCAGCAGGCGCACTGGCGCGTCTCGCCAACGCATTGCGGCTTGGCCGCGCCGAGCGCGCCTATCTGTTCGACGTCGCCGGCAAGCCCGACCCCGATCGGACAGCAGACGGTGCAGACGCCTTCATTGCGCCAGCCGTGCTGGCCTGCGTAGAGACGATCCGGTCGCCCGCCTACATTCTCGATCGCACCTGGACGGCGCGAAGCTGGAACGCGGCGGCGCGGCGTTTGTTCGCCGGCTGGCTCGACGCGCCGGGTGAGCACCGGTGCAATCTCCTGCGTTTCATTTTTCTCGTGCCGTCGGCGCGAACGCTGATCTGTGATTGGGAGGCTCGCGCGCGCCGCGTCGCGGCCGAGTTTCGCGCCGCCTGCAGCGCCCATTTCGACGATCCGGACTTGCGCGCCCTGATCGCGGAACTGCGCCAACACAGCGCCGAGTTCGCGCAGTTCTGGGAACAGCATGGCGTGCTCGGCCGCGAAGGCGGCGAGCGCACATTTAATCACCCGCGCGACGGCTTTGTCCGCTACGAGCAGGTGACCTTCAACTTGGCGAGCCAATCGGACGTGAAATTGACGATGCTGGTCGCGCCGGAAAAAACTCAGCGCGTCGGCACCGGCTTTTCGCCGCGGTAATCGTAAAAGCCGCGTTGCGTCTTGCGGCCGAGCCAGCCGGCCTCGACGTATTTCACCAACAGCGGGCACGGCCGATATTTGGAATCGGCCAGTCCCTCGTGCAGCACCTGCATCACCGAGAGGCAGGTGTCGAGCCCGATGAAGTCAGCCAGCTCGAGTGGCCCCATCGGATGATGGGCGCCAAGCCGCATCGCCTTGTCGATCGCCTCGACATTGCCGACGCCCTCATAGAGCGTGTAGATCGCCTCGTTGATCATCGGCAGCAAAATGCGGTTGACGATGAAGGCGGGGAAATCCTCCGATACCGCGATCTGCTTGCCGAGCTTGCCGATGAATTGCTTGGTGGCTTCGAAGGTGGCGTCGTCGGTGGCGATGCCGCGGATCACCTCGACCAATTCCATCAACGGCACCGGATTCATGAAATGAATGCCGATGAAGCGCTCCGGTCGGTCGGTCGCGGCGGCAAGCCGGGTGATCGAGATCGAGGAGGTGTTGGTGCCGACGATAGTTTGCGGCTTGAGCGCCGGGCACAGCGCGGCGAAGATTTTGCGCTTGACGTCTTCCTGCTCGGTCGCCGCTTCGATCACCAGATCGCAGTCGCCAAGCTCGTCGAGCGACTTCGCCGGCGTGATCCGCTTGATCGCGGCCTGGCGCTCCTCGTCGCTGATGCGCTGGCGGCTGACCTGACGCGCCAGATTGCCGTTGATGGTGGCGAGCCCCGCACTGATGCGGTCGGCGACGACATCGTTAAGGAGCACGTGGAAGCCGGACAGCGCGCAGACATGGGCGATGCCGTTGTCCATCTGGCCGGCGCCGACCACGCCGATCTTGCGAATAGAGTGAGGCATCGCCTGCTCGCCGCGCATCTGCTGCGCTTTGGGCCGTTCCTTGACGTCGACCATTTCGATTCACCTTTTACGACGTTCTCGGCCTGCTTGCCAGATTCCGTCAGCGCTTAACCTTATCGAGTTCGGTGGCAAGCTCCGGCAGCGCCTGGTAGAGATCCGCCACCAATCCGTAATCGGCGACCTGGAAGATGGGGGCTTCCTCATCTTTATTGATCGCGACGATGACTTTCGAGTCCTTCATGCCGGCGAGGTGCTGAATGGCGCCGGAAATGCCGACCGCGATGTAAAGATCGGGCGCCACCACTTTCCCGGTCTGCCCGACCTGCCAGTCGTTCGGCGCATAGCCGGCGTCGACCGCCGCGCGCGAAGCGCCGATGGCGGCACCGAGCTTGTCCGCCACCGGCTCTATATATTTGGTGAAGTTCTCCCGGTTTTGCATCGCCCGGCCGCCGGATATGATGATTTTGGCCGAGGTCAGTTCCGGGCGTTCGGATTTGGAAAGTTCCTCGCCGACAAAACCCGACAGGCCGGGATCGACCGCGGGCGCGGCTGGCTCGATTGGCGCCGCCGAAGCGCTCTCGCCCGTTGCCTGAAACGCCGCGGTGCGCACAGTGATGACGCGCTTCTTCTCGGTCGAGCGTACCGTCTGGATGGCGTTGCCGGCATAGACCGGCCGCTCGAAGGTATCGGGCGCCACCACTTTGATGATGTCGGAAATTTGCATCACGTCGAGCAGTGCGGCGACGCGCGGCATGATGTTCTTGCCGGTCGTGGTCGCCGCCGCCATGATAGTTTCGTAGGGACCGGCGAGTGCGACAATCAGCGCCGCAGTCGGCTCCGCCAGCATGTGCTCGTAAGCGGGCGCGTCGGCGAGCAGAACTTTTTTCACGCCGTCGAGCTTCGCCGCTGCCTCGGCGACGGCTTTGCAATTATGCCCGGCAACCAGGATATGCACGTCGGCGCCGAGCGCCTTGGCGGCGGTCAGCGCCTTGGCGGTGGCATCCTTCAGCGTGGCGTTGTCATGCTCGGCAAGAAGAAGAGTGGGCATCAAACCGCTCCCGCTTCTTTGAGCTTCTCGACCAACTCGGCGACCGATTTCACTTTCACGCCGGCCTTGCGCACCGGCGGCTCCAAGGTCTTGATCACTTCGAGACGCGGCTTGGTGTCGACGCCGTAGTCGGCGGCGGTTTTTTCATCGATCGGCTTTTTCTTCGCCTTCATAATGTTCGGCAGCGAGGCGTAGCGCGGCTCGTTCAAGCGCAGATCGGTGGTGACGATGGCCGGCAGCTTGAGCTTGACCGTCTGCAGCCCGCCGTCGACTTCACGCGTCACCAACAGCGCGTCGCCGTCGAGCGCCACCTTGGAGGCGAAGGTGCCTTGCGGCCAGCCGAGCAGCGCCGCCAGCATCTGCCCGGTTTGGTTGCTGTCGTCGTCGATGGCCTGCTTGCCGAGGATGATCAGGCCAGGCTGTTCCGCTGCGGCGATGGCCTTGAGGATTTTTGCAACCGCCAAAGGCTCGACCACGCCGTCGGCCTTGACCAGGATGCCGCGGTCGGCGCCCATGGCGAGCGCGGTGCGGATGGTCTCGGCGGCTTGCTGCGGCCCGATCGAGACGGCCACGATCTCGGTCGCCTTGCCGGCTTCCTTGAGCCGGATCGCTTCCTCGACGGCGATCTCGTCGAACGGATTCATCGACATCTTGACGTTGCCGAGCTCGACGCCGGTTCCGTCGGCCTTGACCCGGATTT
>JASHOX010000289.1 GCA_030038415.1 Xanthobacteraceae bacterium
GCGATCACCTTGTCCCAGTCGTCCGGCGGATAATCGGCGACCGGCAGCGTCATGCCGGAAATGCCGGCATTGTTGATCAGCACGTCGAGGCCGTTAAGCCGCGCGACGGCGTCCGGCACCATGGCCTCGATCTCGGTCCGGCGCGCCATGTCGCAGCGGGCGGCGATCAGTCCGGGAATCTCTTGAGCGATCGTCGCAAGCGCCTTGTCGTCGATATCGCAAACGAACACTTTTGCGCCGGTCGCGGCAAAGGCGCGGGCGAATTCGCGGCCGATGCCGGCGGCGCCGGCAGTGATCAGAACCCGTTGCGGCATGGTCGCCTTCCCTACACCTCTCCCCGTCGCACGGGGAGAGGTCGAGTGAGCCATAAACGCGTCATCGACGCGCTATGGCGAACGAGGGTGAGGGGGCCGCGCCGCGATTCTGAGCCTAGCACTGACGCCCCCTCATCCCGACCTTCTCCCCGCACGCGGGGAGAAGGAGAGCGTCTCCGAGAATCGCGCCGGATTCCGTAAACGAGAGATGAATCCGGCAAAAGAGCAAGGAAAAACAAAGTTTGGGACTCTCGCCGTGAGTCTCGTTCAAGCTCCCTTCGCGAGTCGCCGACCGATTCTTTCGGTCCGGCGATGCTTGGGGTCTTGCGATGAACGCGATGCTCGCCATCGCCCTCATTGTTGCCTGCCTGGTCAATCTGGCGAGCCTCGCCGGCCACCTCGGATGACGCCGCCCTGCTTCGCACCTACATCAAATCCATGCATCCGCTCCGCCAGCCGCTGTTCCGGCTCCTCCTGGTCAACCTCGCCATCGGCGTCGCCGTGGCGGCGCTGATGCTGGGCGGGCTCCTTGCGCTCAATCCGGCGAACCTGCGCGAGCTGATCTTCGCCGACCGCGCGCCGGCGGTCGCGATCGGGCTTCTGTTGTTCGGGCTCATCGCCACGCTCGGCTCGACCGCGATGGGCACCGCGATCATGAGCCTCGGCAAGCGCAAATAGGCCGGAGCACGACGCGGCGCGTCGTGGGCCGGTTGTGTGACGCACAAGGTGGCCAGGGCGGGCTGCGCCGCACTTCCGTGCTATGCTGCCCGCGGCTGCGTCCACATTGTTCGCCCAAACTGCAGGTTCCGAATCATAGGTAAGTTTTATGGACGACTTCCCGATCGCTCCGCCTATCGTGGTGAAAGACACGCCAAAGCCGCGCCGGTTGGTGACGCTCAAGGAAGCGCGCGCTTATGTCGACGAGGCGATGCGGCTCGGCCACCGCGAGCCGTGGCGCGAAACCTGGCATCGCCTGAAATCGGCGAAGTCCGAAGAGGAAGCCATCGAGGCGATCGGCGACCTGCGCGAACTGCTCGCCGACGAGGACTTATTGGTGCCGCCCGGCGGGCCGCTTTGAGCACGGCCAGGCAACGCTCCTACCCTGCCTCGTCCGGCGGCGCCGGGATGCGCATCTCGTGGAAGCGCGCGGCATGCATGGCATAGACCTCGCGCACCAGAATGTGGGTCGCCACCTCGTTCTCGGTGCGGCCGAGCTTGCCGAGGGTGGCCAGTAGAGCCAGGTAATTGAAAGTTTCCAGCGGCAGCGTCAGGCTTAAGGCCTTGGCTTCAGAGCGGTTTTCGGGTCGGGCCATCTTTTGCGCTCAAAAACTCCTGATTAAAACAAGGTTATAATATCGTTAAAACCCTTGGCAGGCGACTCGAATCGTGAAACGGTAGGCGCCGGCGAGGGTTTTTCGCACGATAAGGCTAAAGCGGCCCCGGTCAGTCCGGCGTACGGGTCCCCTTCAAAGCGGCGGGTCTGCAATCGCATTGGCGCGGATGCGGCTCGGTGAACGCGACGCCGGTACTTCCACTCGAGGTATTGCGCGTCCGCGCACCGAATGCGCGTTGCTGCGATTTCACGGCCCTCGCGGCACCCGTTGCGCGCGGCCTTCGCCCTGGCGGCCGAAAGGCGGCCGCGGCAATGAACGAGGCCAATCCATGCTCAACACCGCAACTACCGCGGCGTCGAATTCCACGCGCGCGCCGGCGCAGTCGAAAACGCACTCGCCGTCTCACTCCCCTTGGACCCCGGAGTTGATCGAAAAACTGCGCAACGGCGTCGCCTCCGGTCTGACCTGCAGCCAGATCGCCGCCGAGATCGGCGTCACCCGTAACGCGGTCATCGGCAAGATCCATCGCCTCGGCCTGTCGCCGGGACGGCCCGCGGCGCCGGCGCGTTCCTGCCCTCCACGCGTCCGGCAGCCGCGGCACTCGCCACAACGCCAGTTCCTGCGCCTGATGTTTGCGCAGGCACCGGGCGTCGCCGGCGATGAAGTCGAGCCGGCGGTCGAGAACATGCAGCGTTGCACGCTCCTTGAACTCATGCCGGGCAAATGCCGCTGGCCGGTCGGCGATCCATGCGCGGCGGACTTTGCTTATTGCGGCAATGATGCCGTCACCGGCTTCTCTTATTGCGCCGGCCATGCCCGCATGGCCTACCGCGTTCCGGCGCGGCGGCGCGCCTAGCGGGGCCAGGCCGCGCCATTGCCTTGCATCGCCCTTTCGGACGTGCCTTAACGGCGGCTCTCAACCGCCGGAGAGAAAGCATGCCAGTTTTGTCGCGCCGCGCCGCCATCGCTGCCGCACTTGCCGTCGCAACAGCCGGAGCCCTCGTCATGGGTGAATCGGCAAAGGCGCAACCGGTCACCACCACGTCATCCGGCTTGGGCATCATCGATACCAAGGTCGGTACCGGACCCTCGCCCAAGCCGGGCCAAACGGTGGTCGTGCATTACACCGGTTGGCTCTATGAGAACGGCAAGAAGGGCAAGAAATTCGACAGTTCGGTTGACCGCGGCCAGCCGTTCGAGTTCCCGATCGGCAAGGGTCAGGTCATTGCCGGCTGGGACGAGGGCGTCGCCACCATGAAGGTCGGCGGCACGCGCACCCTGATCATCCCGCCGAGCCTCGGCTATGGCGCAAGCGGCGCTGGCGGGGTCATTCCGCCGAATGCCACCTTGATCTTCGACGTCGAATTGCTCGGCGTCAAAAAATAGCGCTGTGCGGCAGCCTAAAAGGCGCAGGCGCCGTCGTGTGCCTTGCTCACTTTGGCGTGCATGCGCAGGCAGTCGTTGCCATAGGTTTTGCCGTCACAGCCGCAAACCGGCATGACGATGTTGGCCTTTTTGGCCAGCCGACAGACGACCGGCACGCCAACGCAAGTGCCTTCAAGATCGGGAATGAAACAGGTGCCCGGCGGATGCTCGCAGAATTCGTGCGGACCGCAGGTCAGGCCGGCAAAGCCGCCGCATTTGGCGCCGACCGCGGCGCCGGCGCTGCTCGACAATCCGGTCGCCAAAACGAAGGCAAGCGCGATACCCAGTCCTAACGATTTCAACATGATCCCCTCCCCTGCTTTGCTCGCGAACCTGCCTCGCGAGCTGCCCCGCCGGGTGCCGCCCCTGAAATTTCAGGCCGAAATTCCTCGGCAGGCCGTTCGGTGGCAGGGCTGTATAAAAGGATTACACAACTTTTACGTGACAGCAATCCGCCCGCGGGGCTGGCCTGGATCGGGCGCCGGCGAAGTTCTGCGCCGCCTGCCGCAGCCGGTTGGCGCCGCGCAGCTCGCGTTTCGCCACGCGGAATAGGCCAAATTACGTATTGCCGGCCCAGCGCCCGCCATTTTCCACCAAAAAACAGCCCCGGTCTCAATCCGAGGTTCGGCGTTTATTCAGAAACGTCGTCTAAGACGGAATAGCTATGTCGTCGCTCACCGCGCAGTCTCTTCTTGCCGAACTCGACTCGACGCTGGCCGAAGCGCCAGCGCCCTGGCGGCGCGAAGCTTTGCGCCGGATCATCGATTTGTTCCGCGGCGGCGCCCCGACCTATTCCGACGAGCAGGTTGATTTGTTCGATGAGGTGATCGGCCGTTTACTCAAAAACACCGATCGCACGTTGCTCGCCGAGGCGAGCAATAGTCTGGCGCCGATCGAAACCGGGCCAGCCAAGGTATTAGGTACGCTCGCCCGCCACAGCGACATGACCGTTTGCGGGCCGGTCCTTGAGCAAGCCAAGGCGTTGCCCGACGACGACCTTATCGCGATAGCCGACAACAATCGCATCGATCCCAAGCTGCTCGCCAAGATCGCCAGCCGGCCGCAACTCAGCGAGGCGCTGACCGACATCCTCATCAAACGCGGCAATCCCGCGATCCAGCGCAAGATCATCGAAAACCCGAACGCACGCGTATCGGAAGAAGGTTTTGCCCGGGTGGTCAGCGCCATCAATGGCGACAAAAATTTGGCCGCAGCGGTTGCGGCGCGCCAAGACGTGCCGGAAGCGCTGCGCGTGTGGCTCGACCGGATCTTGAGCGAATAATTCACGCCTTCGCTTGGTCCGCCCCAGGCGCGGCGTCGACGTGCTATCCTGCCCTCACGATTCGATTGTCCGAGAGGTTCCCGTGACTCGCGACAATATCCTCTATTTGATTATCGGCGCTCTGGTGATCGTAGTCGCGGTCATGGGCTATCAGCTCTATCAGGATCGCCACCAGCCCGAGGGGCTGCACATCAATGTCGGCCCCGGCGGGCTGTCGATCCAAGGCAAATGACCGGACCTCACCGGTCATCGTAGCCATCGCCGCCGCCGAACAAGCCGAAGAATTATTCTTCCGGCTCGGTGGTGAAAAACAGCGGATAGCCCTTGCTCTTGCCGAGCTCGGTCGCTTCCTTGGCTTTGGTTTCGGCGACGTCGCGTGTGTAGACCGCGATCACGCAGGCGCCGCGCTGGTGCGCTGTCATCATCACCCGATAGGCCTGATCCTCGTTCATGCGGAATACCGCCTTGAGCACGAGCACGACGAATTCGCGCGGCGTGTAATCGTCGTTGAGGAGGATCACCTTATAAAGCGGCGGCCGCTGCGTCTTGGTTTTGACCGCGGTGCGCGGCTTGACGATGGTTTTGGTCATGTCAGACCCGAAGGTTAAAAGACCAGCACTGCCACAGTCGGCAGATGCAGGCGCAAGCGCAGCCACACAACCTAAGCAGTCACAATATAATCAGTTGCGGGGTCGGCCGCAGCGGCCGCGGGCGCCGCCGTCGCGGAACCGGCCCGGCGCTGTGGCGTTGACTAGCGCCCGACCGCTAAGATGATCATTGCGAACGCTGTCGCGCCAAAATCAATTGAGGCCCACCATGCACATTATCGGCGTCATTCTGATCGGCTTTGTCGCCGGCATCATCGCGCGCTTTTTGGCGCCCGGAGCCAACAATCCAGCCGGCTTCATCCTGACCACGCTCCTCGGCATCGCCGGCGCCTTTGTCGCGACCTTGATCGGCCAGGCCATTGGCTGGTACCGGCCCGATCAGGGCGCGGGACTTCTGGGCGCCGTGGTCGGCGCACTGGTCGTGCTATTCATCTGGCACCGCCTGGTGTCGGCGCGCGCTATACCCGACCCCGGTAACCGACGCTGGCTCTAGGTCGTAGCGTCGCAAAGCGCGACGAACGGCGCTCGACCACGACGGCGCGCGGCGCGCCGGCGCGACCGGCGATGGTGAAGCGGCTGGTGTCCTTGCGTTGGCCCACTTTCAGGACCGCGCCCCGCGCTGCTTCGGCGGACACTTCCATCAGCGACATGACGATCTCGATCTGGGCGTCGATATCGTCGCTGAGCCCCTGGGCGGCCAAAACCGCATCCTCAACGGTCGGCGGATCGCGCCTTACCCGGCGCCGTCCATCCTTTGTGTCCCATACTTCGCTCATCTCGCACCTCGACTTGCCGTTCTCTCGGCTTTTAAGCTTTGGGCCTCTATTATCAGGTATTTACCGCATTGCAGCAAGTCTATTGTGCAACGCACCCACAGCAATTTCAAGGGCAGTAGGAGCACATCGCCCGCGGCCTTGTGACCGCGGGCGCATCCGAAGACTAAGGGCCGGAAAGCTTGCTAACGCGGGGCCATTTCGCTGAACAGCACGCCGCCTTTGCCTTTCGATGATTTTGCCGTTTCGACGAGAGAGACGGTGACGTGGTCGGCCGTCGTGCCGGCATTTTTCACTACCGCCTCGGTGATGTCTTTAACCAGGCCGCGCTTCTGCTCGAGCGTGCGGCCTTCCAGAATATAGACGACGACTTCCGGCATGATTTGTCCTCCAATGTTGCCCGCCTGCCTCACTTGATCATTAGTCGCACACCGGACCCGGTATGGGCTTGCCTCAAGTTCCAGCCCGTACTATCCGAAAGTTCCCGGGAAGGCACAACAGGGAGCTGACAATGAAGCGTTTGGCATTTGCCGCAGGCGTATTGGCGTTGAGCTTTGCCGCGTCCGTACCGGCGCGCGCCGACTTCGCCGTGGTGAAATTCGAGCTCGGCTATTGCCGGATCTGGTGGGATACCGCCGCGAAGCCGATCGGCACCGGCTGGAGCGTCGTCGCGACAGCGCCGACTTTTGAAGGCGCCTGGGCCGCGCAGGACGCCGCGGTCAAGAAGGGCAAGTGCAAGTAATCTGATCCTCGTCGTTCAGCTTTCCTGCTGCCGCCCGCCAGCCGTTGGCGGGCGGTTGTAGTTCGTCTGCGCCATGAGCGCTTTTCATCGGGCGCATTTTTCATCGCCGCTCTCCGCGGCTGGTTGCCCGCCGTCGTGGAAAGTCATTGTTTGACGCGCCATTGCGCTCAACCGCGCATATTCGGGTCGGCCCCGGCGCTATCAGCGGTTCGGATAGTATGACGTTCCGCTGTGCGGGCTGAACAGCCGCCGCAATACCGTGCCAAGGCCCGGCGCCGGCTGATATTTGTTCGACGCATAAGCCGCGTGCGGCTTTGATTTTTTCACCGGCGGCACCGTCTGCGGTGGGATCAAGGCCTGATCCGGCGCATCGGCAGGCGCTGCTTCGGTCGCGGAGGGCACGTCCGACAGCGAGGCAAATCCCGAAGCAGCCTTCGATGCCGGAGCCGCACTCGCCGCGCCCGCGGCAGAGTTTTCCGGAGTTGACGGATTGACCGCGACCGACGCTTGAAGCGGCACGCTAGGGGGCTGCGGCCGTACCGCTACCTGTGGCGCGACAATAGGCGTCGCTTGTGGCGCAGTCGCCGCCGGTGGCGTCACAACGGGCGCCGGCTGCATCGCGACCTGCGGCATGACAGGTGACGGCGTGACTGTTGCCTTCACCTGCGGCGCAACCGGCACCGGGGATTGCGCTTGCACCGTCGACGCGACAGTCGCGGGAACGGCTGTTGTCACGCTGACGGGCGCGGTCAGCGCGACAGTTGCCGAACTCGACACTGCAGTTGCCGCAGCCGGCGCGGCGTGCACGCTGGTGACGATCGCGTGGGCGGTAATCGATGCCATTGTGTCGTGGTCAGCCGAGGGGCGATCGATCAGCGACAGCACGACGGCGGCTCCCGCAGTGGCGCCGATGGCGGTGGCAACCAGCACAACCCGGACCGTGCGCATTAAACTCGGCGCGGGAGCAAGGTACCCCCATTCCGAATTGAAATTACCAGCCGAGCGCATTGCAGTCTCCCGACAGTACGAACACTGGTCGCATCCAGATGCCTAAGGCCGCGAAGTTCGCCGCGATGCCCGAATCTTGGCTCTTAACTTGAGCTTCTTCCCCGCCCTGATGTGCAAAACCCGGCACTGCGGCGGCAGTTCCCGCCACCCTTACCGATGGGGATGGAACCGGGCAAGGCTCGGGCCGACGGAAATCGAGGAGCTGTTGCCAAAAAGCATCATTTACAGCGCAAACTGGCGGTAATTCGGTAGCAAAATGACGCGGCGTTGGATTGTTGTGCACAACCCAATGCCTAGAGGGCAGCGGCCATTTCATTCTACGCCGTCCCCCTTCCCTCCGGCCTTGGTTTAAGACGCCGAGTTGAATTGACGATTCCCAGACATCGCGCCGCCAATGCTATCGCCGACCGAGGCGAACATTTCGCCAATGACCGAGACGACGTGCCGCGTCGCCGCAACGACGTGGTCCTTGATGTCGAGCGTCTTTGCAACAAGCGGATTCGCAAAGAGCGTACCCGGCTCGCGCGCAATCGCTTCGCCGGGCGCAGCGGGCGCCGTATCATTGGGGAGCGGGTCCGCTTGCGCGATCGTAAGCGGCGCGTGCGGCACAGCGGCTAGGACGGCAGGCGCTTTGCGATGCACAGGCGCCGCTTTCGGCGTCACCGGGGCGGCGGCCGCGGCGCTCTGCTCGGCCGCAGCCTGCGAGGCGAATAAAGCGTCCGCCAATTTGGCGTCGGCTGCCGCGCGGGCTTCCGCTGCGGCGCGGGCGGTCGCGGCGTCCTCGGCTTGGTCGCGGCGCTGCTCGGCGGCCATCTGGGCCTTGAGATAATTCACGATCAAGGCGTGTTCGTCGCGGACCATCGCCATCATCTCCGGCGAGGCCGGCTGGACGTCGACCAGCTGCGACGGCGCGGCGTGACCGAAATGATATTGCGTGAACAAGAAGCCGGCGATCAGGCTCGCCAAAGCTGCGGGAAGAACGTCGAGCACCAATTTGCCGAGGAAGCCCGCCAGCCACGGCGCCCCGGTTGGCGCCTCGATCCGCGTCGTCCCACACTGCATTGCCCTGATCCCGCTCCACGGCATATTCGGCCTCCAGTATTTCAAACGCGCGATTGAATTTCAAACAGCCGTTCTAGGCGCTGGCAGGCCAAGAAAAAGGAATTTTTGCGGCATTCCCCGATTTTCGCCCGGGAGCCCTTAAGCCTGCCGCCCGAGACCGCCGACCAGCCAGCCACCGATCAGCCCTGCCAGCCATTCGACCGCTGCGTCGTCGAGGACCAGCCCTATCGGAGACTGCGCGAGCTGCTCGCGGTTGCGCAGAAAAACGCTGCACTGGCCGATCAGCCAGATCGACGCCACCGTCACGGTTCGCGGATCGGCGCCGGGCAGGAAGCGGCGCACCAAATTGGCGGCAAGTCCCATGAACGGTGCCGCCTCTTCGCTGACGAGAGCGCGAAACACCGGCGTCGGACGCACCGCTTCCCAATTGAAGATTCGCATGTAGCGGCTGTATTCATCGCGCCCCATAAGCGGATGCAGCTGGCGTCGAATGAACGCGCGCAATGCATCCTCCCGCGACATTGCCTTCGCCTCCTCGGCATGCGCGAGTTGATCTTCAGTCATGGCGCGAAAGGCGGCGCGCAACACTTCGCGATAAAGCCCGTCCTTGCCGTCGAAATGATAGTTGATGGCGGCCTGGTTCACCCGCGCCTTGGCCACAATGGCGCGAATGCTGGTGCCGTCGTAACCGCGTTCGGCAAACAGCCGCTCGGCGGCCTTGGTGATGCGTTCGCGCGTGACCTCGGATGGTCGCGTCATTGCGCCGTGCCTTCCCGATTTTCAAACCTTCGTTTGAATTCCCAAATAACGGTTTGGCCGGCGCAATGCAATCGCCTGGTTGCCGCACAAGGGAGCCGGAATTTCGATCAACGGCCGGGGTTTAAGCCGATACGCGACCTGCAAGTCGTTTTATTCTATCCTAAGCTTCGCCTGGCCGGCACTGCACCAAGCAAACGGGGAGGATTAGTATGAACCAGCATCATTTGCCGTCCGACGTGATCGGGCTTGCCAAAGTCATGCCGCCGCTGTCGCGGCGCGGATTCATGTCGACGACGGCGGCGGCCGCCGCAGGCTACACGCTTGCCGCCGGTCCGGTGCGCGCCGATGTCATCCACACCGACACCAATGGGCTCGATGCCGGCGATACCAAGATCAAAGTGTCGGATGGCCAGATGCCTATCTACTATGCGCGCCCAGCCGGCATTACGCGGCCACCGATCGTTCTCGTCTGCATGGAAATTTTCGGATTGCATGAATGGATCAAAGACGTGACGCGCCGCCTCGGCCATCTCGGCGCGTTCGCCGTCGCGCCCGATTATTATTTCCGCGACGGCGTCGATCTCACCACAATGACCGACATCCAAAAGATACTGCCGATCGTCAACACCAAGACCGATACGGAGCTCTTTTCCGATCTGGACGCCACGGTAGCCTGGGCTAAGTCGCAAGGTGGCGACGGCCATCGGCTCGGCATCATTGGCTTTTGTCGCGGTGGCCGTAGCGTTTGGCATTACTCGACGCACAATACAGATTTGAAAGCAGGCGTCGCATTCTACGGCACTTTGGTTGACAAGAATCCTGCCGCGCCGAAGAATTCGATCGAGCTTGCACCTGAAGTCAAGGAACCGGTGCTCGGCCTTTACGGCGCCGACGATGCCGGTATTAAGGTCGAGCAGGTGCAGCAAATGGAAGCTGCCCTGAAAGCCGCCGGCAAGACTGCGCAATTCCACATTTATCCCGGCGCCCCGCACGGCTTCGAAGCTGATTATCGGCCGAGCTACCGTAAAGAAGCGGCCGAAGATGCCTGGGCGCAGATGATCGGCTGGTTCAAGAAATACAAAGTCTTGAGCTGAGCGACTGCGGCCGCGAATAAAGCGCGGCGCTTTGCGGCACCGCGCTTTTCATGTCTATTAGGTCAATGCCGGCCTTCATCTGCATCACCTGCGGCACCCAGTTCGCCCCCTCGGAGAAAGCGCCCGGGCGCTGCCCGATCTGCGACGAAGATCGTCAATACGTGCCGGCGTCCGGTCAGGCCTGGACGACGCACGAGGCGCTTGCACGGAGCCACTTCAATTGCTTCCGGCAGCACGAAAAAGATCTCCTCGGCATCGGCACCATGCCCATATTTGCCATCGGGCAGCGGGCGCTATTGCTCGCCACCGACCGGGGCAATGTCCTGTGGGACTGCATTTCGCTCCTCGACCAAGCCACCGTCGCGATTGTGAAGGCGATGGGTGGCCTTATCGGCATCGCGATCTCGCATCCGCATTATTACGCGTCGATGGTCGAATGGGCGCATGCCTTCGAGGTACCGATCCATCTGCATGCCGGCGACCGTCAATGGGTCATGCGGCCCGATCCGGCGATAAAGTTCTGGGACGGCGATACCCTGCCGCTGGCCGGTGGCGTGACCCTGATCCGCTGCGGCGGCCATTTCGCCGGCGGCACGGTGCTGCATTGGGCCAATGGCGCCGACGGCTGCGGCGCGCTTCTGTCCGGCGATATCGTGCAGGTCCTGCCGAACCGTAATTTTGTAAGCTTCATGCGCAGCTATCCGAATTTCTTTCCCCTATCGGCGCCGGCGGTCGAGCGGATCGGCGCGCTGCTCGATCCCTACCCGTTCGAAGTAATATATGGCGCCTGGTTCGAACGCATCGTTCCGCGTGACGGCAAAGCGATCGTGCAAAGCTCGGTCGTACGCTACGTCGCTGCGATCCGCGGCGACGGCTCGGCAGAATTGAAATAGGAGGGGCCGCGATGGCGCGCGTCGACGAAGTCAGGCGGGAAAGTCTCGACGCGCGGCAGCAGCAACTTTACGACGACATCATGCGCACACGGCCGCGCGGCAAGCTGAGCGGCCCGTTTTCGGTATGGATGCACACGCCCGACATCGCCGAGCCCGCCAACGCACTGGCCAATTGCTTTCGCGTCCATGCCAGGCTCGACAAGCGTCTGATCGAATTGATCACATTGTTGATGTGCCGTGCGGGCACGGTGAAATATGCCTGGGCGGTGCACGAACCGCTGGCACGACAGGCCGGCCTGTCGCCGCAAATCGTCGATGCCATCCGCGCCAGCAAGCAGCCCGAATTCTCGCGCGAGGACGAGCGGCTGATCTACGATCTCGTCACCGAATTGCTCACCACCAAGACGCTGAGCGACGGCACCTTCGCTCAGGCAACGGCCGCGTTCGGCCGCGACGGCGTTATCGAGGCGGTGAGCTGCGCCGGCTTCTACGCCATGGCCGGCTTCGTGCTCAACGCTTTCGAAGTGCCGCCGTCACCGGGCGGCGAGGTGCTGACATAAAGATAACTCTCACAGGGCGGGCGCCTTGGCCTTCTCCAATAAGGCGCGGCCACGACGGGTCAGCGCGATCGTGCGATGGCCGTCGTTTTCGGTACGCACCAGACCGTCGACGACCGCATCCTCCCAGACCGAAATGTGCGGACAGCTGTGCCAGGCCTCCACCGCCTGGTCGCGCGTACGAGGCCGCTCCGCCACCCAGGCGAGGAATTGCGTCATGATCAAGCTCGGTGATTGGGTCATCCCAGCCTCCATCGTGCCGGCAAATATAGGGCAAATCGCGCCCGCCTGCAGCCTAGCGCTCCAGCGCGGAACCAAAGACGCGGGATGCGCGTTATTCGGCGCATTTCACCGCGAGGCATTTCATGTCCATTCTCATCAGCATCCTGATCACGTTTGTCGTCGTCATTCTCGTGCTTTACCTCGTCAACATGTTGCCGATCGACGGACGCGCCAAGCAGATCGTGCGCGTCGTCGCGATCATTATCGGCATAATCTCGTTGCTGCGGTACCTCGCCGTCTTCTAAGATCGCGCGGTGCGCCGCATCGAAGGCTATGTCATCGTTTCCGCCGACGGCATGCTCGCCGACGCCAAAGGCGAGATGCCGGATTCGATCCGCAACGAGGCCGATCAGCGCTTCTTCCAGGACGCGCTCGACCGCGCTGCGGTGGTCGTGCACGGCCGGCATTCGCATGAAGGCGGATCGCGCGCCGCGCGGCGCAAGCGGCTCGTCCTGACGCGCCAGATCGCCGCCCTTGCTCCCGATCCGGAACATCCCAATGCACTGTTATGGAATCCGCTCGGCGCCAGCCTCGACCAGGCGCTGGAACGGCTTGGCGTCAGCGACGGTACGGTCGCCGTCATCGGCGGGCCTGAAGTGTTCAGCCTGTTTCTGCCGCTCTACGATGCGTTTCACCTGTCGCGTGCCGCCACGGCGAAAATTCCCGGCGGCCTTGCCGTTTTCACCGAAGTCGGTCCGAATGCCACGCCCGAAGACGTGCTCGCCCACCGCGGCTTCCGGCCGGGCGCGCGGCGCGAGCTCGACGCCGACGACGGCGTTTCGGTCGTGACGTGGGAACGGCAGCGATGACGGGTCTGGAACGTTTTATGAAGGCGCCGAGTATTACGCCATGAGCTCACGGCCGGATTCGAAAACGTCTCAGCACGTCGTCGCGCTCGACTACGAAATCGCGCGAGAGCAGGCCTCAGCGCTCGGCCGGCTCGGCCGCGCGCTCGAGATGGCGCTTGCCGCACTGGTCGAATATGACCGCCTCCATGGCGAGGATGGCGGCGATCTTGAGCCGGCGCGAAAGCGTACGCAGCTGGTGGAGAATGCCGGCGATGCCTTGTGGTGCTTCATGGTACAGCGCGAAGCGTGCGGACTGCGCGACCCGCGACCCGTACTCCGGGACTACGGTGTTCCCATCGAGGTGCAGAACCGTATGGGGATATTCACCGCCCGACGGAAAAGCTCGGCCTGATCTTTTGCCCCCTGACCGCCGCAGATTCGCGCAATTTCGCGTCTATTTGCCCTTAGCACTCTGTTAACCGAGTGAAGACCGGGGGGGTCGTTGCATGAAAGGCTTTATTCACCCTTCTCAAGGCATTGTTATCGACAATTCAACGGCGTGGCGGCGCCTGGAGTTGTGATGCGTTCCCTTCCTCTTCTTGATGAGCTCGAGGGCGCCCTCGCGTCCGGCAACATCAATCGCCGCATCGACATACTGACCCGTATTACCGACCTTTTCATCAACGGCGCCGACCGCTATTCCGAGGATCAGGTCGGCGTTTTCGACGACATCATGGCGCGCCTGGTCAACACCATCGAGGCCAAGGTTCGCGCCAAGTTGGCGCACCGGTTGGCCCCGATCGCCAACGCGCCGAACAACGTGATCCATATGCTCGCTTTCGATGACGACATCGAAGTCGCAAGCCCGGTGCTGGCGCAGTCGCCGCGGCTTGACGACCGCGATCTGGTCACCGCCGGCCGCAATAAGAGCCAGCAGCATCTCTTCGCCATCGCGCAACGCCCATCGCTGAGCGAAACGGTGACCGACGTCCTGGTCGAGCGCGGCGACCGCGATGTCGTTCACTCGGTGGTGAGGAACGTCGGGGCGCGGTTTTCCGACGCCGGCTTCTGCATGCTGGTCAAACGCTCGGCCGACGACGATGCGCTGGCGACCGAAGTCGGGCTGCGCTCGGACATTCCGCGGCGACATTTTCTCGTGCTGTTGGACAAAGCGTCCAGCGCGGTGCGCCAGCGGCTGGTGGCCGAAAACCCACAGGCCCGTCCCACCATTGACGGGGTGGTGGCCGAGGTGGTCGGCGGCATCCGCGCCGAGGCACGCAGCGCCTCGCCGGATTTTGCCGCGGCGCAAGCCTATGTCGAGCGGCTGAACCGCATTCAGCGGATCGGCGAATCCGAAATCTATCAATTTGCGCGCGATCGGAAGTTCGAGGAAACCGCGATAGCGCTGTCGATCATGTGCGATACCCCGATCGATGTCGTCGAACGCGCGCTGCTCGATCCCGGCGCCGAGATCATCCTCATTCTCGCCAAGGTGGCGGGTCTGTCGACGACGACCACCAAAGCGGTGCTGCTGCTGCGCGCGGCCGACCGCGGTATGTCGGCAAAGGACCTCGAACATGCCCTGTCGAGCTTCAATCGATTGCAGCCGGAGACCGCGCGCCGGGTGCTCAGCTTCTTCCGCACCCGGGTGAAAAAGCCGGCGGAGGCGATGGCTCCGCCGGCGGTCGCCATCAACGGCTGACATTCGTCCGCGTGGAAGCGGTTTTGCGACCCAGCCCTCAATACGAACAATAACCGGGCTGTACCTGCAGCCAATTGCCGTTCGGATAGCGGTAATAGCAGCCGCCGCGCCACCAATAATAGCCGCCGCTCCGGCGCTGCGCTTCGGAAGCGATCACCGCGCCGGTGGTGGCGCCGATCACCGCGCCGGCCACCGCGCCGCCTGGGCCACGGCCGACCGCGCCGCCGATAATGCCGCCGAGCGCGCCGCCCACGATCGCGCCAGCGACCGGATCCTGCGCCGCCGCCGGCTGCGCGGGTAACAACGCCGCGAGCAGCAAAAATACCCCAGCTCCAATCATGCGTCGCATGTTCGTTCTCCTTTCTGGTCCGCCGGTCGGCTTCGGCCGCAAATTCTTCCTTGGCGACGATTTGAATCCCACCGCATCATAAAGCATCGCACAGAAAAGCCGACTGGCCCGCGCAGCACTGCGCGACGATAAAGCTGCCGCTTCGCAGTAACGCTGGAGCGAGAAATGGCCATATCGTGCGGGTTTTCTATCACCTCTGCGTCATGGCGTAGATGCCGCTCACGCCGCTTTGCCGACCTTGATCGCCGCCGCCGATCAAGGTGAGCGCGGCGGCCATGAATGCTCAGCACCGTATCGCGAGGCAGAGCATCGGCGCGAATAGCATCGCGCGCGGCGCGCGGCGCCGCGCAACGATCGTGACGAAACGTTAAAGGTTTTCTTGCAGAATCTTCTTGACTCCATGCTGATTGCATTTATGTGGGGAAATGGCCGCTGTTGGTCGGTCCGTGTGGACTGATCGGGCGGCTTTCGCTTTCCGTGGCGCCGGCTCGCCGGCATCTCGGGTTCTGAACTAGGTTGGGGAGGACGGCATGAGCCAACACGCCCTCTTACGATCGGTGAAGGGCTTGGGGATCCCAGGTACCGCCCGAAAGGAAGACAGGAAGACTAAGCTGAAAGTGGCGACCCCGGCACCGGAGGTGGATCGCCAGAACGACCGCAACGACGACGGCAAAGATCATTTCGCCATGCGCAACGGCGTACGCTGCGCCGGCGTGCATCTGATCGTCGATCTGCACGGCGCCAAGCGTCTCAACGACATCGAGCATATCGAGGCGACGCTGCGGCGCTGCGTCGAGGCGGCCCGCGCCACGCTCCTGCATATTCACCTGCACCACTTTCAGCCGAGCGGAGTTTCCGGCGTGGCGGTGCTGGCGGAGAGCCACATTTCCATCCACACTTGGCCGGAAATCGGCTATGCCGCGCTCGACGTGTTCATGTGCGGCTTGGCCGATCCGGACGCCTGCATTCCGGTGCTGCGCGAGGCGTTTTCCGCCAAGCGCGTCGGCGTCAACGAGCTGTTGCGCGGTCAAAACGCCTGAGCCGCCAGCTTGAGAACGAATGGTGAGCGGCCGGGCCAAAGTCCCGGCCGTTTTCATATGGGAGGATTCGATGGCCGAGAAGCGCTGGATTGCCGAGACGCTGTTCGACGATCTCGGCTTCCGCATGACCTTCCAGGTCGACAAGGTGCTCTACGAAATGCAGACCGAGCACCAGCACCTGGTGCTGTTCGAGCAGCCGTTCTTCGGCAAAATGCTGATGCTCGACGGCGCCACCCAGATCTCCAAGAAAGACGAATTCATCTACCAGGAGATGATGTCGCATTTGCCGCTGTTCGCCCACGGCAAGGCGCGCGACGTCCTCATCATCGGCGGCGGCGACTGCGGCATCGCCGAGGAGGTGCTCAAGCACAGGACCGTCAAGCGCCTCACCCAGGTCGAGATCGACGCCAAGGTGGTGGAATTCGCCAAGGAGCACTTCCCCGAATTCACCGGACCGGTGTTCGCCGATAAGCGCTTCGAATCCATCATCGACGACGGCGCAAAATACGTGGCCAGGACCGACCGCCGCTTCGACGTCATCATCGTCGATTCTACGGATCCGATTGGCCCAGGAAAAATCCTGTTCGGCGAGAAGTTTTATGCCGGCTGCAAGCGCTGCTTGAACGACGGCGGTGTTCTGACAACGCAAAACGGCGTACCGTTCTTCCAGAAGAACGAGCTGACCTCGACCATGAAAAAATTCCGCCGCCTGTTCGCGGACGCCACCTGCTATGTCGCCGCTATCCCGGTCTATGTCGGCGGCCACATGGCCATGGGTTTTGCCACCGATGACAAACGGTTGCGGCGGCACAGCACGAAGACGATCGCCCAGCGCTACCGTAAAGCCGGCGGCTTTGTAACGAAATATTGGACGCCCGCGGTCCAGGTGGCCGCTTTCGCCCAACCGCGCTTCATTGCCGATCTGGTGGCAAAGGCGGAACAGCCGCGGCGCTAAAATGCCGCGTTCACGGTCTTGGCGCTGATACAATCGTGAATAGCGCCGGTCACGGCCGGTTCTTACACTGGGCGGATAATGATGCCCGACTGGGAGGATATTGCCATGAAGCTCTATATGCATCCGGTATCGATGACGAGCCGGCCAGTCCGGCTGTTCATTGCCGAGAACAAGATTCCGGTCGACGAAGTCACCGTCGACCTGTTCACCGGCGAGCAATACAAGCCGCCCTATTCGGAACTCAATCCGAACAGCCTCGTGCCGATGATCGAGGACGGCGATCTGCGTTTGACCGAAAGCTCGGCGATCCTGAAATATCTCGCCGACAAGATCGGCTCGCCCGCCTACCCGAAAGACCTGAAACAGCGCGCCAAGGTCAATGAGGTGATGGATTGGCTCAACACCAATTTCTATCGCGAATGGGCCTATAATCTCTGCTATCCGCAGCTTTTCCCGCATCTCAAGCGGCGTAGCGACGAGGCACAGGCGGCAACGATCGAATTCGGCCAGCAGAATGCCAAGCGCTGGCTGCAGATCCTCAACGACTATTGGATCGGGCCGAACAAGCCCTATCTATGCGGCGACCAGATCACGATCGCCGACTATTTCGGCGCCGCCCTGGTCACGCTGGGCGAGGTGATCCGCTGCGACTTCTCGGCCTATCCCAACGTGCAGCGCTGGCTCAACAATGTGAAGAAGCTGCCGAGCTGGCCCAAGGTCAACGAAGTGTTCTACGGCCTGGTCGAGTCGGTGAAGGAGCAGCCGTTCCACGCCATCTGACAGAGGACAGAGGACAAGAAGGAAAGCGGATTTGCGGAAAAGACAAAATCTTATCCGTCGTCTGTCGCCGCCTTCCGTCATCTGACAATGCCATGAGCTTTTTCCCCGGCAAAGATCCAGCCTTGGGCGACGCGCCTGCAAGCGACGCTGTGCAACAGCTTATCGTTCCGCGCTCGGTCGATCTTGGCGGTTTTCAGGTGCATCGCGCGCTGCCGTCGGCACGCTCGCGCATGGTTGGGCCCTTCATCTTCTTCGACCATTTCGGCCCGGCGGTATTCAAAGCCGGCGACGGCGTCGACGTGCGGCCGCACCCGCATATCGGGCTCGCCACCGTCACCTATTTGTTCGACGGCGAAATCGTGCATCGCGACAGCCTCGGGACTGCGCTGCCGATCCGGCCGGGCGCCGTCAACTGGATGACAGCCGGGCGCGGCATCGTGCATTCCGAGCGCACCGCGCCCGATCACCGCGATGGCGGCGAGCCGCTGCACGGCCTGCAATTGTGGGTCGCGCTACCGATGACGGACGAAGAGTCGGCGCCGGCTTTCGCCCACACCGCCGCGGCCGACATTCCCGAATTGCGCGAGAATGGCCTTCATATCCGCGTCGTTGCCGGCACGATGCATGGGCTGCATTCGCCGGTCGCAACGAGCTGGGACACGGTGTTCGCCGAGGCGCATCTGAAGGCCGGTGCCGTCCTGCCGCTCGATACCGACCATGAGGAACGCGCCATCTATGTCATTGCCGGCGAGATCGAGATCGCCGGCGACCGCCACGGTCCGGAACGCCTCCTGGTGCTCAAGCCCGGCGACCGCATCGTCGTCAAGGCGCTCGGCGACGCGCATATCGTCGTGGTGGGTGGCGCCGCCATGGACGGGCCGCGCCACATCTGGTGGAATTTTGTGTCCTCGCGCAAAGAGCGCATCGAAGCGGCCAAGGCCGATTGGAAGGCCGGCCGCTTTGATCTCGTTCCTGGCGACACCGTCGAGTTCATTCCGCTGCCGGAGTCTTGAGCGTGTGGCTCATACGCCGATCGCGGCCTTGATGCGCTCGGCGGATATCGGCAGATCGCGAAATCGATGCCCGGTCGCGTCGGCGATGGCGTTTGCCACCGCGGCGGCCGCCGGCCCCTGGCCCGCCTCGCCGCTGCCGAGAAACGGCATTCCAGGTCGGTTAATGACGTGGATTTCCATCTCGTCCGGCACCGCAGAAAAGCGCAGGATCGGATAGCTCGACCAGTCGACGCTGGTGATGCGGCGCTCATCGAAGGTCACGCTTTCGTAGAGCGTCCAGCTCATGGATTGCAGGATGGCGCCCTCGATCTGGTTGGCGATGCCGTCGGAATTGACGACCTGGCCGCTGTCGACGGCGGCAACCGCTCGCCGCATCCGCGCCCGCCCGCTGTCGCGATCGACTTCGATCTCACAGGCGACGGCGCAATACGCGGCCAGGTTCTTGTAGCGCGCAAAGCCAAATCCCTGCCCCCTCCCCGGCGCGGCGGCACGCGGCTTGGTGGCCCAGCCGAAGCGCTCGGCCGCAGTTGCGACCACTTCGCGCGCACGCGGATCGTCAAGGTGCTTGAGCCGGAACGCCACCGGATCGGCGCCGGCGGCGGCGGCAAGTTCGTCCATGAAGCTTTCGATGGCGAAGACATTCATGAAGCCGCCGAGCGCACGCAACGCGGACACCCGCACCGGCATCGTCGGCAGGAAGTGATAGATCACCCTTGCGCTCGGGATTGTATAGATCGGAATCGAATTACGATCGCCGCCGCCCTCGGGCATCGGAATTGGCTTCGGCGGCGGTTCCGGGAATGGCTTACCCAGATAACGCGCTGACAGCAGCGATCCTGCCGGTCCCGGTCGCGTCGAGTGAGTATTGCTCCAGACCTCATGATCCCAATTGACGATGCCGCCGCCATCAAGCGCGGCGTCGAGCTTGATCAGCATAGCCGGGCCGTAGGGCTCCCAGGCATGCTCCTGTTCGCGCGTCCATTGCACGCGCACCGGATGGCCTGGAACGGCGCGGGCAAGCAGTGCCGCATCGGCGGCGGCATCGTCCGCGCCGTTATGGCCGTAGCATCCCGCGCCCTCGCTGTGGATGCAGCGCACCTTGTCCGGCGCCATGCCCATCATTTCAGCGATGGCGGCGCGGTCTGGATAGACGCCCTGGGTGTGTGTCCAAACCGTGAGCGTGTCGTTGTCGAGTTGCGCCACCGCGCAGGACGGGCCGATCGAGCCGTGGGCCAGATAAGGCCGCGAATAGGTCGCCGACAGCGTTTTGGCGCCGCTTGAGGCGGACTGCTGCCGGTCGAGCACCGTAATGTCTTGCGCCGGCAGGCTGGTGAGGAATGCGCCCAAGCCGTTTGCGTCCGGCAGCTGCGCCGTTTCGTTCCAGCGCGCGACGGCCGCCAGCGCGCGCATGGCTTCGATGGCTTGAAACTCGCGCTGGGCAATGACCGCGAGAAAGCTGCCGTCGCGAACGACCTTGACGACACCTGGCATTTTTCGCACCGCGCCGTCGTCGACGCCGGCGAGTTGCGCGCCATAGCTCGGCGGCCGCACGACGCGGGCATGGACCATGCCGTCCGGACGCAAATCCTGCACGAAAGCCGACCCGCCGGTCACCTTGGCGGGAATATCGACGCGCGGAATGCGCCGGTTCATGATCTTGTACTGGCTCGGGTCTTTTAGCGGCGAGGTCGCGGCGGCCGCGACATGCAGCAGCCGCGCCGAAACCACTTCGCCGTAACCGAAGCGGCGGCCGTCGGGAGCGATAACGGCGGCGTCTTGCGTTTTCATCTGCGCGGCCGGCACGCCGGCGCGCGTCGCGGCTTCGGCGATGAGAAACTGCCGCGCCTGCGCGGCGGCATGCATGACGGCGGTGCCGGAATCCTGCATCGAATGGCTGCCGGCGGTGTAGCCCTCGTTCGGGGTCAGTGCCGTGTCCGCGGTGATAATCTTGATGCGGTCGAAATCGACGTCGAGCTGTTCCGCGGCGATCTGCATGAGCGCCGTCTTGATGCCCTGGCCAAGCTCGGCTTTGCCGGTGAAGACCGTGATCGCGCCGTCCGCGTCGATGCGAATCCAGGAGTCGAGATAAGGCGTTTGCTTAAGGCTGCCAGGAAGCGGCCGGGCCACTGCCAGCGTCGCCGATGGCGGCGGCGCATTATCTTGCGCCGTCAGCCGGCCGGCGGACGAAAAGCTCAGCACCAGCGCGCCGGAACCGGCCAGCACCGCGCGGCGCGAGATGACGATCGCTTGGCTCATCCGCTGCCTCCCGCATTCGCCGGCGTCATCTCCGCCTGGGCGCGGTGGATGGCGCGCAGGATCCGCATATGCGTGCCGCAGCGGCACAGATGCGGCTCGAGGAAGGCGCGGATGTCCGCCTCGCTGGCGCGCGGATTTTTCTGCAACAGCGCATGCGCGCGCATCATGATGCCCGGAATGCAATAGCCGCATTGCGCCGCCTGCGCCTCGATGAAGGCGCGCTGAATCGGCGCTGGGCGCTCGGGCGTGCCGAGACCCTCCAGCGTCGTGATTTGCTTGTCGGCCAACAGCGCGATCGGCGTGATGCAGGAGAACACCGGCTCGCCGTCTACCAGCACGGTGCAAGCGCCGCATTGACCGAGGCCGCAGCCGAATTTCGCCGCGATGAGCTTTAAATCCCCGCGTAGCACGTAAAGCAGCGGCGTGCGCGGATCGACGTCAACGTCGTGCTGATTGCCGTTAACGTTGAGCTTCATTGTGACGCCTGCTGTGCCGTACCGGACGGCGTGGGTTCGACGACAGAAGCCGGACTTGCCGCCGGAAAGCGCGCACGGCTCCGCGCGTCGTGGACGCTTTTGGCGATATCGGTCCATGGACCTTTGTCGGAGAACCGCGCGCGCAAGTAGCGGACCAAGGCCGCGACCTGCGCGTCATTCATCGCGCCGGCAAAGCCGGGCATGATCGGCGCGCGCGCCGCCTCTGTAGCGGGCAAGCCGTAGAGCACGATATTGACGAGATTGTTTGCGCTTGGACCGCCGATCGCGCTGGTCAGCATCAGATCGATGCCACCATCCGGCAAGGCACGCGGACCTTCATGACAACCGGCGCAGGCGCCGGCATAGGTCACTGCGCCTTCGTCGTTCTTGGTGTCGGTGGCGCGCAGCGCATTGGCCTGGCCGTCGCCACTCGCGGCCGCGCCGGACTGGCCGCGCTGGTGTTGCCTTTCCACTCCCTGCACCACCACGTCTCGCTCGGGAGCGGCATGATTCATCTGCTCGGCCACATACATCGCGATCGCGCGCATATCGTCGGCGGGGATAAGGTGAAGATCGCCCGCGACTTCGGCCATCGGACCACGCGCCACGCCATGGCTGTCCTCCCAACCATAGCGCAGATAGTGCCTCAACGCCGCGGCATTCCACGGCACCGGCGCCGGCGATAATTCATTGAGCGCATAGGCGGTCCAACCTTCCACCTCACCGCCGGAGAATTTCAAGTCCGTCCTTTCCGCACCCAACAAATTGCGCGGCGTATGACAGGCTCCGCAATGGCCGAGCCCGTCGACGAGATAGACGCCGCGATTCCAGGCCGCGTCGTGCGCGGCGTCGGCGCGGTAGGGACCCGGATGAAGGAACAGAAGATTCCACCCGGACATCACGAGCCTGATGTTAAGCGGAAACGGCAGCCGGTCCGGCACCGGCGGCGCGCGGACCGGCGTGCGCGTCATGAGGTAGGCGTAAAGGGCGTTATCGTCGTCGTCGGAAACGAGCGTGAAGTGGTCATAGGGGAAAGCCGGATAAAGGTAGGCGCCGTCGCGGCGCACGCCGAAGCGCATCGCCCGTTGGAATGCGGCTTTCGACCATCGGCCGATCCCGGTCTCGGGGTCGGGCGTAATGTTGGTGGAGTAAATGCTGCCGAACGGCGTCGGCACCGCGCGACCGCCGGCAAAGGCGCGCCCGCCGGGCGCGGTATGACACACGTCGCAATTGCCGATCGCAACGAGTGCGGCGCCACGTTTGACCGATGCCGGATCGAAGCTGTTTGCGGCCGGTGGCGCAATCGGAGCGATCGCCGGCCACCGTGCGATAATAATCGCAAGAATCCCGGCAGCGACGGCCAGCACCACGCAAAACGCCAGCGCAAATTTCAATGGCCTCATAGACTGCCGGCCGAGCCGAAACTGCCGCCTTCCTGAGCTGGTCTAACGACCCAACAATAGCGGAGTTCCGCTGCCGCGGGCAGCGCGACGGCGCGTCGCGTGCGGCGGACAAAAAGAGCCGCTTCACACGACCGTAGCAACCGACAGTCAGAATTCCTGAGCCAGCCCCGCAGCGATATGGGCCGAATGCGGGTCAAGTATCATCAAGCAGAGCGTGAGCAAGAGTCCGATCCCCGAAAACATCAGGACAATCGGATCGAGCTTGCCGAGGGCATCGCAGAGTTCGCCTGCGATCTGGCGAAGGGTGAGTTGATCCGCGTCGACGGCCCAGGAACGGCGCAATGCCGGCGGCGCAAGCTCACCCCGCATCGGCATGCTCAAGTCCTCGCCGGCTGCCAGCCTGCGCCGGCATGGACGACGCGCCTGATGCAATGGCCAGCCGACGCTGCGAAGGAAGTGCGGAGATGGCGATCCGAAGGTAATGCAGCTTCCAGTCCTCGAATCCCTCGACGGGTAAGGACCTGCCGCCTGCCATACGGAGCATGTCGCCGATCGAGCCAAGGCTCGGATAACGACTCCTGCCTTTGCCCGTTTGCGGTAACCGGTTCCGCCAGACGATTGCAGCGACGGTTAGCAATACGCCCAGCAAACCGACCGCAACGAGCTGCGCCATCTCCGCCCCCTGCTTCGCGTCTTCCTGCTGGCACGGGGTGAAGCAGCCCCGACGGAAGAATTCGAAGCTAGCGGTCCGCGTGGCTGCTTGCCTTAAGAAGAGCTAAAGGTTGGCTTGGGGCACGCTTTATTTTTCGCTATTCTTTGCCGGCTGATTAAGGCTGCGCCTGCTTGATCTACCGTTTTGACGATTACGCGCTCGACCTGGGACGGCGGGAGCTTCGCCGCGGCAATGCACCATGTGCCGTCGAGCCGCAGGTCTTCGACATCCTTGAATACTTGATCCGTCACCGCACGCGCCTCGTCACCCGGGACGAACTGTGGAAGGCGGTGTGGAGCGGCCGCGCCGTATCCGATGCCGCAATCGATACCCGCGTCAGCGCGGCGCGAGCGGCCATCGGCGACAGCGGCAGCCGCCAACGTCTCATCCGCACCGTGCGTAAGAAAGGGTTTCGGTTTATCGGTTCCCTTCGCGAAGAGGCGAGCACGACGACGACCTCACGCACGGCCGAGGAAACCCGCAATCGCGCCATCCTCGCCGATTACCTGAGCATTGCTGTCATTCCGTTTGCGAATCTCAGCGGCGATCCTAGTCAGGATTTGCTCGGTGACGGACTGACCGAAGATCTGATTACCGCGCTGGCAAAGGTCAGTTGGTTGTACGTCGCCACGCGCGCGTCATGCTTCGCCTGCAAGGGGCAATCGCTTGGCGCCGGCCAGGTCGCTCGTAAGCTTGGCGTTCGTTATCTCGTGGACGGCAGCATTCGTCGCCTATCCGGCCGTATCCGCGTGACCGTGCAACTCGTCGACGGCTTCGCCGAGCACCAGATCTGGGCGGAACGCTACGATCTCGATGGGGCCGTCAATTTCAAGCTGTACGACCGGATTTGCGAGAAAATTCTGACCGCCGTCGAGCCTAGCCTGTACCTCGCGGAGCATTTTCGCGCCCAGCAGAAATCGGCAACGCAGTTGAACGCTTGGGAATGCGTGGTGCGCGCTCTGTCGCTGATGAATACGCGAGATAAGACCAAAGTCGCGGCCGCGCACGAGCTTTTGCAAAAAGCGGTCTCGATCGACCCGGTGTCGGCACAAAATCGCAGCCTGTTGTCGATCGTGACGACGTTGCGCGTTCATATGAGTTGGGCGGACCGTCGCGACGTTATTCCGGCGGCGCTGGCATCGGCACGCGCCGCGCTGGCGCTCAATCCGGACGACCCCTGGGCGCATGCCGCGCTCGGCTATGCCTCGATCTGGCGGCGGCCCGAGGACGCGATCCTGCCATGTCAGCGCGCGGTCGCGCTCAATCCCAACTTCGCGGTGGGCCATTATTTCCTAGCGCTGGCATCAACCTATGCCGGCCACCACGATCCGACTTTTGCCCACGCCGATCTGGCGGAACGGCTGGCGCCACGGGATTTGCTGGCGCGCGGCTATGCCGGTGCCCATGACAACGTTCGTGCGACGGCATCATTCGCGACCGAGAATTATCGCCGCGGCGTAGAGTTTGCTGGCAACGCCGCCATCTACAGCCCGAATTCGCCGACCGCCCATCGCGCGCTCGTCATCAACCTGGCGCTCGGCGGCAAATCCCATGAAGCGCGGCAGGCGCTGCAAACGCTGCGGCGCCTGGCGCCCGAAATGACCCAAAACTGGATCAAACAGAATGCGGTCTGGTCCTCGGCCGAAACGATGAAGCGATATATCGAAGCATTTCGCGCATCGGGATTGAAATAGGAGCGACAGCGCGGGGCGGCGACTGGCCACGAATCAATGGACACCGACACCCCCGATAAGATGAACTCCGAAACCTGGATTCTGCAGCACGGCCATTATCAGATCGAGGTCATGGCCAATCTCGACAAGGTGCCGCCGACCGGCGCGTTGATCGTGGTGACCTGGCCGAAGGTGAAAAACGGCCTCGGCTTTCCGGCGCGCGTTTTTGCGGTCTTGCCGTGAACGCAATAACCGCCGGCTGCGTCTTATCAGGGCATGGCGAGTCTATCCAGAGACGGTCGATGATCGATTTAACAGCGATCAGTTACGGCAGGCGTCTGGCATCGGCGGCATTCATTGTCGCCTTGATGATCTCGGCGCCGCAAAATTCCTTCGCCGACACCCCACCCCAGATTTCGATCGAGAAAAAATACCTCGAAATTTCCGTCGTCGTCGACAACGCACTCAAACCCTTTGCCGGCCTGTTCGCCAACTGCCTCACCGAAGGCAAGATTTGGGCGGACAAGGCCAATGCCGACGCCACCGCACAATGGCGCGCCGATCCCAAGTCGTTCCGCGACATGCAATGGTCATATGATCGGGCTTACGACTTGCGTTCGGTCGTCGGCCGTTATGTCAGCATCGTGCGCAGCGACGGCACATTCGAGGGCGGGGCCCATCCGAACCAAGAGATCGACGCCATCCTCTGGGATGCCGTGGCGCAGAAGCGCATCAGCATCCGTCCGTTCTTTACCGAAACGGCTGATAACGGGCCGACCATGAGCGCGCTGGCGCGCTTGGCTCGGCTTGCCGTCGCGGCCGCGAAGCTCGCCAACGGAATCAACGGATATAGCGACGACGATACGCCCGCTTCCAGGCTGACGCCGGACCAGGAGCTGCGGCAGGACAGTTTCATCAAGGACGGAATCAAATCGAAGCTTCTCCAGCTCGGGCCGGTAACGCTTGCCCCCTCGACCGAGAGCGGCAGGAGCGCCGGACTGACGTTCCACTACTCGCCTTACGGGGTAGGACCTTATGCCGAGGGTCCCTACACCGTGTTCGTGCCATGGACGGAATTCCGCCAATACCTGTCGCCCGAAGGCGTGGCGATCTTCGGCGGCACGCGGCCCAACAGCGACGCGGACAAATGGTGACAACCCCCTCCTCCCCTCCGGAGGGGGTTGTCGACCGCGCGCGCTCAAGCGGCGTGGCGCTGCGCCTTCATCCAGGCCTCGATCTCGCGTTCGGCCTCGGCTTTGGCGAAACCGTAGCGCGCCTGCAAGCGGCCGGCCAATTCGCTGCGGCGACCACCGATGCGCGTGACGTCCTCGTCGGTCAGCTTCGCCCAGTTGTTGCGGACCTTGCCCTTGAATTCCATCCAATTGACTTGAATCTGATCCCAGTTCATCGAATGTCTCCTTAGCTGGCGGATGGACAAACGACGCCGCTCACCGCGTCGTCCTGGAGGCCGCAATGTCAGCGGTGCGATGCGGCCTCAATTCGGCGGCGGCAGGGTCTTTCCGAGATTAATCTTGGCGCAGCTCGGGCGGTTTCGGATTGTCAATTCAGAAAAGCGCTATTCCGGCGCCGGCAATTTTCTTCGCGTCGTCGTGGTTGCAATTGGCTAAATTACCGCGACAAAACATTGCCGCTCAATCGTTGACGCGAAACAATGTAATATGACGCCTGCTTCATTGTGCCATTGATTCTGCATGGCTTCGCCTGCGCTTTCCCATGATATCGAACGGCTCGCGCGCGATATCCGCGGCGGCGACCGCGCCGTGCTGTCCCGCGCGATCACGCTCGTCGAGAGTAAGCGCGCCGACCACCGCCACACCGCCGCGGCGCTGATCCAGGCGCTGCTGGCAGCGACCGGCAAGGCGGTGCGCGTCGGCATTACCGGCGCGCCGGGCGTCGGCAAATCCACCTTGATCGATGCGCTTGGCAGCATGCTGACCCGCCAAAGCCGCAAGGTTGCGGTGCTTGCCGTCGATCCTTCGTCGCGCCGCACCGGCGGCTCGATCCTGGCCGACAAGACGCGCATGGCGCGGCTTGCCAACGACGCCAAGGCCTTCATCCGCCCCTCGCCGTCGTCAGGCACGCTCGGCGGCGTCGCCGCCAAGACTCGCGAAACCATGCTGCTGTGCGAGGCTGCGGGCTACGACGTGGTGCTGGTCGAAACCGTCGGCGTCGGCCAATCCGAAATCGCGGTCGCTGACATGACGGACTTTTTCCTGGTGCTGGCGCTACCGGGCGCCGGCGACGAATTACAGGCACTCAAGAAGGGCGTGGTCGAGCTGGCCGACATGATCGCGGTCAATAAGGCCGACGGCGACAACCTGGCTCGCGCCAAACTTGCCGCGTCCCAATATGGCGCGGCGCTGCACATTCTGTCGCCGCGCTCAGCGAACTGGTCGCCGCCGGTCATCACTTGTTCGGCGCTGACTGGCGTGGGCATCGAAACGCTGTGGGAGCACATCCTCGACCATCGCCAACGCCTCACCGCGTCCGGCGAGCTTGCGGCACGCCGCGGCGAGCAGCAGGTCAAATGGATGTGGACCATGCTTGAAGAACGGCTGTTCGCGCCGTTACGGACCGATCGTGCGCTCAAAGCGGCCCTGCCGCGGATCGAAGCCGACGTCGCTGCGGGCCGCGTAGCGCCCGGAACGGCGGTCGAGCAAATCGCCGACCTGCTTGGCGCTTGATGCCATGCGCGTGGTTCTCGCCGGCTTCGGTCCATTCCCCGGTGCGCCGTTCAATCCGAGCGCGCTCTTGGTCAAGGCTCTGACCCGCAGGCGACGCCCGGCCTTTTTTGGCATCGAGCGCTGCAGGCATGTTTTTGCCACCGCCTATGCCGCCGTCGATCGCGATCTGCCGAAGCTGTTCGCGGCCAAGCCCGATATCGTGCTGATCTTCGGCCTCGCCGGACGCCGCCACGCGGTTTGTATCGAGATGCGCGCCCGCAACGCCGTCTCGGTCCTGTTTCCCGACGCGAGCGGATATCGCCCAAAGGAAGGCATCATCGCGGAAGGCGAGCCACAATCGCGGCGCGGCAATGCGCCATTCGCGCGCCTTCTCGGCGCAGTGCGACCGCTCGGCGTTCCAGCACAGTTGTCGCGCGACGCCGGCCGCTACCTCTGCAACTATGCCTACTGGCGCGCTCTGGAACGAAGCCACGGCGGCGGACCGCTTATTGTGTTCGTTCACATTCCGCCAGTCAGATTAAGCTCGCGACGTCGGCGCTCGAAACGGCGCTCTCTTTCGTTACCGCCGCTCGTTGCCGCCGCCGAAGCCTTGCTGATCACGCTTTTGGCGGCAAGCCGCCATTAACCTTGTAGGCGGAAACGGCGGCAGCGGCGGGACCCAGAGAGGGTCTTCACACATCAATATTTGCCAGTTTTGCTGCGTCTTTGCTCCGGATTATCCGCGATGAAGTTCGATCGCCGCCGTCTGTTTGCCGCTTTCGCTGGCGCCGCCTCGGCGGGTGCGGCCGCGCCGGCAGCGGCGCGCGAACCCTTGGCCGCGCCGGCGTCGCGCGCCGAAATCGAGGCGACGGCGCTCGGCGTCCGGCCGAACGCGGAGATCGACCAATCGGCTATCCTGCAAAGCGCGATCACGCGCGCCGCCGCGGCCGGATCGCTGCTCCGGCTGCCGCCGGGGGTCTATCGCGTCGGCGCGCTGCAATTGCCGCCTTTCGCAGCGATCGCGGGCGCTATCGGTTCGACGCGCCTGATCATGACCGGCGGCGACTCCTTGCTTGCCGCAACCGGCGGCGATTACGTGAGCATCAGCGGCCTCGTCCTCGACGGCAATCACGTCGCCCTCCCCGAGGGCCGCGGCCTTGTGCATTTGGCGCAAGGCCGGGCGCTCCGCCTGACCGATTGTATGATCGTCAATGCCGGCGGCGACGGCGCAGTGCTTGACGCGGTCGCCGGCGAAATCACCGGCAACACCGTCATCGATGCCGCCAATCGCGCGATTTTCTCCAACGATGCCGCCGGCTTGCGCATCGCCGGCAATACGGTTCGGCGCGCGGGCAACGGCGGCCTTCTGGTCTGGCGCAGCAAGCCCGGCGACGATGGCACGCTTGTCGTCGATAACCGCATCGAAGACATCGCCAACAAGGCCGGCGGCTCCGGCCAGTACGGCAATGCCATCAACGTCTTTCGCGCCGACAATGTGATCGTACGTGGCAACCGTGTCCGCAATGCCGCGTTTTCCGCGGTGCGCGGCACCGGCGCGTCCAACCTGCAAATCGTGGGCAATACTTGCAGCGAGCTCGGTGAGTGCGCGCTCTATGCCGAATTCGGTTTTGAAGGCGCGGTGATCGCCGACAATATCGTCGACGGCGCGGCGGTCGGCGTCTCGGTGACGAATTTCGACAAAGGCGGGCGGCTCGGTGTGGTGCAAGGCAACCTGATCCGCAATCTCACGCGTCGGCAGCCGCCGGGCAGCGATCCGCATGACACGATCGGCATCGGCGTCGAAGCCGATACGGTCGTTGCCGGCAACATCATCGAGAGCGCCAACGGCACCGGCATCCAAGCCGGCTGGGGCCCCTATCTGCGCGACGTCAGCGTCACCGCGAACATCGTGCGCGGCACCGACTACGGCATTGCGGTGTCTGTCGCGTCCGGCGCCGGCACCGCGGTGATCGCCAACAATCTCGTCTCCGGCGCGCGGCTTGGCGGCATTGTCGGCAAGGAATGGAGCGAGACGGTCACCGGTGACCTCAGCAAAGACGGCGCCGAGCGTTACGCGCAATTGTCGATCGACGGCAATCGCGTGCGCTGACACCGCTTAAATTGCCGCCGTCACCTTGATCGTCCCGACCTCACAGCCGTTCCAATTGTGCAAGACCGGCTGCTGCAACGGCGCCAGCGCCGCGCGCTCGGCCGCGTCGAGCGGCAGAAAGCGCGCGATTATCGCCGCCATGATCGCCTGCGCCGCGCGCGCGGCGCCGTCGTCGCATTTGAGCGCGATACCAAGCCCCTGTTGCGGCAGCGCGGCGCAATAGACGCCCTCGGCGCCGGTTTTTACGAAGACGCGGTCGCCGAAGCGCTGCATGGTCTCGGTGCAGAACCGTCCGGTGCCGGCGACGAACCACGGCTTCGCAGCACAGGCCCGGCGCAACCGCGCCGCCGCAGCGGCACGCGCCGGCGACAGACCGCGACCGGTGCCGAATTTGGCAAAACCATAGGCCAGATTTTGCAGCGGCACCGCCCAGGTCGGCACCGAGCAGCCGTCGATAGCGCAGACCTCCTGCCCCAGCTCGACGCTGGTGAAATCTTGCAACACCGCATGCACCTGCCGCTGCACCGGATGCTCGGGCCTAAAATAGTCCACCGTGCCGACGCCCATCGCGCGGGCGAGGCACAGGAAACCGGCATGCTTGCCGGAGCAATTGTTGTGAAGCGCTGACGCCGTACCGGTCCGCGCCAGCGCATAAGCGGCGGATTGCGAAATCGGCCAATGCACGCCGCAGCGTAGCGCCGAAGCATCGAGGCTGGCTTTTGCCAGCATGCGCTCGACTCCGGCGACATGCGCGGGCTCGCCGCTATGCGAAGCGCAGGCAAGCGCCAGCGCTTCGTCGTCAAAACCATAACGGTCGGCCGCGCCTTGCTCCACCAGTGCTATGGCCTGCAGCGCCTTGATCGCCGAGCGCGGAAACACCGGCGCGGTGACGTCGCCAATGGCAAGCACGTTGCGGCCTTCGGCATCGGCGACCGCGACGGCGCCGCGGTGGCGGCTCTCCACCAGCGGCCCACGCGTCACTTCGACCAAGACCGGATTGCTCATGTTTGATCTTCTTCGGTTTTGGCCCCCAGCGGCGACGCCACCGCGGCGCTCGGCTAATAGCCGACTGTGAACCTTCGCCTGACGTGCTTGGGATTTTCGATTTCATCCAAAATCGCGACGGCAAAATCCTCCCGCGATATGTGGCCATTATCGGCGGCGTCGACCACCATCGTGTCGGTGCCCAATCGGAACTTTCCGGTGCGCTCGCCGGGCTTGATGGAAGCCGGCGGCGAGATCGCCGTCCAATCGAAATCATCGACCCTGCGCAGCTTTTCGAGCGCGATCATCGCCGGTTTCGAACTCGGCGACGGCGTTGGCATGTGATCGAAATGCAGCCGGCCGTCAGCCCGCAAGAGGCTACCCGCGCCGACCACGATCAGCGCCCGTCGCACGCCTGATTTCCGGATTGCCTCGATCACCGCGTCGATGTCGTTGACGTCCCATTTCAGGGAGACAACGACGACGTCGTGGCCTCGCAATACCGCCGCAAGCGCCGCCGCATCCGCCGGATGCACGGTCGCAACGGTGACGCCTTCGCGCGCCGGCAGATCAGCCGCGCCGCGCGTCGTTCCGGTCACGCGATGCCCGCGCGCCAGCGCTTCGTTGAGAATCCGGCTGCCGATATTCCCGGTCATGCCGACGAGCGCAATGTTTGCCATCTGTCATGTCTCCCGCGCGTTGGTGGTTGCGATCATCTCGCCTTTTTACTTGGTGGAAAGTTTGCACGCTCGCAACTTTTGCGAACGGTTTTCGAAAGCGGCGGCGCGATTACGACTCCCGATCTGTTGACTTCATCATAAGCCGGAGAAATGCTGGACAATAACCGGGAACCGGCAAAAATATTTTGGGGAGGCAACCATGGCTGTCGCCATACACGATGTCGGGCGCAAGCTCGACGCTCTGCCGCTTGGCCGCTTTCACTATCGTCTCACCGGCTTGATCGTCGGCGGCTTGTTCGTCGATCAGTTCGATAATTACATCACCGGCGGCGTTCTCGGCGCGGCGGTCAAGGAAGGCTGGTCGACCATGTCGATGAATGCGCTGTTTATCAGCGCAGGCACCGCCGGCATGACCATCGGCTCGATCGCCGCGGGCTGGATCGGCGACCGCTACGGCCGCCGTTTCAGCTTTCAATTGAATCTGTTGATCTTCGGGCTGTTCTCGTTTGCAGCGGCGGCGTCACCGACCATGGGCTGGCTCACCGTGTCCCGCTTCCTGATGGGATTAGGCATGGGCGCGGAGTTCGTCATCGCCTACACCATGTTGAGCGAGTTCGTGCCGCCGAAGACGCGGGGCCGCTGGCAGGCCTCGATGGCGGTGATTTCCAACGGCGCGGTCTTCGTTTCCAGCCTGTGCGGCTTTCTGATCATTCCGCACTACGGCTGGCGTTGGGTATTCGTTATTGCCGGCGTTGCCGCGCTGGTGGTCTGGACGTTGCGCAAGGCGTTGCCCGAATCGCCGCGCTGGCTGGAAAGCCAGGGCCGCAACGCTGAGGCCGAAAAAGTCGTCGACGACATCGTGCACGAATTGGGACTTAAGGAGGCGCCAGCCGGCTCGCCAACAGCGGCGCCGACCGCGGTCGCGGCCGACGTGCCGTTTATGGTGCTGTTTTCGCCGCCGGTCATTCGCCGCACGCTGCTCGCCATCATCCTGATGACTGCCGGGCTGACGGTGTCCTATGGCTACACCAACTGGCTGCCGACCTTCTTCATCAAGCAGGGCATGAGCTTAAACACGTCGATCGGCTTCACCGTCATCATGAGCCTCGGCGGCACGCTCGGCGCCCTGATCGCATTCGCGGTCGGCGACAGGTTCGACCGCAAGCCGAGCCTGACGATCGCCGGCATCTGCGCGCTGGTCTTCGGCATCCTGTTCGCGCAGGGCAACAGCGTGTTGTGGGTCAATTCGTTCGGGCTCCTTCTGCTCGGCTCGCTGTTCTGCTTCACGACGCTGTCGATCGCGGTCTATATGCCGGAACTGTTCGCCACTGAATATCGCGCCCGCGGCGCCGGCGTCGCCTTCACCTGCGCCCGGATCGGGATCGTAGTCACGCCGTTCCCGATCGTCTGGGCTTTCGACTTCGCCGGGCTCGCCGCGGTGACGACGATGTTCTCGGTGTTCTTGGTCATCGCGCTCGTTGCGCTGTGGCTGCTTGGTGTCGAAACACGCGCCAAGCCGCTCGAGGAAACGGCGCCGGTCCTCGATCAAGCACCGGAGCCGCTTCCGGCGCGCGCGGCGCCGGCGGCTGAATAGCCCGATGCAGGCAGCGAGCCAGCGCAACGTCCGGTTCATCGGGCACAGCGACCAAGGCGGGCGCAGCGACGGCGTGCAGGTGATGGTCCATCGCGGCCATGCCTATATCGGCCATATCTTCAGCGGCGGTTTCTCGGTCGTCGACGTCCGCGATCCGAGAAATCCGCACGCGGTCGCCTTCGTCCCGACGCCGGAGAACACCTGGGCGCTGCATCTGCAGGTGCATGACGATCTGCTCCTCGTCGTCAACGCCGCCAATGTGTGGACCGCACAGAAGGTCGCGAGCGACAAGGAGTTCTTCTCGCGACCGCTCACCGAATCCTTCGATCGCCATGGCATGTCGTTTGCCGCCGGGCTTCGGATTTACGACATTTCGCAGCCGGCAAAACCGCGTGAGATCGCGTTCATGCCGGTCAAGGGACTTGGACCGCATCGCATCTGGTATGTCGGCGGCCGCTACGCTTACATCTCGGCGCATTTCGAGGGCTTTACCGACCGCATCCTCGCCATCGTCGACATCGGCGATCCGACGAGGCCGCACATCGTCGGCCGCTGGTGGCTGCCGGGCATGTGGCAGGCGGGCGGCGAGACGCCGCAATGGCCGCAAGGCCGCCGTTACGCGCTGCACCACGCCGTCGTCGCCGGCGCCACCGCCTATGGCGCATGGCTCGACGGCGGCCTCACCGTGCTCGACGTCGCCGATCCGACTAAGCCGCGGCTTGTTGCGCACCGCCTCTGGTCGCCGCCGCTCGGCTCGACCACGCATTCGCCGCTGCAATTCCCCGATCGCAACCTGCTCATCGTCTCCGACGAACCGGCGCAGGACAATTGCGCCGACGGCATCAAGCGCATCTGGGTGTTCGACGTGCACGAGCCGGCCAATCCGGTCAGCATCGCCACCATGCCGCTGCCGGACGAAGAGCGCTATTGCGAGCTGCCGGGCAAATTCGGCCCGCATAATCTGCACGAGAACCGCCCCGGCGCCTTGCAAAATTCCAACCTTGTCTTTGCGACCTACTGCAATGCCGGACTGCGCGTCTTTGACATTACCGATCCGTTTCAACCCCACGCCGCCGGGCATTTCGTGCCGCCGCCGCCGACCCGTCGCATGGACCCGCGACCGAACCGGCCGCTAGTCATCCAGTCGGGCGATGTCTTTGCCGCCGCGGATGGGCTTCTGTACATGACCGATTTCAACGCCGGCCTTTACATTTTGGAATATGAAGGCCGGAGCTGAAGTTCACGCGCACTCCCGGCGCTGTCCACCACGAAAGCGAAACGATGCCGAGCGCCGTTTGGTCGAAGCCGAAAACCGTCATGGTGACCGGAGGCACCGGCTTTGTCGGCACCTATGTCTGCCGCCTGTTAGGGCAGCATGGACAGGCGGCCATCGCCGTCGGCGTCGAGCCTTTTTCCGAGGAGGCGCGGTTCGTTCTGGGTGAAACGGCCGCCGCGACGCGGTATGTCCGCGGCGACGTTTGCGACTCGGCGGGGCTTGACGCCATCTGCGTGCAATATGCGCCCGACGCCGTCGTCCATGCCGCCGGACTGGTCGGTCACGATATCTCGCTCGCCGATCCGGCGAAGACCTATGCCGTCAATGTCGGCGGCACCGTCAACGTTTTCGAAGCCGCGCGCCGAGCCAATATCGGGAAGGTGCTGCTGATCAGCAGCAATGCCGCCTATCACCGCAAAGAGCGCGACGTGTTCGACGAAACCCATCCGACGACGTCGATCTATGCCGGCAATCCGAATGCCCATTACGGCACATCGAAGATGGCCGCCGAGCAAGTGGCGCTCGCTTATTACACGTTTCACGGCATCGATGCGCTGGCGATCCGCATCACCAGCATCTACGGCTTCGGCATGAAGCCCGGGCAAATGCAGCTGAAGCAGATCGTCGAAGGTGCCGCGAACGGCCAAAAGCTGAAGATCGCCTCAGGCGGCCACGTAGTGCGCGACTATACCTATGTCGAAGATTCCGCCGCCGGCATCGTCGCCATTCTCAATTTCGATACGCGGTCGATCGCGCAGCGCATCTTTAATATTTCACGCGGCGAGCTGACCAGCACCTTCGACATCGCCGAGGCGGCTCGCGCTGCTTTTCCCGACGCCAGCATCGAAGTCAGCGGCGAGATGACGGAATTCGAAAAGGCGACGTTAAAGCAGCGCGCACCCCTGTCGTGGGCCAAAGCCGAAAAAGTATTCGGCTACCGGCCGCGATATTCGCTGCGCCAGGGCATCGAGAGCTATGCCGAACTTTATACCGCTTTCAAAAAGCACTCGCCCCCGCTCGCCTCGACATGATGAAGTGAACGCGTCAATCTGACGTCATGCGTCGGCTCACCATCATCGTCCCGGTGCTCAACGAGGCGGTCATCCTGGCTGACGCGCTTGCGGCGCTTGCGCCGTTACGCGCCCGCGGTGCCGAGGTGATCGTCGTCGACAGCGGCTCGAGCGACGGCTCGCCCGATCTGGCGCGGCCGCTCGCCGACCAAGTGGTCGCCGCTCCACGGGGACGTGGCGCGCCATTGAATTTGGGGGCGGCCCTCGGCACTGGCGACGCGCTGCTTTTCCTGCACGCCGACACCGCGCTGCCGCAAGACGCCGATCGCTTGATTGCCGCAGCCCTCAGCCGCCGTGCCTGGGGCCGCTTCGATCTGCGTATTGCCGGACGGCACCCGCTGTTGACGGTCGTCGCCCACATGATCAACTGGCGCTCGCGATTAACTGGCATCGCCACCGGCGATCAGGCGATCTTCGTCACCCGCGCGGCATTCATGGCGGTCGGCGGGTTCCCCGACCTACCGCTAATGGAGGACATCGCGATGTCGCGGCAACTCAAACGCCTGTGCCGGCCGTGCTGCGTTGGCGCGCCGGTCGTCACGTCCGGCCGGCGCTGGGAGCACCACGGCGTTCTGCGCACCATCGTGCTGATGTGGCGGCTGCGGCTTGCCTATTATTTCGGCGTCGAGCCGGCGCGGCTGGCGCTGCGTTACGGGCCTGTGCCGCCGTCAGCCGCGCAAGGCCGCGCCAGGCCATAGCTTCGGCGCCGCGCGCGCATATTGCTTCGGACGCGGCACATCGGCGTCGAGCTCCTGCGCGGCACGCCAGGCCCAATGTGGATCATCGAGAAAGGCGCGGGCCATCGCGACCATGTCGGCCTTGCCGCTCGCGACAATCTCTTCGGCCTGTTTGGCGCCAGCGATCATGCCAACGGCGCGTACCGCAATGCCGCATTCGCGGCGCACCCGTTCTGCGGCCGGAACGTTGAAGCCGGCATCGTTCGGCCAGCGGCTCTCGGGGGTGATGTTGGCGGATGAGATATCGAGGTAATCGAGTCCGGCGGCCTTGAGCACCTTCCCGGCCGCCACCGCATCGTCGACGGTAAGGCCGCCCTCGACCCAATCGGTGCCGGTGATGCGCGCGCCGAACGGAACGCTGCGCGGCACCGCGGTGCGGACCGAGCGCACCACTTCCAGCGGGAATTTCATGCGGCCTTCGAACGAGCCGCCATAGGCATCATTGCGCTTGTTCGACAAGGGCGACAGGAAGCTGTGCAGCAGATAGCCGTGGGCGAAATGCAATTCGATCGCATCGAAACCGATCCGCAGCGCGCGTTTGGCGGAGTCGGTGAACGATGCAGTGACCCGCGCCATGTCGTCCTCGGTCATGGCCCGCGGGGTGTGCCAGCCCGGCCCGAACGGCACCGCCGAAGGCCCGATCGTCGGCCAGGGGTCTTCGGCATCCGTGAGCGCCTTGGCGCCCTCCCACGGACGTTGTGACGATGCTTTGCGGCCGGCATGGGCCAGCTGAACGCCGAGCTTGGCGTTGCCGATGCGGCGGCAATGATCGACGATCCGCGCCAGCGCCGCCTCGCAGTCATCGGAATACAATCCGAGGCAGCCATGGGTAATGCGGCCACGCCGCTCGACATGGGTGGCCTCGATGACCAAAAGCCCGGCGCCGGAGTTCGACAGCATGCCGAGATGGGTCATGTGCCAATCGTTACCGACGCCATCGTCGGCGCTGTATTGGCACATCGGCGACACGACGATGCGGTTCGGCAAAGTGAGGTCGGCAAGTTTAATCGGCGAGAACAAAGCGCTCGGCATCGATGCTCACATACGGTTCGAGGAATGGGGCCCAAGGATCAAAGATGAGGGTCGAGAGATGACACCACTGCGGATGATGGCGCGATTTGCGCCCTCGCCAGCGGTTTCCAGGCTGTGGATAACGTGTCCCGCGCCCGGAATCTAGTCGGGCCAAGGCGCCGCGGCCATGCCGGCCGACAGCGGCCGTGGCGGCAGCTCGCCATCATCGCCCTGCAACAGATCCTCGCCGGTCAGCGGCATCCCGGCAATGGCGGCCCATTGGTCGCGCACCCGCAGCACTTTGCGCATTTCGTCGAGAAACTCAGCTTCGGTGAAATAATGCCGCCATCGCCCGCTGTCGCACAAATCGAGGAAATGCTCTTGCCGGCGCTCGATCAGGGCAAGCCAACGACGGGCAATATTGTCGTACCGGCCGGATTGCGGTTCCGACATGGAGGTGCAACCAGAAGCGCAAAGTCAGAAACGCGGTTAAAATCGACGCTTCTGGATAAACAACGCGGGTTTGTTGATTCGGCAATCAAAATGAATGTGGCGACACCAAGGACTATTTGTTGACTTTTTGTTTGTTGATAATAGCGGGGAAGATTGATTCGGTTCAAAGCTTGACCCGCAGCCAGCTTGCCAGCTCGCCGACGATACCGCGGCGGAAGGTGAGCACGCAGGCGACGAAGATGGCGCCCTGGATCACCAGCACCCATTGGCCAAGCGGCGCCAGATAGTTCTCCATCGCGACGATGATGAAGGCGCCCGCCACCGGGCCGAACACGGTGCCGAGACCGCCGACCAGCGTCATCAATATGACTTCGCCGGACATGGTCCAATGTACGTCGGTCAGCGAGGCGAGTTGGAACACCAGTGCTTTGAGCGATCCGGCGAGCCCGGCCAGCGTCGCCGACAGCACGAAAGCGGCAAGCTTGTAGCGGTCGGTGCGGTAGCCGAGCGATATGCTGCGCAGCTCGTTTTCGCGGATCGCCTTGAGCACCTCGCCGAACGGTGAATTGATGATGCGATAGATCAGGAACAAGGCGGCGAGCACGACGACGAGAACGAACGCATACATCGTCATTTCGTTGTTGAGATCGAAGGCGCCGAACAATTTTCCGCGCGGCACGTCCTGGATGCCGTCCTCACCGCCGGTGAGTTTCACCCGCAACGCCACGAGATACATCATCTGCGCCAGCGCCAGCGTGATCATGGCGAAATAAATGCCCTGGCGGCGAATGGCGATGGCGCCGCCGACAAAACCGAGCAACGCCGCCGTCGCCGTGCCGATGACGACAGCGAGCTCCGGCTGCAGGCCCCAGGATTTCGCGGCATGAGCGGCGAGGTAGCTCGCCCAGCCGAAGAACAGCGCATGGCCGAACGACACCAGCCCGACATATCCGATCAGAAGATTGAAGGCGCAGGCGAACAGAGCGAAGCACAGCGCCTTCATGACAAAGACTGGATAAAGCACGAACGGCGCGACGACGAGACACGTGACCATGACGACGGCGGCAATGCCGAGGCCCGAATCCGTCCTGCGATGAAGCCGTATTGCCGCCGCATCAGCCGTGTTCGCCATCAGATGCCTCGCCCGAATAATCCGGCCGGACGGATCAACAGCACAATGACCATGATGACGAAGATCACCGTATTCGACGCTTCGGGAAAAAACACCTTGGTGAAGCCCTCGACGATGCCGAGCGTGAAGCCGGTGAGGATCGCGCCCATGATCGAGCCCATACCGCCGATCACCACGACCGCGAACACCACGATGATGATGTCGGAGCCCATCTGCGGCGACACATTATAGATCGGCGCCGCCATTACCCCGGCCAACGCCGCAAGCCCGACGCCAAAACCGTAGGTCAGCGTCACGAGGCGCGGCACATCGATGCCGAAGGCTCGGACCAGCGTCGGATTTTCTGTTGCGGCGCGCAGATAGGAGCCGAGCCGCGTGCGCTCGATGGCGAACCAGGTGACCAGGCAAACCGCAAGCGAGAAGACGATCACCCAGGCCCGATAGTTCGGCAGAAACATGAAGCCGAGATTGTGCCCACCTTGCAGCGCGTCTGGTATGTCATACGGTTTGCCGGAGGAGCCGTAATAATTCCGGAACACGCCTTCGATGATCAGCGCCAGACCGAAGGTTAGCAGCAGACCGTAAAGAGGATCGAGCTTCTGCAGCCGCGCCAGAAACAGCCGCTCGATGATAATGCCCGTGGCGCCGACCAAAATCGGAACGATGACAAGCGCAGCCCAATAATTGATCCCCAGATATTGCAGCAGCATGTAGGCGACGAACGCGCCCATCATGTACTGCGCGCCGTGGGTGAAATTGATGATGTTGAGCATGCCGAAGATGACGGCCAGGCCGAGGCTTAATAATGCATAGAACGAGCCATTGATCAGTCCGAGCAGCAACTGTCCGAACAGCGCATAGGATGGAACTCCGAAAATCTCGAACATGCCACCGCGCTCGCTCTGTCTTCACTAGCACGCCCTATTCCGCTTCCCTTTGCGGGGAGGACCGAGCTCGGAAGCGAGCAGGACAGGCGCAGAGCCGATGCTCCGACGTCGTCACGCTGCCCCGCCTCTGCCCTCCCCTTGGGGCAGAAACAGAGCCCGTCAGTTCGTCACCAGCGGACAATTGTCGTCCTTCATCGGACGAAATGCTTGGTCCGCAGGGATGGTGGCCTTGAGAATGTAATCGTCGCCGGGATATTTCGATTCGGCCGGAGACTTGACCTGGAACAGATAGGCCGGATGGATCTTGCGGCCGTCGGCGCGAATGATGCCCTTGCCGAACAGCGGATCGTCCGTCGGCATTTTCTTCATCTCATCGACCACGGCTTTGCCGTCTGCGGCGCTTTTGAGCGCGGCAACCGCTTTCAGATAATGCAAGGTCGCCGCATAGACGCCGGCTTGGTTCATGTTCGGGTATTTTCCCGGTCGCTCGACCTGCCACCGTTTGGTCCAGGCCCGCGTCGCGTCGTTCATATCCCAATAGAAGGTTTCGGTGAGCACCAGTCCCTGCGCGACCTTCAGGCCGAGCGCCTCGACGTCGCCGATATAGAACAACAGCGCGGCAAAGTGCTGGCCGCCCGCAGTAATGCCGAACTCGGCACCCTGTTTGATCGAATTAATGGTGTCGCCACCGGCATTGGCCAGTCCGATGATTTTTGCCTTCGATTGCTGGGCCTGCAACAGGAAGGAAGAGAAGTCCTGGTTGTTCAGCGGATGGGCTACGCTGCCGAGCACCTTGCCGCCATTGGCGAGCACGACTGCCGTGGCATCGCGTTCGAGCGCATGACCGAAGGCGTAATCGGACGTCAGGAAGAACCAGCTATCGCCGCCGTTCTTGACCAGAGCGCCGGCTGTTGCGTGGGCGAGCATCCAGGTGTCGTAAGTCCAATGCACCGTGTTGGGCGAGCATTTCGGTCCGGTCAGATCGGAAATGGCGGCGCCGGAAACCAGAAGCGCCTTGTTCTTTTCGCGCGCGACGTCACTCACCGCCAGCGCCACCGCGGAATTCGGCACGTCAACGATGGCATCAACATTTTGCGTATCGAACCATTGCCGCGCGATGCTCGAGCCGATGTCGGGTTTGTTCTGGTGATCGGCAACGATGATGTCGACCTTCATGTTGTGCGCAGCCGGATTGAAATCGGCCACCGCCATTTTGGCCGCGGCCACCGAGCCTGGACCGGTGTCGTCGGCATAGAGGCTCGACATGTCGGTAAGCACGCCGACCTTGACGTTGGTGGTTTGGGCATGCGCGGCCGTCGTCATCAACGCGGCGGCGAATGCCAGACTCGCTATAAGTCTCATCACACACCTCCCTTTGTGCGGGCTTTTTGCCCTCTCTGTTGGTATATCAGACTCCGAGATAGTCGTGCAGCTTAGCTGGATTGGCCTTGAGTTGCGGGGTCGAAAATTCATCGACGACGCGGCCATGCTCCATGATGTAGTGCCGATCGGCCACCGCGGCGGCGAAATGGAAATTCTGCTCGACCAGCAGAATGGTGAAGCCTTGCGCTTTCAATGAGCCGATGGTCTCGCGGATCTGCTGGATGATGACCGGCGCCAACCCTTCGGTCGGCTCGTCGAGCAAGAGCAAGCGGGCGCCGGTGCGCAGGATGCGGCCGATCGCCAGCATCTGCTGCTCGCCGCCGGAGAGCTTCGTGCCCTGACTTGAAAGCCGCTCGCGCAGGTTGGGAAACAGCGCAAAAATGCGTTCGACATCGAGCCCGCCCGGGCGCACCTGCGGCGGCAGCAACAAATTCTCGCGGACGTTCAGACTGGCGAAAATTCCGCGCTCCTCCGGACAGAAGGCGATACCGCCACGAGCGATCGCGTCGGACGACAGGCCGACGAGCTCGCGGTCTTCGAAACGCACCGAGCCGCGGCGCTGCTCGACGATGCCCATGATCGCTTTCAGGGTTGTGGTCTTGCCGACGCCGTTGCGGCCAAGCAGCGTCACCACCTCGCCCGGCTGCACGTCGAATGTCACACCGTGCAAAATGTGCGACTCGCCGTACCAGGCTTCGAGCCCCTTAACCGCGAGCATGGCGTGGGTCCCGGCTGAATGCTTGTCAATCATGACCGGTTCCGAGATAGGCTTCACGCACCGCGGGATCCGCCGATACGGTCTGGTAATCGCCCTCGGCGAGCACCTGGCCGCGCGTGAGCACCGTGATGCGATCGCACAGATCGGCGACCACGCTGAGATTATGCTCGACCATCAGGACGGTGCGGCTCGCCGCGACCGATTTGATCAGCGCGCTGATGCGGGTGATGTCGTCATGGCCCATGCCCGCGGTCGGCTCGTCGAGCAGCAGCATTGCCGGATCGAGCGCCAGCGTGGTTGCGATTTCGAGCGCGCGCTTGTGACCATAAGGCAATTCGGTCGCCAGGGCATTGGCATAAGGAGAAAGCCCGACGTCGGCAATCAGCGCCAGAGCGCGCTCGTCGAGCGCGTGCAGGACGCGCTTACTGCGCCAGAAATCGAACGAGCCGCCGCGGCGGCGCTGCAACGCAATGCGGACGTTTTCCAGCACCGTCAGATGCGGGAACACCGCGGAAATCTGAAACGAACGCACCAGCCCGAGCCGCGCGACGTCAGCCGGCTTGAGCGCGGTGATGTCGCGCCCGTCGAATACGATGCGCCCCCGAGTGGGGCTGAGAAACTTGCTCAACAGATTGAAGCAAGTGGTTTTGCCGGCGCCATTCGGGCCGATCATGGCGTGAATGCTACCGCGCGCGACGCGTAGATTGACCGAGCGCACCGCGATAAAACCGGCAAAATCCTTGGTCAGGTCCTCCGTTTCGAGGACGGTATCGTCACGCACCTACTGGTCCCCCACAGCCCACATTCTCCGCCATCTTCGCCGCGGGCGTAAAGCGAATTAGCGATTGTCCGAGCCGATGCGACAGTTAGGCCGTGATCTCGAGATTGTTTCATTAAAACGAAGACCCGCCCGGAGGGGACGAGTCCGGGCGGGTCGAAATATCGGCGCTGGCGTCAGGGGTGTAGCGCGCCGATGGGGCCTGTTTGCGCCACCGTTAATTCGTCGTGCTGCCCGACAAAAGGTTCAAGGCAGAAAATTCTTGCAATCACAGTAGGGTAGCCGGAATCTCGAGGTTATTTGCTCGGTCCGGCAGGTTCGGCGGGTTCGGCTGGCTCAGCGGTCTCGGCCGGCTCGGCCGACGCCACGACGCGCTCCTGGCGCATGCGGGCGATAATCTTGCCGAGCTCTTCCTTAGCGAGCGACGTCATGGCGATGCGCACGCGATAAAGCCCGCCCTCCGTCGGACCGTCGACCAGGGCGGCCTGATAATTGTGCAGGAAATTCGTGATCTCGGCGGCGCTCGCGGCTTGCGCAAAGCGCACCATGGCAAACGTGCCATGGCGATGCACGGTGCCGAGCGAGGCCTGCTGGGCCGGGCTTTGCGGCTTGGTGAAAATGTCGACGAGCATGAAGGCCTGCAGCGCGATAGCGAGTACGGCAAAGGACGCCGCCACCGCCAAAGTGCGCGGCGGCAGATTGGCGAAAAATCCGGTCAGCCAACCGGCGGCGGCGCCGGGAACGTGCTTGGGGGCGGCATTGGCCTCGGCATCGATCGCCGCCATCAGCCGGTCGACGACATGCGGCCGCGGCGCGCCGAGCGTCTCGTTGAGGTGGATGGTCTCGACAAGCTCTTCGCGAACCAGCTCGACATGGCGCGCGAGCTCGGCATCCTGCTGCAACGCCTCCTCGACGCGCTGGCGGTCGCGGCGACGCAGCGTGCCGGCCGCGTACCAGGGCAACAGCGCCTCGATGTCGCCGGGCTCGCCATTTTGGCCACGATTGCGTGCCGCATCGCCGCTCATCATGGCCAACCTCGATCGATTCCCGCCATTCGGCACAGCTCGCCCAGCTTCTTGCGCGCATAGAACATTCGCGTCTTCACGGTGTTCTCCGGAATTCCGATAATCCGAGCGACTTCCTCCACCGATTTCTCGTGGTAATAGACGAGATCGATGACTTCGCGGTGCTCGCGCGACAGTTCGGCCAGGCACTTGCGCAGTTTCTCGCCTTTGTCGAGCTTCGCCAGGGCAAGTTCCGGATCATCCGAAGGTTCCTCGATCAATTCCGCAGTTTCGTCGTCCAGCCCGTCCTCGCGCCGCTTGCGCAACAGCGACAGCGCCTTGAAGCGAGCGATGGCAATGAGCCAGGTAGAGACCGCGCTTCTGCCTTCAAACCGGTCGGCCTGTCGCCAGACATCCAAGAACACCTCGCCGATGACGTCCTCCGCCGCCATCTCGTCGCGCAACAGACGCAGCACAAAGCGGTAAACCCGCACATGGTGCCGCGCGAACAGCACCTGCATCGCCAGCCGGTCGCCCCTGGCAATTCGACCGATCAGCGCTTCATCGGCCGGTGCTTGCATCGCCATAGAGTCGGCTCACGAATTGGTCACGGCTCGCCGCCGCAAGGTTCAAATGCTGTGAATAATTTTTGATGCTGCGAGGCACACGGACTAGAGTGAATTCTCGCATTTCCTCAGAGTCTTAGCCACGGAGAGGGACTGCCCCGGCACCGGGCCGCCAAATTGCTCCCGAACCGGGCCGCGGCGCAAGGTCTTTCCCGCCTCGCCCCGTAATCCGCCTGTTTTTGCGTTAATTTGACCCTGGAAAGCTCAGCGGCCGGGGCCGGGAAGCGTTTCGCCGAGCGGCTTTTCCTCGAGCAGGATCACTGCCAGGAACGAAATTGTCAGCGTACCGGCAATGGCGAGGAAAACCGTCTTGAAGGTCGCGACCGACGCGCTGCCCAAAAACGCGTGACCCAGCGAACCCGGCGCGGCACCGACCGGCGCATGGGCCAGCACGATCGCGCCGAACCCGGCAATCAGCATGGTGCCCATCAGCGTACGCGCAAAATTCATGGTGCCGATGGCTGCGCCCAGATTGTGAATGGCGACGGTGTTTTGCAGCGCCACCTGGGTGAGCGGCGCCGTCGGCCCGAAACCGATGCCGATCAGAAACAAAATGATCTCGAATCTCAACGAGCTCATGGCCTCGGCGGAAAGGGCAAGCGCAACCACGGCGCCAAGGCCGATGCAGAGAAAGCAGAGCGGCAAGAGCTTATAATGCCGCACCCGGCCGATCACCTGGCTCGACAATCCGGCGCTGATATTGAGCGTGACCATAAGAATCATCAGGCTCAAGCCCGACGAGGTCGCCGACCAGCCGAGCGCGCTTTGCAGATACATCGGCAGAAAAATATTGAGGCAGACGATCGAACCCCAGCCAAAGGAGTGTGCCGCAATGGTCAGCCGCGCGGCGGGATCGGACAGGATGGCGATCGGGATCAACGGTTCGACGGCGGTGAGAAGCCGCACGACGAAGCCGGCGCCCAGGACCAGGGCAGCGCCGAGCAGCGTGAGAACCGGCGCCGACAGCCAGGGATAGTGCACACCGCCGAGATTGAGCGCCAGCATGAAGGACGAGCTTGCCGCCATCACCAGGATCGCGCCGATAAAATCGAGCCGGTGCGGCCGGCCGTGCCAGGGCAGCCGCTGCAGTGTCTTAAGCGCCAGCACGATGGTCAGGATGCAGAACGGAATCTTCCAGATGAAGATCATCCACCAATACCAATGATCGCAAATCCAGCCGCCGAGCGCCGGACCGCAACCGCCGGCGGTCGTGAAAGCGATCGAGAAATAGGTGTAATATTTGGCGCGCTCCTTGGGCGGCGCCATGTCGCCGAGCACCATCTGAGCGCTCGAAATCATGCCGCCCCCGCCCATCCCCTGCACCACGCGACCGCAGATCAGCATCAGCATGCTGGACGCCGTTGCCGAGATGAACGCGCCGGTCATGTAGATCATAAGCGCAATCAACAGCGAGGCGCGGCGGCCGTGGATATCGGCGAACTTGCCGTAAAGCGGCGTGAGCGCGGTGGCGGCGATCAGGTAGGACGTGATCACCCAGGGCAGCTCGTTGACGTCACCGAACACGCGTCCGATGGTCGGCAGCGCGCTGGCTAGGATCGATTGATCGACAGAGCCGAGGAATACCGGCAGCATCATGCTCATGACGATGATGCGCTTTTCGCCATGCGTCAGCGGTTCGGGCTGGGCTTGCGCGTCGGCTGTGGCATAAGCGATCGGCCTGGACAAATCCGGGGTCGCAATCGCCGTCTCCCGCAAATACGCGGCGCCTTCGCGCTCATCGTTCATGAAACGTATTTCCGCCGCCACCGATGGCAGCGTTCCCCGACGGAATGACCGCAGGAGCAATACCGGCAAAGGCGGCTGCTGTCATATGCACAATGACCGAACTTGACGCATGGCAGCCCTTCGGCGGTTCCGGACCGCCAAATGACGCCACAAACAAGCCATGTCACAAATTGGTGTCCTACCCATCACATCTTTACCCAGACAGCCCCAACCAATGCACCCTCGTGTAAAATACGGGCGCTTATGCGAGCGTCATCGAGGCGACCAAACGCGACCATCGCGTCGAAGGTGACCGGAAGAACCGCAGGGGATTGGCATGACACTTCTCGAATTTCACGTTCTCATCAGCCTGATCGAAATGGTCGTTGGCCTCGTCATGCTCTACGGCCTGATAACGGGCAAGCCGTTCGCCGCCTGGACGGCGCTGTTTTTCGCTTCCGCCATTCTGACCAGCGTGACCGGCTTTCCGCTGGCCCGTTCGGCTTCGATCCGCCGCGCGCAGTCGGCATCCTCACCCTCGTGCTCTTGGCGATCGCGGTCAGCGCCTATTATTTGTTCCGGCTCGCCGGCGCCTGGCGCTGGATCTATGTCGTCACCGCGCTGGCCGCGCTTTATCTCGACTTCTTCGTCGGCGTCATCCAGTCGTTCATGAAAATTCCGTCGCTGCACGCCTTGGCGCCGACCCAATCAGAACCGCCGTTTCTGGTGGCGCAGCTCGTCGTCCTCGCACTCTTTGTGGTGTTGGGATTCATGCGCTGCGCAAGTTCCATCCGCGCTTCGCGTCCGCGGCTTGAAAGAAGAGGAGATGAAAATGAACCCTCGCGATCCCAAAGCCTTGCAAACCGACGCCCTTGCAACGCCGACCGACATGAAATCGAACGCCGTGCGCGACATTGCCGGTGCGCTCACCATCCTCCTCGCCGACATGTTCGCGCTTTACATAAAGACCAAGAATTTCCACTGGCACATGTCGGGACCGCATTTCCGCGATTATCATTTGTTGCTCGATGAGCAGAGCGAGCAGATTTTCGCCACGACCGACGACATCGCCGAACGCGCCCGCAAGATCGGCGGTACGACTTTGCGTTCGATCGGCCATATCGGCCGACTGCAGCGCGTACTCGACAACGACGCCGATTACGTCACTCCGCTCGACATGCTGGCGGAGCTGCGCGACGACAACAAGCAACTGACGGCCAATTTACGCGAGACTCACGATCTGTGCGACGAGCATGGCGACGTCGCTACCGCGAGCATGATCGAAGTCTGGATTGACGAGGCCGAGCGCCGCACCTGGTTCTTGTTCGAGTCCACGCGCGAGGTCGGCGAAACCGCCTGAGCTTTAGGCCGCCGTCGCTACTGCTTGAGCGTATTGGCGACCTTGAAGCTCGCCTCGGTCTTGGCGTTGATGTCGTCAAGCGTGACGTCGGGCGCCAGCTCGATCAGCGTCAAGCCGCCGCCGTGGCGGTCGAGCGTGAACACACCGAGGTCGGTGATCACCATGTCGACGACGCCGGCGCCGGTAAGCGGCAGCGTGCACATCTTCTTCAGCTTGGAATCGCCCTTGGCGGAATGCTCCATCACCACGACGACTTTCTTGACGCCGCCGACCAGATCCATGGCGCCACCCATGCCCTTCACCACTTTACCGGGGATCATCCAGTTGGCGAGATCGCCGTTCTCCGCCACTTCCATGGCGCCGAGGATGGCGATGTCGATATGGCCGCCGCGGATCATGGCGAATGAGTCCGCCGAGTTGAAGTAGCTCGTCGTCGGCAGCTCGGTAACAGTCTGCTTGCCGGCATTGATGAGATCAGGATCTTCCTCGCCCTCGAACGGGAACGGCCCGGTGCCGAGCATGCCGTTCTCCGATTGCAGTTGCACGCTCATGCCGTCCGGGATGTAATTCGACACCAGCGTCGGGATGCCGATGCCGAGATTGACGTAAAAGCCGTCGCGCAACTCCTTGGCGGCGCGTTCGGCCATCTGATCGCGGGTCCAGGGCATTAGACTTCCTCCCCTGTTCCGGCCGGCGCGTCGGCTTTTTGACGCTTGCGGACCGTGCGTTGCTCGATGTGCTTGGTCGCCGTCGGCACGTGGATCATGCGTTTGACATAGATGCCGGGCGTGACGATGTGATCGGGATTGATGTCACCGGGCTTCACCAGGTGCTCGACCTCGGCCACGGTCACCTTGCCAGCGGTCGCCATCGGCGGATTAAAATTGCGCGCGGTCTTGCGATAGACGAGATTGCCCTCGGTATCGCCGCGATAGGCATGAACGATCGACAGATCGGCAACCAGGCCCCGCTCCATCACATAGCGCTCGCCGTCGAATTCGCGCGTGTCCTTGCCTTCAGCGATCTTGGTGCCGTAACCGGTCTTGGTGAAGAAAGCCGGAATGCCGGCGCCGCCGGCACGGATGCGCTCGGCCAGCGTGCCCTGCGGGTTGAACTCGATCTCCAGCTCGTTGGCTAGAAACTGGTTCATGAAGGTCTTGTTCTCCCCGACATAAGAGGAGATCATTTTCTTGATCTGGCGGGTGTCGAGCAGGATGCCGAGCCCTTTGCCGTCGGTCCCGCAATTATTGGAGACGACAGTCAGGTTCTTGACCCCGGAGTCGCGGATCGCGAGGATCAAGGTTTCCGGGATGCCGCACAGGCCGAAGCCACCGGCCATGATGGTCATGCCATCCTTCAGCAACCCGGCCAGTGCGGATCGTGCATCCGCATAGACCTTGTTCATGACCGCTCCATTTCCCCCGGGCAAATCTCAGATACGCATAACCGGACCTGCGGAAAGGTCAACCATTGCCCGGCATGGCGTATGTTCCGATGATAGGAAGCTGAATTTGCGGGTGCGGATAATAGTTCCACGCCACAAACATCGCGGCAAACAGGATCGCCGCGACGACCGCGGCGCCGACGCGGTTGCGAAACGATATGATGCCACCGATGAAGGCGGAGACGAATACGAAGGCCGCCATCAAGGTGACGTAAGTCCAGTTCACGGTGGACAGGTCGATCGACATGAGTGGCTCCCCGATAGGCCCCGATCCGGACCGGTTCGCGCCGATGTTAGCCGAGGTCACCGTCGCGCGCGACACCTTGGCGCGGCTTCGCACAAGAAGATATAAGACGGCCGCAACCCGCCAGTGACGTCACCCCGGCGCGTTGCCGGTACCCGCCCCGATGACCAATGTCCTCATTCTGCTCGGCCTGACGGAGACGATCCGCAAGCAATATCGCGACCGCTTGCAGGAGCGGTTTCCCGACGTGCCTATGACGCTGGTCGACCATCACTCCAAGGTCGCCCCCCACATCGCCGCCGCCGATGCTTTGATCACCTTCACTCCGATGATGACGGCGAAAGTTCTGGAGCAGGCGCCGAACCTGAAATGGATCCAGACGCTGGGCACCGGCGTCGACAACCTCATCGACCAGCCGACGCTACGCAAAGACGTCATCGTCACCAATGTCCGCGGCATCCACGGCCCGCCGGTCTCGGAAGCCGCCCTCGCCTCCATGCTGGCGCTGGCGCGTAATCTGCCCGGCGCCGTCCGCGGTCAGGACGCGCATGAGTGGCGGCGCTGGCCGGCGCAGCTTTTGCACAACAAGACGGTGGGCATTTTCGGCGTTGGCTTGATCGCCGAAGCGCTGGCGCCGATATGCAAGGCCTTCGGTATGCGCGTTGTCGGTGTGAGCTCGTCGCCGCGTGACGTGCCCGGATTCGACCGCATGCATAGCCGCGATGAGCTCACGTGGGTGGTCGGCGACTTCGACTTTTTCGTGCTGCTGACGCCGCTGACGGCGGCAACGCGCAACTCTATCGACGCCAGGGTGCTTAAGGCGATGAAGCCGTCGAGCTTTCTCATCAATCTCGCCCGCGGCGGCGTGGTCGACGAGACCGCTTTGGTCGAGGCGCTCAAGGCCGGCCGCATTGCTGGCGCCGCGCTCGACGTGTTCAACCAGGAACCGCTGCCGGCCGATCATCCGTTCTGGGCGATGCAGAACGTCATCATCACCACGCATCAGGGCGGCTTCTGCGACGTCTATATCGACTACGCGCTGCCGACCGTGGAAGCCAATATGCGAGCCTTTCTCTCCGGCGACATTGGCGGCATGATCAACGTGGTGGAGCATTAGGAGTGAAGTGAATGGAACAGCTGTCCGAACGCCTGCAGACGCCGATCTCCACCGCCGAACTGGAACGGCGCTGGGCCGCAGTGCGCGCCGCCATGGAGCGCGACAAGATCGACGTGCTGTTGATGCAGAACAACAGCGACCAGATGGGCGGCTATGTCAAATATTTCACCGACCTGCCGGCGACCAACGGTTATCCGCTCACCGTGGTATTCCCGCGCGACGACCTGATGACGCTGGTCAGCCAGGGTCCGTTCAGCGGCGTCACCGAACTCAACGGCAAAAGTGACGGCACCCGCCGCGGCGTCAAGCAGTGGTTCACCACGCCGAGCTATGCTTCTTGCTATTACACCGCGCCCTACGATCCGGAGCTCGCCGCCAGGGCGCTGGCGCCCTATGCCGGCGGCACCATCGGCCTCGTCGGCACCTATCAGATGTCGTTCGCGATGGTCGATTACATGCAGAAGGGACGCTTCTCCAATACCAAATTCGTCGACGCCTCCGATCTGGTCGATCGCATCAAGGTGATCAAGAGCGCCGAGGAGCAGGACTTGGTGCGGCGCGCCGCGGCGATGCAGGACGGCGCCATGCGCGCCGCCTTTGCCGCGATCGAACCCGGCATGCGCGACCGCGACGTCGCCGCTATCGCGCAATGCTACAGCCAGCGCCACGGCAGCGAGCACGGCATTTATCTGTGCGCGTCGATGCCGCCCGGCAAGCCGGCGCAATTCGCCGCCCGCCATTATCAGAACCGCGTTATCCAGGAAGGCGACGCGGTGGCGCTTTTGGTCGAGGATGCCGGCCCGGGCGGCATGTATACCGAACTCGGCCGCACCTGCGTGGTAGGCAAGGCGTCGCAAGAGATGAAGGACGAATATGCCTTCGCGCTCGAAGCGCGCAAATTCAATCTGAGCCTCCTTAAGCCGGGCGCTCCGTGCAAGGACGTGTTCGCGGCCTATAACGATTTCATGCGCAAAAACGGCCGGCCCGAGGAGAAACGCCTGCACTGCCACGGCCAGGGCTATGATCTGGTCGAGCGCCCGCTCATTCGCTCGGATGAACCGATGGCGATCGAGAAGGACATGAACATCGTCGTGCATCCGACCTACATGCGTGGCGGCATGCTGTCGTGGTTCTGCGACAACTGGATCATCGGCGCGAACGGACCCGGCGAGCGGCTGCATCGTTTCCCTGAGGTGCTGACCGAACTTGGCTAAGCGGGAGGGTTAACCGCGCCGCTTTTTATCCGCGATTTGGTCGAAAAAATCCGCAATTGCGTCACCCTGCAGCCACGCCGGCTGTGCCCTATGCCAGCCAGTAAGTGCTTGATAAGTCACGGGGTGCGTTATGCGCAGGTTTGGAATCTTCGGTGCGGTCGGGGCGTTTGTCGTCGCATTCGCCGCGAGCAGCATCTGCGCGCAGACTGCGACGACCGAACCAGCCGCCAAACCGCCGGCATTGCTGGCGGGGTTGCGACCGCCGCACGAGGCCAAGCACAAGGAGCACGCGGTCCACGCCAGAACCGCGCACGCTACGACCAAAAAAACTGCCGCTAAGTGGCGCCGCACCAGAACTGCCGCCGCGCACACAAGGCACGCCCCGGGCAAAAAACTGACGAAGCGGGAATACGAACACCACGAACAAGCTGTCACCGCGTCGGCTTTTGCCGAAGAGCCGCAAGCGGCTCCGAATCCGACGCCCGCCTCTGTTCAGCCGTCGGCGAATGCAGGCCCCATCGACGGTACCGCGGCGCCGGCGACCGATCCCGCCATTGCGCCCATCTCGGAGAACGCACCGCGGAACGTCGATGCTGACGTCGCGCCGGCCGCAGCAAAGATTCAGACCGTCAAGATCACTCCCCCAGACCAGAACACTGTTTCCGTCCCGACTGTAGGGAATGTCGCATCTTCCGCGCCAGCGCCAAGCAATAACCCCGCAGTCGCTCCGGCGTCGCAAACCGTCCTTGCCGCTCCGACGCAGGAGCCAAAAAACAAGAATGCGGACCCGGTTGGGAGCGCCTCGTGGATTGCACAAGTGCTCGCGGCATTCGGCGGAGCGGTGACCGCCGGCGCCATCGCCTGGTTTCTGATCGGCAGCGGGCCGGTGCGGACTTACGGCTGAGACCTTACGCTGCGCGCATCGCGCCTTTCACCTTCAGCGTATTGAACAGGTCGAACGCCTCTTTCGGCTTCATGTTTTTGTGCACGACCGCGGCCACTGCGGCGATCATCGCTTGCGGCGCGTCGGACTGGAAAATATTGCGGCCCATGTCGACGCCGGCGGCGCCCTGCTGCACGGCGTTGTAGGCCATGGTCAGCGCGTCGAGCTCGGGCAGCTTCTTGCCGCCGGCCATGACGATCGGCACCGGGCAAGATGCAGTGACGGTCTCGAAGTCCTTATCGACGTAATAGGTCTTGACGTATTGCGCACCAAGCTCGGCGATGATGCGGCAGGCGAGCCGGAAGTATTTTGCATCGCGGACCATCGCCTTGCCGACCGCGGTAATGCCCATCACCGGTATGCCGGCGCGCAAGCCGGCATCGACCAGCTTGGTCATATTGTGCACCGAGCGCGTCTCGTGCTCGCCGCCGATAAAAACCTGGATGCCGACGCCGGCGGCGTTCAGCCGCACCGCGTCGTCCATGTCCATGGCGATCTGCTCGTCGGACAACTCTTCGCGCAAGATGCTGGGGCCGCCGCTTGCCCGCAGCACCATGGGCTTTTGACATTCAGCGGGAATGACCGCGCGCAAAATGCCGCGGGTGCAGAATAAAGCGTCGCAGGACGGCAGCAGCGGCACGATCGACAGATCGATGCGTTCAAGCCCGGTGGTCGGGCCCTGGAAATAACCGTGGTCGATGGCGAGCATTACGGTGCGGCCCGAGGCCGGATCGAACACCCGCGCCATGCGATTTTTCATGCCCCAGTCAAGCTGATGCGAGCCCTTCAGATAGAAACCCGGCGTCTGCTGCGGTCGATCGGGCGAGTAGCGTTCGCCCTCTTTATCGGCTTCCGGCATCTGTCGGTTTCCGGGGTCAACGTTGTGGGGCGGGGGACGGCTGCGGCGGCTGATAATACGGGTTTATCGCGCAGAAGCCGCGGCTGCCCTGAACGACGGCGGGCTCGCAATCGATGACCGAGTCGTATTCGCAGTCCCAGTTTATGGCGGCGGCACCTTCATTGGTGACGGCGCACCATTTCTGATCGCCATAGGTGCCGGCATGGCTCGCCGGGGCGCCGAGAAAGAGCGCGGCCGCCGTGAAAGCCACAGTGAATAGCAGTCTGCGAAGGGTGATTTGCACCGGGCCAGTTTAGGCACTCGGGCTCGAAAAGCAACGTGAAGAGTTGCACGCGCTTTGCGTCGTTCGGATCGCCCTGAAACCCGCCTCTGCGCCCTTTCCCTTCCTTACCGCCCCGTTGCCTCTTGGCAATGTTCTCTTTTTGTTCTAAAGTACATCCTTGGAACATACACTGAACATTGACACCCTTATCCACGCCAAAATGGCTTGACGAAGAAGGTTCGAGAGGCTGGCTAAATGACAGAATCCGCTGCCCTTTCCGGCCTTCTTAGCGCTTCTTCCCGGGTGCGAAGCCGCGCGGCCGTAATGCATGAATTGCGGCGACTGCTCCCCGCGCATAAGAGTTTACGTGAAGCCCTGCCCTTCGGCCTTGCCGCCGTGGACTCTCACCTGGCGGCGGGCGGCTTGGCCGGCGGCGCCCTGCATGAAGTGGTGCCCCAGATGCAGACGGCTTTCCCGGCCGCCCTCGGTTTCATTGCGGCGTTTTTGGCCCGCCTGTTTTCGCTTTCCCCGCTCGTCTTCATCCTACCGGCCTATACGCAGCGCCGGCATGGCCGCCTGTCCGGCCACGGCCTTAACGCGCTTGGTCTCGACCCGGCGCGCCTGATCCTCGTCGAGACCGCGCATCACAAGGACACGCTGTGGGCGATAGCCGAAGCCTTGCGGTCGACGGCGCCGGCCGCGGTCATAGGCTTGGTCGACAAGCTCGACCTGAAGACCAGCCAAAAGCTGCAGCTCGCCGCCGGCGATGCCGGCCTGCCGCTGTTGCTGTTGCGGCCGGTGCCGACGCTGGAAGCCAGCGCCGCAGCCACGCGCTGGCGCGTCGGTACGGCGGAAGCCGCGCGCGACCGCTTCGGGCTTTACGCGCGCCCCCGCTGGCATCTGCAACTCGAGCGGGCTCGCAACGGACGGCCGGGCGAATGGGTAGTGGAGTACGATCATGTCGCGAATCGTTTCAGTCTGGCTGCCGCGCTGGCCGATCCAGCGTTTTCTCGCGGCGCAAGCGATGGCGCCGCAGGCCAAAACCTCCGGCCAGCCGGTCGATCCTGACCGGCCGTTCGTTCTTGCCGTTACCGGCGCCGGCGGCCCGCGTATCGCCGCCTTGAACGAGGCAGCGGAAACGGCGGGGCTTGCCGTCGGCGAACCTTTGGCTGACGCGCGGGCGAAAGCGGATTTTTTGCAACTACGCGCCGTGGATGCCGCCGCCGACGACGCCGCACTGCGGCGGCTGGCGCTCTGGGCGACGCGATACACGCCGACCGCTTCGCCCTTGTGCCGGGATTTTTGGAGCGAGGACAACGGCGCCGACGGTGTTTTCCTCGATATCGAAGGCGCCAGCCATCTGTTCGGCGGCGAGGAAAGAATGATCGCCGACCTTGTCGCAAGGCTGCATGGTTTCGGGCTTTCGGCACGGCTTGCGGTCGCCGACACGCCGGGCGCCGCTTGGGCGGCCTCGCGCTTTCACCGATCACCGTTGCTGGTTCTGCCCTCGGGTCGGGAAGCCGCGACGCTTGCCGACATGCCGATCGCGGCCTTGCGGCTGTCGGCGGAAACCCGCATGGCGCTGCGGCGGCTCGGCTTTAAAACCGTAGGCTCCCTGATCGACAAGCCGCGCGCACCCTTTGCCGCGCGCTTTGCCGCCGAGCTCTTGCGCCGTCTCGACCAGGCGCTCGGCCGCGTCGATGAGCCGCTCGTGCCCATCGTCGCGCCGCCGGTCTATCACAGCCTGCAATATCTCGCTGAGCCGATCGTGACGGCGGCGGCGGTCGTCGCTCACGCCAGTCGGCTAATGCAGAATCTCACCCATGTGCTCATCCGCGACGATGCCGGCGCGCGCAGCCTTCGACTTTGCCTTTATCGCGTCGACGGCGCGGTCGAGACCGTCGATATCGGGCTTGCCGCGCCGACCCGCAGCGTTGCCCATGTGGCGCGGCTGATCGAGCTCAAGCTTGAAGCGCTTGCGGCGATGGAGGATGCCGGTTTCGGCTTCGAGGCCATAGGCCTTGCCGTCACTTGCGCCGAACCGATGCCGGCGCGGCAGACGGAATTCACCCCCTCCCATCCTTCCCCCGCAAGCGGGGGAGGATCGGGATGGGGGCATGATGATCGTGCCGAGCGGTGCGCGGCCCTGATCGATACGCTGCGCCAGCGGCTCGGCCCGACGAGTGTGCGGCGCTTCGCGCCCGTCGCCAATCATCTGCCCGAGCGCGCCGAGATTTTGCCGCCGATCGACGGCGAAATTTCGGCTTGGCCCGCGCCAGAAGATGAGCGTCCACGCCCGCTCCTGCTGTTGTCTCGGGCCGAGCCGGCCGAAGTCACCGCGCTCGTACCCGAGGGTCCGCCGCGGCGTTTTTCCTGGCGCGGCGTCACCTACGACGTCGCCGGTGCCCAGGGCCCGGAACGCATCGGCGCCGAATGGTGGCGAGCGCCGCATCTTTCCGCTCATTCCCGCGCAAGCGGGAATCCAGACGAAGATGATCTGGGTCCCCGCTTCTGCGGGGACGAGCGGCAAAATGCCCTCACGCGCGATTATTACCTCGTCGAGGATTTGGCCGGGCACCGCTTTTGGCTCTATCGCGAAGGACTTTACGAGCGCGAAACCGCGGCGGCGCGCTGGTTCGTGCAAGGCCTTTTTGCGTGAGTAAACCCGATGAGCGCCTATGCCGAACTCGCGGTCACGACTAACTTTTCCTTCCTGCGCGGCGCCTCGCATCCCCAGGAAATGGTGGCATGCGCCGATGAACTCGGTCTCGCCGCCATCGGCATCGCCGACCGCAACTCTTTTGCCGGCGTGGTGCGCGCTTACGACGAAGCGCGCAAGCGCAACATCAAGCTTATCGTCGGTACGCGGCTGGTCACCGGCGACGGTTTCGAAGTACTGGCCTATCCGACCGACCGCGCGGCTTATGGCCGGCTCTGCCGCCTCATCACCGCGGGCAATCTCAAGGCCAAGAAAGGCGAGTGCGCGCTTACCTTCGAGCAGATTCTCAGCGCCAGCGAAGGCCAGATTTTCATCGCACTGCCACCAATCAACTTTACCATCGATGATTTTCCTTCGCGCCTTTCAGCTCTGGCGCAGGCCGCTCCCAACCGCACCTTTCTCGCCGGCACCCATTATCATCGCGGCGACGAGCCGCGCCGGCTCGGGCTTCTGGCCGAACTCGGCAGCCGCCTCGGCGCGCCGCTCGTTGCCATCAACGACGTGATCTATCACGCAGCCGAACGGCGGCCGCTCGCCGACGTGCTCACCTGCGTAAGGGAAAAATGCACGCTCACCGAAGCCGGCCTGCGGCTCACCGTCAATGCCGAACGGCACCTCAAGCCGGCATCGGAAATGGCGCGGCTGTTCCAAAACTTTCCCGACGCCATCGCCCGCACCATCAAGATCGCCGAAGCCTGCCGCTTCTCGCTCGGCGAACTCAAATACGAATATCCCGACGAGCCGGTGCCGGACGGCAAAACCGCGCAGCAGCATCTTGAGGACCTGACCTGGACGGGCGCGCGCGAGCGCTATTCGCTCGACCGATATCCGGAAGGCATTCCCGCTGATGTGCAAAAACGCCTGCGCGATGAGTTGCAACTCATCGCCAAGCTCGATTACGCGCGCTATTTCCTCACCGTCTATGACGTGGTTGCTTTCGCGCGCAATCAAGACAAGGAAATCCTCTGCCAAGGTCGCGGCTCGGCGGCCAACAGCGCGGTGTGCTTTTGCCTCGGCATCACTTCGGTGAACCCGGACAAGAGCAATCTGCTGTTCGCACGCTTCATTTCCGAGAACCGCGGCGAACCGCCCGATATCGACGTCGATTTCGAGCACGAGCGGCGCGAGGAAGTGATCCAGTACATCTACGCCCGCTACGGCCGCCATCGCGCGGCGATCTGCGCCACCGTGGTGCATTACCGCTCGCGTCGCGCCATCCGCGAAGTCGGCAAGGTCTTGGGCTTGACCGAGGACGTCACCGCGGCGCTGGCCAAAACCGTATGGGGCTATGGCGACGGCCTGCCGGACGATCACATCCGCCAGGCCGGCCTCGATCCGGACAATTCGGCGATCCGCCAAGCCGTCGACCTTGCCGATGAGCTGATCGGCTTCCCCCGCCATTTGTCGCAGCATGTCGGCGGCTTCGTGCTCACGCGCGAACGTCTCGACGAGACGGTCCCCATCGGCAATGCCGCCATGGACGACCGCACCTTCATCGAGTGGGACAAGGACGACATCGACACGCTCGGCCTGATGAAGGTCGATGTGCTCGCGCTCGGCATGCTGAGCGCACTCCGCCGCGGGCTCGATCTTGTGCAGGCGCATTATGGCAAGGATTATTCGCTCGCCACGCTGCCGGCCGACGACACGGCCGTGTACGACATGCTGTCGCGCGCCGATTCGATCGGCGTATTCCAGGTCGAGAGCCGCGCGCAGATGTCGATGCTGCCGCGGCTAAAGCCGCAATGCTTCTACGATCTCGTCATCGAAGTCGCAATCGTGCGGCCGGGGCCGATCCAGGGCGACATGGTGCATCCTTACTTGCGCCGGCGCGACGGCATCGAGAAGGAGCAATACCCCTCGCCTGCCCCCGAACACGGGCCGGCCGACGAGCTGAAAGACGTTCTCAAACGCACGCTCGGCGTGCCGCTGTTCCAGGAACAGGCGATGCAGATCGCGATCACCGCGGCGAAATTCACCCCCGACGAGGCCGACGGGCTGCGCCGCGCCATGGCCACTTTCCGTCACACCGGCAATGTCCATCTGTTCCGCGACAAGTTCATCGAGGGCATGGCCGGGCGCGGCTACGACCGCGGCTTTGCCGAGCACTGCTTCGGCCAGATCGAAGGCTTTGGCGAATACGGTTTTCCGGAAAGCCACGCCGCGAGCTTTGCGCTTCTGGTTTACGCCTCGGCATGGATTAAATGCCGTTATCCGGACGTTTTCTGCGCCGCCATCCTCAACAGCCAGCCGATGGGTTTTTATCAGCCGGCGCAGCTGGTGCGCGATGCGCGTGCACACGGCGTGGAGATTCGCGAAGCCGATGTCAATTTCAGCGCCTGGGATTGCACGCTGGAACCCGCCGCGGACGGCAGCCATGCCGTCCGTCTCGGTTTTCGTCTTATCGCCGGGCTTGCCGAAGACGAGCTGAAAAAACTCGTCGCCGCGCGCGGCAACGGCTTTTCCTCGATCGAGCGACTCGCGGCGATTGCCGGGATTTCACGCTTCACCGTCGAACGGCTCGCCGAAGCCGATGCGTTTCGCTCGCTGGGGCTCGATCGCCGCGCCGCTTTATGGGCGGCGCGCCGCCTCGACATCATCGGCATTCGCCCGCCGCGCGGCGGCGCCAAAGCGCGAGACGGCGTGCAAGACAGAGTACAAGACTCGGCGCTGCCGCTGCTGACGCCGCATTTGAGCGACGAGCTTTTCCCGGAGGAAGCCGTCGCGCTGCCCGCCATGCCGCTCTGCGAGCATGTCGTGGAAGATTACGTCGCGACCGGTCTGTCGCTGAAAGCGCATCCGGTGCGGTTTTTCCGCGACCGCCTGACCGCGCTCGGCGCCCTGCGCAACGCCGAGCTGCGCAGCGACGCCGTCGCGCAAGATTCGCCGGTCACCGTCGCCGGCCTTGTTCTGGTGCGGCAGCGGCCGGGCACCTCGAAAGGCGTCGTGTTCATGACGCTGGAGGACGAGACCGACATCGCCAACATCATCGTCTGGCCGAAAGTCTTTGCCAAAAACCGCCGCACGGTGATGACGACGCGTTTCCTCGCCGTGCACGGACGGCTGCAGCGCGTCGGCCTCGTCATCCATGTGGTCGCGCAAGATTTCGTCGATCTGTCCGCCGAGCTGCCATCGCTGCGCGACGGCGGGCTTTTCCTGCCGACCCCTTCGTGCCCGACGCATCAGGAAGGGTCGTGGCGCATTCTCAAGAGCAGGGATTTTCATTGATGAGAACGATCACATTAGGTCGTCATTGCGAGCGAAGCGAGGCAATCCAGTCTGCCATTGGCAGCTGGATTGTTTCGTCGCTGCGCTCCTCGCGATGACGATGTAAGGGAGCTTAAACCATGTGCGGCCGCGCCAAACTGCCTGACGACGTTTCCGAAATAAAACTCGATCTGAAAATTGACTTCGACGAGATCGGCGATTACCGGCCGCGCTGGAACGCGGCGCCGACGTCGAAGCTTCCCGTGGTCGTCTCCGATAACGGCCAACGGACGCTCACCGCGATGCGCTGGGGCCTCATCCCGGCCTGGGCGACGGATCTCAAGATCGGCAACTCGACCTTCAACGCCCGCGCCGAAAGTGTGGACAACCGCCCCGCCTTCCGCTCGGCTTGGCGCGCCGGCCGCCGCTGCCTGGTCATCGCCGACGGCTATTACGAGTGGCGCGACACCGACAAACAACCTTTCGCTGTAGGCTTAAGCAATCGCGGACCTATGATTTTTGCCGGCCTGTGGGATCGGTGGCGCGCGCCCGACGGCGCGACGCTGAAATCCTTCACCATCATCACCACCGCGGCCAACGAACTTCTTGAGCCATTACATGGGCGTATGCCGGTTCTGCTGGCGCCGGAGCGATGGCCGGCCTGGCTTGGTGAAATCACGGTAAACGACGCCGAGCTCAAGGCCATGCTGCGACCCTATCCCGGCGCCGGCATGACGTTCTGGCCGGTCGACCGCCGCGTCGGCAACGTACGCAATGATAGTCCCGACCTGTTCGCACCTGTCGGCCAGTCGGCTTGATTTGCCATATTCGGCAATATCGTGGCCGTCTGGCCGTTATAGATGGTAGTTGCACCCCAACGCCTTGCCATATATCGTTCACTATCTGCTACGGTAGGGTCTCCGTGGTGCGGTTCCGCATCGGGGAGTAGTGAGGGGAACCCCGCGACACCGCGTCACTGCGGAACATTGCGGACTTTAGAGTAGTTGCTCGTTTCGAAGAAAATCGGGGCGAGATTTGTAACGGCCCCGCAGACGGCCGGGAGGAAAAATGCGGCCTTCCAGCAGCCATCTCCGCGAGCTGATTGGCAAGCGTGACTTCTACGCTGGCGGACTCATGCTTTTGCTCGGATTAGGCATCGCGCTCAAAGGCGCGACCTACCGCCCGGGCACGCTCATGCATATGGGCCCGGGCTTCTTCCCGACCGCGCTCGGCGTCCTTCTGGTCATTCTCGGCATCGCCATTGCCGCCACGGCGTTGTCGCCGTCCGCACAGGGCGGCGAGCATAGCGAGAGCATCCTGCCGGAAAATCCGCAATGGTGGAGCTGGTTCTGCATCCTCATGAGCCCGGTGCTGTTCATCTTCTTCGGGCGCTACTTCGGCATGGCGCCGGGAACTTTCGCCTGTGTCGCCATCGCCGCGATGGGCGACAAGCAGGCGACCTGGAAGAGCACGATCATATTGGCAACCGTCGTGACGGTATTCGGCGTGGGCCTGTTCTCCTATTTCCTGCAGGTCCCGATGCCGATTTTCAGCTGGTGGGGTAGCCAGTGATAGGACAATCGCTGACCGATCTCATGTACGGCTTTGGCGTCGCGCTCGAGCCGCACAATCTGATGTTCTGCTTCCTCGGCGTCTTGGTTGGCAACATGGTTGGCGTGCTCCCGGGCATGGGGCCGCTCGCCACCATCTCAATTCTGCTGCCGCTCACCTTCGGCATGAAGCCGGTGGCGGCCATCCTGATGCTGGGCGGCGTCATGTATGGCGCGCAATATGGCGGCGCGATCTGCTCGATCCTGCTTAATCTGCCGTGCCATCCGCCGCACGCCGTCACCTGTCTCGACGGCTTCCCGATGACTAAGCAAGGCCGCGGCGGCGTGGCGCTCGGCCTTACGGTGTTCGCCTCCTTCGTCGGCGCCTCGTGGGGCATCACCGAGATGATCTTTCTGTCGCCGCTTCTGGTGAAAGCGGCGCTGCAATTCGGCCCAGCCGAAGTCTGTTCGTTGATGTTGCTCGGCCTACTGGCCGGGTCGACCTTGGCGCGCGGCTCGCCGATCAAGGGCGTATCGATGACGGTGCTCGGCCTGTTCCTCGGTTCGATCGGCACCGACCTCGAAACCGGGTCGGAACGCTACACCTTCGGCATGACCGAACTCGACGACGGCATCGAGCTGATCGCGCTCGCGCTCGGCCTGTTCGGCATCGCCGAGTTCATGAGCAGCGTCAATCAGGTCGCGCCGATCACCGGCAAGTACACCAATGTCCGCCTCAAGGACATGCGGCCGAGCATGGCCGAGTTCAAGCGATCGATCTTCCCGATGTTCCGCGGCACGATTTGCGGCAGCCTGTGCTCGCTCATTCCCGGCACCGGACCGACCATCGCCTCTTTCGTCGCCTATGCGACCGAAAAGAAAGTATCAAAGACCCCCGACAAATTCGGCACCGGCATGATCGAAGGCGTGGTCTGCCCGGAAGCCGCGACGCACTCGTCCGTGCAAGGCGACTTCATCCCGACCATGAGTCTCGGTATTCCCGGCGACGCGGTGATGGCGCTGCTTCTTGGCGCGCTGATGATCCAGGGCATCGTGCCCGGCCCGCAGCTGATCTCGCAGCATGCCGACATTTTCTGGGGGCTGGTCGCCAGCTTCTGGATCGGCAACATCCTGCTCGTGCTGTTGAACGTGCCGCTGATCGGCATCTGGGTGAAGATGCTGGCGATCCCCTATCGCTATCTTTACCCAAGCGCGATGTTCTTCGTCTGCATCGGCGTCTATGCGGCCAATAACGACTTCTTCCAGGTCGGCGAAGTCGTGGTCATCGGCCTGTTCGGCTACATCCTCTTACGGCTCGGCTTCCATCCGGCGCCGATCCTGCTCGGCTTCGTGCTCGGGCCGCGATTCGAGGAGAACTTCCGCCGCGCGCTGCTGATTTCCCGCGGCGATCTCGGCGTCTTCGTCGAGCGGCCGATCAGCGCCGTCTTCGTCGCGCTGTGCGTGATCCTGATCGGCTCGCAGATCTATTTCCGGCTGAAAGGCTCGAAGCCGCCGATCGAGCCGTCGCTGCATCCGCACGGTAGCGAGCCTGGTCGGATCACGGCCGAAATGCGCACGCCTGCGGAATAATCGACCGCGCGCCACCTTAAGCCCTAATCCCGGCGCAGCCCGCGCCCGAGCACTCGCGTCAGCCGATCGGAAAACGCCTTGGCGTCGGCCGGGCGATCGCCGTCGCGCAGCCGCGCCTCATCGAACAACAGGTGCGCCGCGTCTTCCTTGAAAACCCGGTCGGCGTCGCCAAGCCCGGCAAGCGCGAGGACGAGTTCGTGCCGCGGATTGACTTCGAGGATCGGCTTCGATGCCGTAGACAGCCGGCCGGCGCCAGTGAGAATGCGTTCCAGCGCGCGGTCAGGCCCGGCGTCCGGCGCGACCAGGCACACCGCACTGTCGGTCAACCGGTCCGACGCGCGCACTTGGGTTACCGCTTCCCCGAGCGTTCCCTGCACAAAGACCAGGAATTGCTTGACCGCCTCGGCAATCTCAGCGGGCTGTTCCTTCGCCGTATCGAGGAGCGGAATGAGCGCCAGGTCGGCGGCGCCCTGCGTCACCGATTTGAACGGCTTGCCGTCGAAACCGACGCCGGGCATGACCCAGAACGTGTCGACCGGATCGGGCAACAGCAGCACTTCCACGCCGCGGGCGCGGAAGCCTTCGAGATGCGGCGACGCTTTCAGCCGCGCGATGTCGTCGCCGGCGATATAATAGATCGCCGTCTGATTGGGCTTGAGCGCCGCGACATAGTCGGTGAGGCTGCGCCAGGCGTCGGGCGACGCCGTGGTCTTGAAGCGCGCCAATTTCAACAAGGCATCGCGACGCTCGAAATCCTCGTAGATGCCTTCTTTCAGCACTGCGCCGAAGGTGTCCCAAATCTTGGCGAAGGTCTCCGGCTCCTTGTCGGCGAGCCGCTCGAACTCGGAAAGCGCGCGGCTGGTGACGCCCTTCCTGATCGCGGCGAGAAGCGGGCTCTCCTGGATTTTCTCGCGCGAGACGTTGAGCGGCAGGTCGGCGGAGTCGACGAGGCCGCGCACGAAACGCAGATAGCGCGGCAGGATCTCGGCATCGTCGGCGATGAACACCCGCTTGACGTAGAGCTTGATGCGGCCGGCGCGGTCGGGGTCGAACAGATCGAACGGCCGCGAACCGGGAACGAAAAGCAGCGCCGTATAGTCCTGCCGGCCTTCGGCGCGGAAATGGATCGTGTGGACCGGCTCGTCGAAGACCACCGCGATGCTGCGGTAGAAATCGGTGTAGTCGGCGGCGCTGATCTCGGCTTTCGGCTTGGTCCACAGCGCCGCGCCGTCGGTGATCTCGGCCGGCGCCGTGCCGGGCTTGTCGACGATCGCAATCGGCACAGGCACGTGGCCAGATTGCGCTTTGATCAATGGCTCGATGGTGGCGCGTTCGGCGTATTGCTTGGCGTCCGCCATCAGATGCAGCACGACACGGGTGCCGCGGCGGCCCGCCTGCACGCCGGCCACCGGCGCGATATCGAAGGCGCCCTTGCCGTCGGACGACCACTGCCAGGCCGCGTCGGTACCGGCGCGGCGGGAGATCACATCGACCCGCTCCGCCACCATGAAGGCCGAATAGAAGCCGACGCCAAAGCGGCCGATCAGCGCGTTGCTCTCGCCCTCGCCTTCCTTCTGGCTCGCTTCGAGCCGCTCCAGGAACGCCTTGGTGCCCGAGCGCGCGATGGTTCCGAGCGCTTCGATCATCTCGTCGCGGCTCATCCCGATGCCGTTGTCCTCGACGGCAAGCGTCTTGTTCTCGGCATCGAGCGACACGGTGATGCGCGGCTTGGCGTCGTCGCCGAGCAGCGCCGGCTCGGCGATCGCCTCATAGCGCAGGCGCTCGCAGGCGTCCGCGGCATTGGCGATCAGCTCGCGCAAAAATACCGATTTGTCGGAATAAACCGAATGCACCATCAGGTGCAGGAGCTTGGCCACGTCCGCCTGGAACGGACGGCTCTCGGCTTTGTCCGCTTTGGTCCCTTCGGCCGCGGCCATGATGGCGTCCCCCGATTGGCGATTTATTGGTGTCGAGATAAGGCCAGCATCGGCGGTTTCAAGATCGCTGACGCGTACCTTGGAATTCCATCAGCCAAGGCTTCAGACGGGGCTTTACACCGGCACGCGCACCGTCGCCCGCAGCCCGCCGAGCGGTGAATCGCCGAGCGTGATGTCGCCGCCGTGCGAACGCGCGATGTCGCGCGCGATGGCTAGCCCAAGGCCGGTGCCGCCTTGGTCCTGGTTGCGCGCGTCGTCGAGGCGAAGGAACGGCTTGAACACGTCCTCGCGCATCGGTGCCGGAATGCCCGGCCCGTCGTCGTCGACCGTGACGGTAAGCCAGCGGTGGTCGCGGTGCCCGGTGATGGCGACGGTCGAGGCAAAACGCGAGGCATTGCCGACGAGATTGGCGATGCAGCGCTTGAACGCTGCCGGCCGTACCGTGACTTCCGGCTGGCCGTAGAAATTCACGCTGGCGCGATGGCCATGGCGCTCGGTGTCGAGCTTGAGCTCGTCGAGCAACGCCGCGATATCGGTCGGCGCCGACTGCTCGCCGGTGTCGCCGCGGGCAAAGGCGAGATAGGCTTCCAGCATGGCCGCCATCTCGTCGATATCCTTCTTGATGGCATCGATTTCCGCACCCTCGCCGAGCAGAGCGAGCTCGAGCTTGAAGCGCGTCAGGATCGTGCGTAGATCATGCGAGACGCCGGCGAGCATGGTGGTGCGCTGCTCGATGGCGCGCTCGACGCGGCCCTTCATCTCCAGGAACGCGGCAGCGGCGCGGCGCACCTCGCGCGCGCCGCGGGGCCGGAAATTCTGCGGCTCGCGGCCCTTGCCGAACGCTTCCGCCGCGTCGGCAAGCCGCACGATCGGCCTGATCTGGTTGCGCAGGAACGCAATCGCGATGGCGAGAACGACCAGCGAGGTCGCCACCATCCAGACCAAAAAGATCCATGAATTCGGGTCGTAGACGTCGGCGCGCGGCGCGAACACACGCATGATCGTGCCGGGAAGCTGAATGCGGATCTCCACGATCGACGAGCGGCCCACGGTGTCAATCCAGAATGGCAGGCTGATCTGCTTGCGGATATCGTCGGACAGCGCCTCGTCGAGCTGATTGAAAAACGGCTTCGGCCCGGGCGGCGGCAACTGGCCGCCGGGGATGAAATCGACCACAAGGCCAAGCCGATCCTGCGCGATGCGGCGGAGCTGCGCATGATCGGCATCCTGCGGGAACGTCTTGTAGACGTCGATCAGGGTGGCAATTTCCTGCGTCACCGCCGCCGACAGATAGTTCGTCACCAGATTCCAGTGCCGCTCCAGGAACAACAGTGCGACCACCGATTGCAGCACCACCATCGGTACGATGATGATCAACAGCGAGCGGGCATAAAGCCCTTTCGGCATCACCGATTTGAGCCAGCGGCCGAAGCGGTCCCACGGCTGCGTGATCGGCACGGCGAGCGGCCGCACCACGGTGGCGCCGGCACTTGCCAGCGCATTCGCCGCCGTCACCAATTGACTGGCGGCAGTGCGCAAGCGGCCAAACCCCGCATCCAAGCTAGTCATGGTCGAGCCCGATCATGATGCCGCTCAATTCGCCGCCACCAGGCGATAGCCTACCCCGCGCACGGTTTGCACGATCAGCGGGTTACTCGGATCGCGCTCGATCTTGCGGCGCAATCGATTAACCTGCACGTCCACGGTGCGCTCGCCGACCGCCTCGCCGTTGCCGGCGAGCGCCTGGCGCGGCACGGTCTCGCCGGGGCTCGTGGTCAGGACACGCAGCATTTCGCGCTCGCGGTCGGTCAGCCTGATAACTTCCTCGCCGCGGCGCAGCTCGCCGCGCGCCAGATGAAACACGAACGGACCAAACCGCACCGACTCTACCGGCGGCGCCGCGGGTGGCCGTGCGCGCTTGAGGATATTGGCGACCCGCAGCGACAATTCGCGTGGCTCGAACGGCTTCGCCAGATAATCGTCGGCGCCGATTTCCAGCCCCATGATCCGGCTTTCCTTCTCGTCGCGCGCGGTCAGCATCAGGATCGGCACCGTCGAGGCGGCGCGAATGCTGCGGGCGAAATCGAAGCCGTTTTCGCCGGGCATCATGACGTCGAGGATGAGAAGGTCGAATTTCAAGCCGGCGAGCTTGGCGCGGGCGTCGAGCACGGTTTCGGCAGTGGAGACGCGATAGCCCTCACTCAGAAGAAAGCGCGACAGCAGCGCGCGAATACGACGATCGTCGTCGACCACGAGGAGATGCGGCGCATCGTCGGCCGGATTTTGCGCCGTACTCGGCGGCGCATCCACCGCCTGGTTCGCGCCGGTGGCAGTCATGGGTTATCGTCGCGCGCGCTGGCGCGCTCCCGTTCGACCAGCGAGTCGGCGCGCGCAATCAAGCGTAGCACGTGATCGCGGTCCTCGGCTTCGATCATGCCGGCGAGAAAGCGCCGCGCCGCCTCGCGCCCGCCGGGGCCGAGTTCGGCGAGCACGCGCGAAATGCGTGCGGTCTGCAGCGCGGCGAGCTTCATCGCCAGCGCCTCGCCGGCCGGGCTGACATAGAGGAGCCGCTGGCGGCGATCGCGGGCGCCCTCTTTCTGCACCACGTAGCCTTCGTCGATCAGTTGCTTGAGCACGCGCCCGAGCGACTGCTTGGTGATCTTCAGGATGTCGAGCAGGTCGGCAACTTTCATGCCGGGATTGCGATTGACAAAATGCAGGACGCGATGGTGCGCGCGGCCGAAGCCGAGCTTCGCCAGCACTTCGTCGGGATCGCCGACGAAGTCGCGATAGGCAAAGAACAGGAGCTCGATGAGGTCGAAATACGGTTCGCCGGCGGTCGGTGCGGCCTCGGACGAAGCCTGACCCGAAGCCGCCGCGCGCGGCTTGCTTGTTGCGGTGATGCTGACGTCGGCCATTAGGTCAGGTATGTTGACATATTTCGGCTTGGTTGTTAAGCTGTCTGCGCAATAAGCTTCCTGGTTTCGTCGATATCTGACCGCTCAGGACATTGCGGAGGGCGCCGAAGCGCGCTCTCATGACGCGTCTCTTGGAGCGGCGGAGACCATAGCGGGTCTCCAGTCCTGGTGCAAAATCCAGGCGCGGCCGGGCGACGCCGCGACCTGGGCCCATAGAGTTGGGCCATAACCGAGGGAGGCAATGCCATGGCAGTGCCCTTCGACCAACGTTCCGATCTGATCTGGTTCGACGGCAAGCTCATTCCGACCGTGGACTGCAAGATCAGCCTGCTCACCCATGGCCTGCACTACGCCAGCTGCGTGTTCGAGGGCGAACGCGCCTATGGCGGCAAGGTTTTCGAGAGCACCGCGCATTCCGAGCGACTGAAGAATTCGGCGAAGATTCTCGATTTCGACATTCCCTACGGCGTGGCCGAAATCGACGCCGCCAAGCAGCTCGTGCTCGACAAGAACAATCAGAAAGAAGCCTATGTGCGCCCGATCGCCTGGCGCGGCTCCGAAGCGCTCGGCGTGTCGGCGCAAAACAATAAGATTCACCTCGCCATCGCCACCTGGGAATGGCCGAGCTATTTCGATCCAGCGCAGCGGCTCAAAGGCATCCGGCTCGATCTCGCCGAATACCGGCGGCCCGATCCGAAGACGGCGCCGTGCCTCGCCAAGGCGGCGGGCCTCTACATGATCTGCACCATCTCAAAGCATCGCGCCGAGCAGCGCGGCTATGCCGACGCCATGATGCTCGACTGGCAGGGCCGCGTCGCCGAATGCACCGGCGCCAACATCTTCTTTGTCAAAGACGGCAAGATCCACACCCCGATTGCCGATTGCTTCCTCGCCGGCATCACCCGCGCAACCGTGATCGGGCTCGCGCGCCGCAACAATATCGAGGTGATCGAGCGGCGCATCATGCCCGAGGAGCTGTCGGGCTTCTCCGAGTGCTTCATCACCGGCACCGCCGCCGAAGTCACCGCGGTGTCCGAGATCGCGCAATGGACCTTCACGCCGGCTCGCATCACCGCGCAATTGATGCGCGATTACGAGCACACGGTGCATCCGGGCGGCAAAGCCGCGGCGGCGTAGCGCTACCGTTCGCCCGCCTCGGTGAAGAATTTTTCGCCGTAGGCAAAGCGGTTTGGTTTGAGAAACATGCCGAGCAGCACCGCGCCGTTGGGGGCAACCGCTTCATGCTGATTGCCGGCCGGCCGCCACACGAACTGCCCCGGTCCGCATTTGCCCTCGTGATCCTCGAGCGAGCCCTCGAGCACATAAGTCTGCTCCAGCGCGGTATGCTCGTGCAGCGGCACCACCGCGCCGGGATCGAGCTTGAACAGCGCCGTGGTCATGCCGTTGCCGTCGGTATAGAGCACCTTGATCTTGATGCCGGGAAACTTGGTCGTCTCCCACGGCATGTTGGGCACGTCGAGGTAATGCGCGGCGCGCTCCGGCGGATTTTCCGGCTTGATGTCGGCATGCACGATCTTACGGGCTTGTACGGACATGACCGCCTCCTTGGCTCCCCAGATCGTCAAGCATAAGGCGTACAGGGCGCCGCCGCCAGACCGCGAGTGGGCGTTAGCCGCTATCGGCTCCCCTTCGCGCGTTAAGACTTCGTTGTCGCGAATCGCCGCATCACCGGGCGTTTCACCGACGATGAGATTATGACTGGTCAGCGCGCTCCCAACCGAATCCCCGCGCAGTTGTCGCTCAGCTTGGCGCGCAAGCTGCGTCAGGCGTTCGCCGCCCATCAGGCCGGCAACATCGACAAAGCGGGCCGGCTTTATTCCGAAGTGCTGGCGCAGCGGCCGGATGAATTCGAGGCGCTGCACATGCTCGGCCTCATCGAATATCAGCGCGGCGACTTCGCCAAGGCGCTTCGCCTGATCGCGGCGGCGCTACGGAGCAACGGCAATTCGGCGGACGCCTGGTCGAACCTCGGCTTGGTGTTTCATGCGCAAGGCGAGGACGCCAAGGCCCTGACCAGCTACGACCGCGCGCTCGGGCTCAGGCCCAACCGCGCCGACGTGCGCAACAACCGCGCCAACGCGCTCCGCGGGCTCGGCCGCCATGATCCGAACCCTCAGCCGGTCCGCATCGCCAACGATGAGCCGACGATCGTTTTGAAACGAGCCTCGCCGGCGCCGGCGCCTTGCAAAATCTGCGGCGCCCCCGCTCCGCTTTATGGCGTCGTCGATTTCCACAGGAGTTGCGACATACCGGACGGCAAGCGCCTGCCGCTGTCGAGCCTGCCGGTTTATTACCGCCGCTGCGTCGCCTGCGGCTTCCTGTTCACCGACGCGTTCGACGATTGGAGCGACACGGAATTCAAGACGCACATTTACAACGACGGCTATCTCGCGCTTGATCCCGACTACGTGGCCAAGCGGCCGCGCAGCAATGCCGACGTGATCGAGCGGCTGTTCGGCGCGCATAAAGCGCAAATCCGCGTGCTCGACTACGGCGGCGGCAACGATGTGCTCTGCTCGGCATTACGCAGCGCGGGATACCCGGTGGCCGTGACCTACGATCCATTTACGGCCGAGTATGCGTGCCGGCCGGAAGGTACGTTCGATCTCGTTACCTGCTTTGAGACGCTCGAGCACATGCCGGATCCGCTGGCCGGCATCGCCGCCATGCTGGCAAGCCTGGCGGAACCGGGGCTGGTGCTGTTCTCGACATTGCTGCAGCCGCCGGACTTCGATCGGACTGGCGTTAACTGGTGGTATGTCGGCCCGCGCAACGGCCACGTTTCGCTGTTCAGCCGCAATGCGCTCGCGCTCGCCTGGCGGCGCCACGGCTACCAGACCGCGTCCTTCAACGACAACCTGCACTTGGCCTTCCGCACGCTTCCGGAATTTGCCAGGCATTTGCTCAAGGATATGCCGTCCGTCGCGGCGCGCTGATATTGGCGACCCGAGTGGCCAACACGCGAATGGCCAAAACCTCAAGCGGCGCGGTTGGCCCGGATTTCAGCCAGTGCCGTTTTGCCGGCCCGGGTGGCTTCGGCCATCGTGGCAAAGAACTCGGATTGCCGCACCGGTTTGCTCTTGCCGGCGGCATAGATCTCCCAGCGCCATGATTTCGGCGGCCGCCCTTTGTTCTTGATGGCGAGCGTGTAGTCCTTCGGATTGAAGGATGGCGTCTTTTCCATCCGCGTCCTATCGAGATTCTGAGCGGTCAATGGCAACTCCTGGAAAACGCACGGCGCAGCATCGACTCGCATTCTTCAGCGCGCTGCCGCGCCGCCTCGGAGCCCCAGCACAGCAGAATTTCACGCAAATCCCGGATCGCCACGTCGACGGCAGTTACGAGATCGATCTCGCCCTCAGTGCCATCGTCGATGCGATAGTCGCTCAAACGCAGGATTTCGGCACTCACGCATCACCCCCGAATCAATCCGCGGGCAGCATGGCGGTGAGCGGTTAACGAGCCGTGATCCGGTTCGAACGATCGAGATAGCCGCGCCACGCAAGCCTGGCGGCGCGGCGCGGTCCACCCGGCGAAGATCAGCGCTGAACTTTCAGGTTTTCCGCCGACGTCTTACCCCGGTTCGCGACTTCCTCGTATTCGACCACCTGGCCTTCATTGAGACCGCTGAGCCCGGCCCGCTCGACCGCCGAGATGTGCACGAAAACATCTTTGCCGCCCGCCTGCGGCTGAATGAATCCATACCCTTTTTGCGAATTGAACCACTTCACCGTACCTACGGCCATTATTGTCTCCTGATAAATCGGCGCGATTGCCGAGACCGGTCCCTGCCCGGTGCCTGATGATACCTCTGCACGCCGATAATAAATAGATAGCTTGTAGCCCTTATT
>JASHOX010000033.1 GCA_030038415.1 Xanthobacteraceae bacterium
CACGTAATAGAGATAGGCCGAGCCGAACGAGCCGGGAAAGCGCGCCTTGGGATGGTCGTAGTCGCCGACGCTGACCAGGTTGATATTGCCTTGGCCGTCGATCTGGCCGCCGGAGAGAAAGAACACGTCAATGCGGCCCTGGCCGGCGCAGTCGAACAGTTCGCGTGCGCCATCGGTGAAGAAAGTATGCGCGCGGCTGCCGAGGAGGGACACGTAAGGCCGGCCGCCGCCTTGTTCGCGGGCGAGCAGCGCCGCGGTCGCCGGAATCGGAGAGGACGCGCCGACCGCGACGTGCTGCACGTCGTCACCGATCAGCCGGCAGATCACGTCGGCGAGGAGTTCTTCGTCGCGGAAGCTCTGAGTCAAACGTATCCTCTCGTCGTCATGCCCGGCCATAGCCGTTCGAAGAACGGCGTCGCTTCGCTCGCCTATGTGCCGGGCATCCACGTCTTTCCTTCAGGCAAAAAGTCGTGGATGGCCGGGACAAGCCCGGCCATGACGGCGGAATGCGTTCAGGCCGCGACTTTTTCATAGACGTAGCGGTCCAGGTATTGCGCGAAGCCTTCGGGCGTGGCGGCGAGGCGGGCGTATTCCGCCATATGCGTGCCGTCGATCATGTAATGATCCGGCAAGGGCAGCGGCCAGGCGCCGCGCGGCGCGAGCGCGACCGCTTCGACATAAAAGCCGGGCAGCGTGCCGGCGGCGAGAACGGGATCGCGCAACAGATCGCCGTCGTAAATCTTTTCCACGGTGACAACAGTTTTCCGCGCTGCGTGCGCCATGACGACGAGCTCGCGCTGCGTGCCGATGAAGACGTTGCCGAAACGGTCGGCGAATGGCGCATGAAACAGCGCGACGTCCGGCTTGAGCGCCGGCAACAGCACGATCGGGTCGTTATTGCCGAACGGATTGTCGATGACTTTCCAGTCGTCCCGCTGCGCCAGCACGTCCGAACCGATCAGCCCGCGCAGCGGCATGAACGGCACGCCCTTCTCGGCGGCCTGGAATTGCGCGTGCAGCGCCGGGCAGGTGGCGTCCAGCATGCGGATGCTGCCGGCAAGGATCGCGGCGGTGAAGCGCGGCGCCGGGCCGAATTCGCCGAGGCTGACCGCCGAGGTCTCCAGCGTCGCCACGCAGCCGGCGCCGATCAGCAGATCGGCTTGCAGCGACGAGGTCGGCAGCGTGACGAGATGCAGGCGCTTGACGCCGCGCCGGATCAGCGCCCGCGTCGCCGCCATCGGCACGCCGGAGGATTCGCGCGGCACCGCGAGCATTGAGCCGTCGGCGATGGCGGAGAGCGCGTCGTCGAGGGAGGCGATGACGGACATGACCGCAAGCTACTCCCTCTCCCCGCGCGCGGGGAGAGGGTTGGGGTGAGGGGGCGTCGCCGACGCGCTCAGAATCGCGGAGAGGCCCCCTCACCCGGCCCCCGATCAAGCCGGGGGGCCGACCCCTCCCCGTACACGGGGAGAGGTGTTTCTCAACTCGGTAAAAAAACTTAGGCGCCCGAAGGCGTCGGCCAGTGCCGCTCGCTGAACCAGCTGCGGTATTGGGTCATCTTGGCGCGCTGCGCCGCCGGCGCCTGGCGCTTGCAGGTCGCGGCCTCGTCGCTATTGGCCGGTGCGCCCCAGCGCAGCTCGACGCAGTCGTTCGGATTGTAGGCCATTTCCAGATCGGTTGCGCGGTCGAGCACGTCCTTAAGCGTCAGCGTCCATCGCGAGCCGTCGCTGCGCGTATAGCTGAACTTGCGCGACGCCAGTTCCTGCGCCAGCACGGCCTGCAATTGCGCTTTGACGTCGGCCGGGCTCTGGCCGGGCGGTACCGCGTAGCGTTGCAGCCGCCGCGCCACGTGATCGGGAAAACCGCGCACCACGTCGATCGCGACCAACATGCGGAAATCGCGTGCCGGGGTCGAATAATCCTCCCAGGCGCCGGTGGTCTCGAAGATCGACGGCCCGTTCGGCATCGCCACCACGGCCGGCGTCTTGTCTTCGTATTTGCGTCCGTTGTCGACCGCGATGACGCGCGTGTTGACCTGCTCGTCGAGATCGGTGATGGCGTTCTCCATCGCGCGCACCGGATCGAGCGGCGCGGGCGACATCACGTCATCCATGCGATCGTAAAAGTCCTGGACGCTGAGCTGCGTCTGCTCGAGCGAGAAGTCGCCGTATTGCGGATCCTGGGCGATCTCGGCGTTGGTCAGCCGCCGCAGCGCGCCGCTCTTCTCCTGCACGATCGGCCGGAAGCGCTTGAAGCCGGGACTGCCGAGCGCGGGATCGTGCACGAACAGAAAATTGCCCTGCCAAAAACGCTTGCGGGTCACCGTGCCGTCGGGCTCGGCGTCGACGGCAAGGAACACGCCGGGCGTACCGTTCACTTCCGGCACGCGCTTGACCAGCATCAGCACGTGTCCGTAGGGATCGGCGTAGACGGTGCCGGGGCGCAGCGTCGCCTGCGTCAGCGGCACCATGTAAAAATCGGTGCGGTCGTCGTTCGCCGACACGCGCACGGCGCCGGTTTGCACGACGTCGGCAACGGCCGGCAAATAGCGGGCGAAGGATGCCGCGAGCGGCAAGTGCAGCGGCGCCGCCGGCTTTGGCGGCGCCGGCGGCGGTGCGGGCGCCGGCGGCGGAGGCTCCGGAGCAAACAACCGCTGCAGCGGATTGGTCGGCGGCGCCGGCTCAGGCGCGGCGGCGGCAACGACCGGTTCGGGCGGAGCTTGTTCGGGCGGCGGCGCCGGGCGGGTGACCTCGGGATGCGCGATATCGAACCATTGGTAGCACTTCGGCGGCGCGCCGGCGTTGCCGCGCGAGCAATTCGAATAGCCGAACGGCAGTCCCAGTTTGAAGGCGAAATAGGCACGCAAGAAGTAGACGAAATCGGCGCAGTCGGGCCGCGTCGCTTTCAAAAGATTGTCTTCGTTGAGCCCCAGATAGCCGAACAGCATGTTGCGCGAGCGGTCCTGCAGCACCTGGACCCAGGTCTTCCACGACAGTTCCTGGTCGAGCGGGCCGTCGAACAGCTTGGCGATCCATGCCGCGAAGAGATTCTCCGTCTCCCGGTTCCAGGACGCCCGAATGGGCCACAGACTGCCCGGCCGTTCCGCCAAGCCCGGCGGCTTGCCGGCGCTGACCGCGATGGCGCGCGTAATCGTGCCGCAAGGCGCCGGTGCGCCGGCGAGCGAAAGCGTGACGCGCCAGGTTCCCGCAGCCGGCGCGGCAACCTCGGCGAACCAATAATAAGGCGGTCCGCCCTCGGGAGCGGCCGATTTGGCGGCGACGCTGCCGTCGGGCGCGATCAATGAAAGCTCGCCGTTAAGCGGCTTCTCCGCGGCGACAAGAACCTGCAAGGGCGCGCCGTTCCATGGCGTCAGCGGCGCGGGAAGGATTGCGATCTGCGCCGCCTGTTCGCAGCCAGCGGATGAGCTATCGGCCCATGCGCCCGCGATCGGGAACAGGAGCACAAGACAAGCGCTCGCGATCAGCAACGAAGCTGTCACGGCAGGGAACCGGCGCGCTAGCAGCAAAGTGAGCTCCCCCTCTTGAGCGCCCCCGAAGATCGCACCCTATCACAGACCGAGATCACAAGACTTGGCGCCTATTGCCTGGCGCCTATTGCGACGTTGCGGCAAATCCGAGGCAGTGCTTGTTGCCGTCCCGCCGGAACCCGGAAATCTATTCCTTGAGCAGCGTCGCCATGATGCGCTCGCGCGTCATCGGCAGGTCGCGGATGCGGGCGCCGAGCGCATGCGACACCGCGTTGCCGATCGCCGCGGCGGTGGGGCCGGCGGTCACCTCGCCGACGCCGAGCGGCGTCTCGTCCTTGGCGTTGATGAGCGCGATGTCGATTTCCGGCACCTCTGAGAATTTCAGCACCGGATAGGTTTCCCAGTCGAACGAGCTCACGCCGTCGTCGAAGCGGACCTGCTCCTTGAGCACCCAGCTCGCCGACTGGATGATGCCGCCTTCGAGCTGATTGATGACGCCGTCCGGATTGACGACGAGACCGGCGTCGGCGGCGCACCAGACGCGATGGAGCCGGATCGTCTCTTCGACCTCGAGGTCGACGACGACGGCGGCGTAGCCGGCGCGGTTCTTGTAGCGCGCGAAGGCGATGCCACGGCCGCGGCCGGCGCCGCCGGGCGCGTCGGCTTGCCAACCGGCCATGGCGGCGACCTTTTCGACGACGGCGCGGGCGCGGGGATCGGACGTGATGGCAAGGCGGTATTGCACCGGATCCACCCCCGCGCGCTCGGCCAATTCATCGATGGCGCATTCGATCGCGAATACGTTGGTCATGGCGCCGAGCCCGCGCAGCGAGGAGACGCGCACCGGGGTCTCGCGCACCAAGTGATGGACGATTCGCTTCTGCGCAATGTCGTATAGCGGCTCGGCGTTGCGGGTGGCGCCGCCGCCGTTCGCCTCGGGCACTTCGTTTGCCGGCGGCAGCGGCGCGTAATCGGGAAGGGCTTCCTCGGGCAGCAGCGAATTGCCGCCGCCCGGGCGGCCATTGTGATTGCCGCTCCAGATTTCCACGGTCCAGTCGGACGGCTTGCCGTCGGCACCCACGAGCGCGCGCACTTTGACGGTCATTGCCGGCTGCTTCGGCTCGTAGAGAAATTCCTC
>JASHOX010000290.1 GCA_030038415.1 Xanthobacteraceae bacterium
GCCTTCGAGACGCTGGAATTCGTCGCCAAGACCAAGCTTGCGGCGCTCGCTTCCGACACCTGGGGCTGCGAGGTGCGCCCCAACAATACCGAAGGCGGTATCAACCAGCCTTGGCATTGGATCACCATCCCGATCATGGGCATGACCATGGGCGAGATTTTCTACCTGAAAGACCTCGCCGAGGACTGCGCGGCGGACGGCGTCTACGAATTCATGTTCGTCGCGCCGGCCATTCCCATCACCGGCGCCGTCGGCTCGCCGACCAATCCGCTGGCGATCAAGTAAAATCGTAGGGCGGGCTGAGCACAGCGAAACCCACCGTGCGGCCTTCCCGCTCACGGTGGGTTAGCGCGGATCGGCGCGACGATTCGACATCCAAATCGTGGGGCCGCGCCAACCCACCCTACAGGTTCTCCGCCTCCAGCATCCGGCCGAGCACGCGCTTGTAGCGCACGCAGCCGACGTCGACGGCGAGGATCACCGGATCGAGCGGCTCCAGCGCGCTCTCGATGATGCGCTGCTGCGCTTCGATCACCGGCGCGTCCTGCTCCTCGAAAGCGAAGCGGCGCATCTCGGCGATCCGCGTCTGCAGATCGCGGTTGAGCTTGTCTTCCGCGGTCTTCACGCCCCAGCGCACCGCGGTGAAGAAATAATGCGTCGAGCGTTCGTTCTCGGGCGTGAGCAGATGCACGGCGTGATAGCCGGTGCCGGTCTCCGGTTCGGCGCCCATGGTGCAGATGCCGGTGAACAGCCGCAGCGATGACGGCGCCATCCAGCGCATCCTGGTGAACTTGTCGACGCGCGGCGGATGGTCGGGCCAGAACGGCGCGAACATGCCGGGTGGCTTCGAATTGGTGGCGTGGCGGCCGACGATCACATCGTCGCCATCCTGCTCGGCGGTGATGTCCGACTCGACCGTATCGGCGTTGCCGAGAATGCCCTCGTGCAGATAGGAGGTGTGGCTCAGGTCGAGCAGGTTGTCGATGATGAGCTGATAATTGGCCTTGATGACGATGCTGTCGCGCTTTGTGGTGTGCAGCTCCGGCACGTTATCGAGCACGGAAAAATCCGGGATTTTTGCGGCGTCGGCCGGGGCCGAACCCAGCCACAGCCACACCGCGTTGTGCTTCTCGACCGCCGGATAGCTTTTCACCCGCGCGCGCGAGGGAATATTCTTGGTGCCGTGCGGATTGTGCAAGCAGGCGCCGCTGCCGTCGAATTCCAGGCCATGATAGGGGCACTGGATGCGGTCGCCGCCGACGATCTTGCCCATGGACAGCGGCGCGAAGCGGTGCGCGCAGCGGTCCTCGATCGCCGCGACCGCGCCGTCCGCCTTGCGGTAGAGCACGATCGGCTCGTTCATGATCGTGCGGGCGACAAGCCGCTCGTCGCCGACCTCGTCGGACCAGGCTGCCACGTACCAGGCATTGCGCAGGAACGCGCCGGAGATCATCTCCTGCTGCGGTTTCGAGCTGTTGGTCTTCGGATGAGGGGCATCGAGCATCGCTGTTTCCCTTCCCGGTTACATTGCTGTCGTTGGCGGGAATGATACCATGCGGCCAGCTTCGATCTACGTGCCCGGCGCGTATCGGACGCCGGTCAGGGCCGCCAGCCCTGCAAGCACGGTGACCACCGCAGCGAAAGTGACGTGCGCGAACGGCGCGCTGGTGACCGATGACAAAAAGCCAATGCCGATGACCGGCAACGAATTGCCGGCGAAACATGCCACAAGGTAGCTGGAAACCACTTCGGCGCGCCGGTCGGGCGGCGCGATGCGGTTGATCACTTCGAGGCTGCCGCGATAGCCGAGGCCGCCGGCGATGCCGCCGAGCGCGGCCGCCGCCACCAAGAGCGGCAGCGATTGCGCGACTTCGGCGCCGACCAGGAGCCACACGCTCGGCGGCAACAGCGCCAGCGCGCCGAGCATCGCGGCCCGACTGCCGAACCGGCCGGTGGACAGGATCGTGATTGCGGCGATGCCGAACAGCTCGCACACCACTGCGCCGGCGACGAGCGGCGCCGCTTGATGCAGGCGCTCCGCGAGCAGGCTGGGGATCAGCGCTGCGTAAAACGCGATCAGCGCAAACGCGGCGAAGGCGGCGGTGGCGGGAGCGACGAACGCAAGCCAAATCCGTTGCGGCACGCCGAACCTCGGTTTGAGCGACACCTCGGCGAGTCGGCGCTTCGGATTGGTCACCGTTTCGGGCGCGAAAACGATGGCAACGGCGACGCCGCAGAGCATCGCGATATAGACGAAAAACGGCAGTTGCAGCGGCGCGAAGGCGAACTGCGCCAAGAGGCCGCCCATCAGCGGACCGGCCGCACAGCCGAAGAAGTTGGCGGCCGCCGCAATCCGCGCGGCGGTGCCGCAGCCGGCGTCGGCATAAAGCTCCGCGATCCAGGCGGTGGTGGTCCCTGAGGCGAGGCCGGTCGCGAAGCCGCTCAGCGCACGGGCCGCGAACAGCCAGGCCGTGCCCGAGGCTGCGGCGAAGGCCAACGCGCTGGCGACGCCGCAGCCGATCGCGGGCAGGCTGACGTTGCGGCGGCCGATCTGGTCCGACAGCCGGCCGAACAGCAACAGCGCCGCGACATTGCCCAGCACATAAACCGCGTAGATCAGGGTCAGCGTAACGCCGGAAAATCCGAAGGCCGCCCGGTACAGCGGATAGAGCGGCGTGGGCAAAATGGCGCCGACGAACACCACCGCGAGCTCGACGCCGACGACGGCGAGCGCCAGATGACTGCGCGGCATGGTAACGGGATTGCGCATTGCCGGTGATCGATTACCCTTGTCAGTATCCATTGGCATTAAACGGCGGAACGCCATGAATACCACCACCGAGACCAAACACTATCCCGTCACGCATACCGACGCGGAGTGGAAGAAGATCCTCACGCCGGAGCAGTTCCACATCATGCGCGAGCACGGCACCGAGCGGCCGGGTTCCTGCGCGCTCAATTATGAGAAGCGCGCCGGCGCGTTCACCTGCGCCGGCTGCGGACAAAAGCTGTTCGTGTCCAAGACAAAATTCGAGAGCGGCACCGGCTGGCCGAGCTTCAACGATCCGGAGCCCGGATCGGTCGAGACCACGACCGATAACAGCTTCTTCATGACCCGCACCGAGGTGCATTGCAGCCGCTGCGGCAGCCATCTTGGCCATGTCTTCGAAGACGGCCCGCCGCCGACGCATCTGCGCTATTGCATCAACGGCGTGGCGATGAATTTCAAGCCGGAATAACCTCAAGCCGGAAAAAACCGGCGCGAGCCGCACAACGACGCCGAAAACAGGGGAGGGAGCGATGCTGCTTCGACGGCGAGACCTATTGCGTCTGGCGGGCAGCGCCGTTGCGCTGCCCGGGATTTCGACGCAAGCTCGCGCGCAAGCCTATCCGGTGCACCCGATTAAGCTCTTGGTCGGCTTTCCTCCCGGCGGTCAGGTCGACATTATCGCGCGCATCGTCGCGCAATGGCTGTCGATCGAGCTCGGCCAGTCGGTTGTGGTCGAGAACCGTCCCGGCGCTGGCGGTTCGCTCGGCGCCGAGGCCGTCGTCAAAGCGCCGCCGGACGGCTACACGCTGTTCTTCGCGGCGTCGTCGAACGCGGTCAACGCCTCGCTGATGAAGAATCTCAGCTACGATTTTGTACGCGATGTCGCGCCAGTCGCGCCGATCAATCGCATCAACCTCGTGATCGACGCCAATCCGTCATTCCCGGCTGCCAATGTCGCCGAATTGATCGCGCAAGCCAAAGCCAATCCCGGCAAGATCGCGATGGCGTCGCCGTCGCTCGGCACGCCGCCCTATTTGGCCGTCGAACTGTTCAAGATGATGGCCGGCGTCGATGTCGTGCACGTCCCTTATGCCGGCGAAGGCCAGATGGTGACGGACCTCCTTGGCGGTCAAGTCAAGGTCGGCGTCGACGGGATTTCCGCCGTCATCGGACAAATCAAAACCGGCAAGTTGCGCGCGTTGGCGCTGACCACCGCGACCCGCATCGACGAATTGCCGGGCGTGCCGACGGTCGCCGACACACTGCCAGGCTTCGAAGCGAGCGGCTTTTCCGGAATCGTCGCGCCGAAACACACGCCGGCGGCGATCATCGACAAACTCGCCACCGCGGTCCGCGCCATCCAGGCCGACGACAAATTCAAGGCGCGACTATCCGAGCTTGGCGTCACCGAGCTGTCGATGTCGCCCGCGGAATTCGGCAAATTCATCGCCGACGAAACGGAGAAGTGGCGCAAGGTGGTTCAGTTCGCGGAACTCAAGCCGCAGTGACGACCGGCGCCGCCGCCTTCGCGCTGCGGCTCCATTCTATTTGGCGGTGCCGTCGCAGCCGCGATTGGTGCCACGGCCTTCCATGACGACGCAAAATTGCGCCCGGTTCGCCCCGGCGGTGGTACGGCATTGAGCGATCGCCTGCGCGTCGGCCATCTTCTGATTTTCAGCGATCGACCAGCCGACGCCCGGCGTGCCGTTCGCCGGATCGATGGCGACCGCGAAGCACTGGTTATGGAAGGTTGCCACCACCTTGCAGAGCTTGCGCGCCGCTTCCGAAGCGCCGACCGATTTTTGGCAGCCTGCAATGGCGCCTTTGCGCGCCGTATCCATGTCGGATGCGTTCAGCTCGAAACCGCTGGCAAAGCCGTCATGGGCCACGTCGGCAGGAAGCCCGACCGCCAGCGCGCTGTCGGCGCGGCTCGGGGAAGCGCTCAACAGCGCGGCAAGAACCAGCGCCGCAATCGAAGTAGTATGGCCGAGGATGAATGTGTTCGCATGCATGTTCGCCCCCAAGGAAGTTGAGCCACTGACGCTGTCAGCGCAGGCGTCATCGGCATGTCAGCGTAGCGAGCCGTGAAATTTTGAACAAGGCCGCGCGCGGCGGTTATGCAGCCTGCGCTCCCCACAGCCGTTTGCTCGCGATCGCCGCGCCTTCCGCGAGCGCCCGCAGCTTGGCCCAGACGATCGAGTCGGCTACCGTCGGCTCGGTGCGCACCGCGGTGCCGAAGCCGCAATCGACGCCAGCGATCACGCGGTCGCGGCCGACGATGTTGGCGTAGCGGCCGATGCGTTGCGCAACGAGCCGCGGGTGCTCGACGAAATTGGTGGTCGAATCGATGACGCCGGGGATGAGGATCCTGTCGTCGGGGATTTTGATCGTCTTGAGATCCTCCCATTCGTGATCGTGGCGCGGATTGGCGGCTTCGATGGACAACGCCTGCACCCGCGCCTTGAAGGCGATGTCGATGATTTTGAGGAGCGGCAGATCGTGGCTGTGCGGCCCCTCGTAATTGCCCCAGCAGATGTGCAGCCGCATGCGGTCGGCCGGCAGTCCGGCGATTGCCGCGTTGAGCGCCGCGATATTGCGCTCGGCGATCTTTTCGCGGAATTCGTCGTCGGTCAGATGCCGATACTGGTTGTTGCGCGCCGAGCCGAGATCGGGCGCATCGATCTGCAGCACGAAGCCGGCTTCGACGATGGCGCGATATTCGACCTTGAGCACCTCGGCGAGCGCTTCGACGTAAGCCTCTTCGCTCGGATAATGCAGGTTGATGATGAAGCGCGTCAGGATGCCGGGCGACGGCGCCGTCATGAACACTTCGGTGGGCTTCGCCTTCGCCGCCGCGGCCTTGAGATGCGCGATGTCGCGGTCGAGCGCCGAGCGGTCGTTATAGCGCAGTTCGCCGACACAGCCGGGAAACGGCACGGCGGCGAAGCTGCGGCGCTCGCGGGCGAAGTCCGGATGGTCGAGGAGATCGCGGCCGATCATGATGTCGCGGCCTTTCTCCGCCGCGCGCGGGTCCGGCGCGATGCCGCTCACGCGATGGCGGATGTAGGTCGTGTAGGACGGCTTACTCATCTCGCCGTCCGAGACCACGTCGACGCCGCAGGCGACTTGCTGCGCCACGACCTCATCGACCGCCTTGGCGGTCGCGGCTTCGAAGACGTCCGGAGCGACGGCGTTGCCTTGTTCTCGCCCGAGAATGAGGTCGATCAGCGCCTTCGGCCGCGGCAGGCTGCCGGTATGGGTGGTGAGGATGCGGTCGGTCGAGGTTTTCATGCGGTGCTCCGGCAAGCGTTGTCGCGGCCGACTGCCGAGGATAGTGTCTCGCCAAGCAAAGGTCAGCAGGGGAAGCGCCGCATGCGGATCGTCGATTTGAGCCGGGAGCTGTACCACCGCACGCCGTCCTATCCGGGGCAGCCGCCGGTCATCCACGGCATCTGGAAGACGCACGAGGAGGCGTTCGCCGAGTCCGGCAACGTCCAGGGCAACAGCGTGATGTTCTTCTCGATGCCCGACCACGGCGGCACCCATATCGACGCGCCGCGGCATTTCGGCAAAAGCGGCACGCCGATCGACAAATACCCGTTGGAGAACTGCATCGTGCAGGGCATTTGCATCGATCTGCGCCACATCGCGCCGCGCGCCGAAATCACGCCGGCCGATCTGGAAGCGGCGGTGCAAAAGGCCGGCGTACCAATCCCGAACAAGGGCACGGTGCTGCTTTGCACCGGCCATCACGCCCGTACCTTTCCGACCGCGGCCTATGCGACCGACAATCCCGGCGTCAATGTCGCGGCGACCGAGTGGCTCGCCGCGGCCGGCATCGTGCATTTCGGCATCGACTCGATGCGGCCGGGGCCCGAGGGCAAGGTCAATTCGCTGGTGCACAAGGCCTGCCTCGACCTCGACATCACGCACATGGAGAGCCTGTGCAATCTGGAAAGCCTGCTCGGTCAGGGCGAGTTTCAGTTCATCGGCCTGCCGCTGAAATGGCGCGAAGGCACCGGCTCGCCGATCCGCGCGGTGGCGGTGTTCAACGATTAGGATAATTCCTTCCCGTCATCATCCGCCGACGGGTCCGCGCGAAGTGCGCGGCCCGATGACAGGCTCCAGCGGATGATCCAGTAATCACGGAGAATACTGGATGTTCCGCCTTCGCGGAGTATGACAAGACAAACCAGGAAAGCGAGTCCATGCAGATCGGCCACAACCGTAAAATGACCGGCGCGCAGTGCCTCGCCGATATGCTCAAGGGCTACGGCGTAACGCATGTCTTTCACGTGCCGGCGGTGCTGCGCACCACTTATGCCGAGATGGAACGGCGCACCGACATCAAGCGGCTGCACGTTCACGGTGAGAAGGCCGCCGCCTATATGGCCGACGGCTACGCCCGCGCCTCGGGCAAGCCCGGCATCTGCATGGCGCAGGTGATCGGCGCGCTCAATCTCGCCGCCGGCTTGCGCGATGCCTTCCTCGCCCATTCGCCGGTCATCGCCATGACCGGCGGCCGCGAGCCGAAAAATAAATTCCGCAAGGTCTATCAGGAAGTCGACGACGTGCCCGCGTTCGAGCGGGTGACCAAGTTCAACGCCACCATTGACGACGTGGCGCGCTTTCCTGACATGGTGCGGCAGGCGTTTCGCACCGCGGTGACCGGCTGTGCCGGTCCGGTGCATTTGCAGTTCCGCGGCAACGAGGGACAGATCGACGCCGAGGAAGCCGACATGGAGCCGCTGGTCGAGCCGCAATTCGCCCGAGTGCCGGCATTCCGCCCGGAGCCTGACGAGAATAGTGCGCGCGCCGCGCTGCAAATCCTGCAAGACGCGGCGCGGCCGGTGATCGTCGCCGGCGGCGGCGTGCGTGCGTCGGGCGCCGCGGCCGAGCTGGTGGCGCTGGCCGAGGCTTTGCAAATTCCGGTCGCGACCTCACTCAACGGCAAGGATTCAATTCCCGGCAACCATCCGCTGTCGGTCGGCGTTGCCGGCACCTATTCGCGCGAGAGCGCCAACCGCGTGGTCAACGCGGCCGATCTGGTTTGCTTCGTCGGCACCGAAACCGGCGGCATGACCACGCATTTCTGGGCGGTGCCGAAGATCGGCACGCAAGCGATCCAGATCGACATCGATCCGGAAGCGCTCGGCCGCAATTATCCGCTCGCCGCGGCCGTCAACGGCGATGCCAAGGTGACGCTCGCCAAGATGCTCAAGCTTGCCGACCGCGGCAGCGCGGCGAAACGCAAAGCCTGGATCGGCGAGGCGCAAAAAATCTGCGGCGAGTGGCGCGACAAATATAAGGACGCGCTCAACTCCAACGCGGTGCCGATCCGCCCGGAGCGGCTGTGCGCCGAATTGACCAAACACGTGCCGGACGACGCCATCGTCGTCGTCGACACCGGCCATGCTGGCATGTGGATGGGCGGCATGTTCGATCTGACATCGCCGCGGCAGAGCTATATGCGCAGCGCCGGCCATCTCGGCTGGGCGTTCCCGGCGGGGCTCGGCGCCAAATGCGCGGTGCCGGAGCGGCCGGTGGTGACTTTTACCGGCGATGCCGGCTTCTGGTATCACATCGCCGAGATCGAGACCGCGGCGCGCTGGTCGATCAATGCGGTGACCGTGGTCAACAATAACGGCGGCGGCAATCAGAGTAAGCGCGGCTTCGACCGCGTCTACGGCGGCAAGCAGACCGAGAAGGCGCGCGAATTGTGGACTTTCCGCAACACCAATTTCGCCCATATCGCCGAGGACATGGGCGCGCTCGGCATCCGGGTCGAACAAGCGTCGGCTTTCCCGGCGGCATTGGCGCAAGCGCTCGCCGCCAACCGCCCCGCGGTGATCGATGTGGCCACCGACATCGACGCGCTGGCGCCGACGGCGGTAACTTGATCGACCGCTCGTCCCCGCGACCCGCCTCCGCTCGCCTAGCGAGCTCCGGCGGGTTTGAGTCCGCCGAAGCGCAACAGGCGAAGGCGGAAGGCGGGGACCCAGATTGAATTGAATTGCTGGATTCCCGCTTGCGCGGGAATGAGCGGAAAATTTTAGAACGGCAATCCAATCCGGCCTGCGCCCTGTGAATTGCGGCGATTTGTGACAGTCAAGTCAAGGCTGCTGTCGTTTCGGTCACGAAATTGCAATCGAATGCGGCGTTTGATCGCCTCGTTCGCGCCGCAGAAGTTTGACAGGTTGCGAGTATTAGCGTCGTTGCGTGGCTTCGTCGCCTATTGCCGGCTGCAACAATCGGACTGCGATGCGCACGGAACGGGATTCGGCGATCCGTCTGCTGCAATTGCTGATGGTCGCGTCGCTGGTCATTCCGGCGGCGCTGTTCGCCTATGCCGCCTACAACGATTATCACGCCGTCTATGCGGTCGCCGACGAGCGTATCGATCGCTCGCTCGACGTGCTGCAGGAACAGGCGCTGAAGGTCTTCGAGACCGTCGACCGCATCTTCCCGGAAGTCGGCGAGGTGGTGCGCGGCATGTCGGACGACCAGATGCGCGTTGCCGAAGCAAGCCTCACCCCCCGCTTGCAGCGCATTGTCGGCGTCATGCCGCAGGTGCGGGCGATCACTTTGATCGGCTGCGACGGCCGCCCGCTCGCTTCAAGCGTGACGGCGGCGATGGCGAGCGGCGCCGATTTTGCCGATCAGCCTTATTTCAAGGCCCAGCAAGACGGCGACACCGGAACATTCGTCAGCGACGTGCGCACCTCGACCATGCAGGACGCCGGTACGGCGCTGTTCGACGTGTCGCGGCGGCTGCCGTCGGCGGACGGATCGTTCCGCGGCGTCATCGCCATTGCGGTGCGGCCGCGATATTTCGACGACTTCTATGCGATGATCCAGCAGTCGCCTGGAAACTTTTACGCGCTGGTGCGTCCCGACGGCGAATTGTTGGCGCGCTATCCGTCCGGGCCGCAGCTTGGTCAGCAGCTCAGTCCGAAGAGCATGCTGCGCCGCTCGATTGACGGCGGCCTCACCCATGGCTTGTACTCAGTCGATTCGGAGGTCGACGGCCACGACCGGCGCGTCGGCTTCCGCAAGCTGCCGGGCTATCCCGTCTATGCCATTGCCGGCATCGACAGCGCCGCGATTCGCGCCGCCTGGCTCGATCAGGTCGGCGGCCATCTGATCTTCGGCTTGCCGGTGACGCTGTTGTTGTTCTCCGCGCTGTGGGTGGTCTTAAGGCGGACCAGGCGGCTCTACGACGAGGCGCAGCGCCGCGAATTCGCCGAGGACGCCCTGCGCCAGGCGCAGCGCCTCGAAGCCATCGGGCAATTGACCGGCGGCGTGGCGCACGACTTCAACAATCTCTTGATGATCGTCAGCGGCACGGTGCAGCGGCTGCGCCGCCACGTCAGCGGCGAGAAAGAGACGCAGCTCCTCGACGCCATCGCCAATGCGACGGAACGCGGCGAAAGCCTGACCCGGCAATTGCTCGCCTTCTCGCGGCGGCAGGTGCATCAGCCGAGCGTGATCGATCTCGCCGAGCGGCTGCCCGAGATCAAGGACATGCTCAGCCGCTCGCTGCGCGGCGACATCGACATCCGCCTCGGCGTGCCGCGGCGGCCCTGCGCGGTCAAGGTCGACCCCAGCGAGTTCGAACTTGCGCTGCTTAATCTCGCCTTCAATGCACGCGACGCCATGCCGTCGGGCGGGACGCTGACCATCAGCGCCAAGCCGATGCTGCTGCGCGGTGCGGGCACGGAGGAGGGCTTAAGCGGCGAGTTCGTCGCGGTGCGGGTGGCCGATACCGGAACCGGCATTCCGCCGGAGGTTTTGCCGCGGGTGTTCGAGCCGTTCTTCACCACCAAGGACGTCGGCAAGGGCACCGGCCTCGGCCTGAGCCAGGTCTACGGCTTCGCCCGGCAGTCCGGCGGCACCGCCAGCATTGCGACCTCGGCGCGGCGCGGCACCGCGGTGACGCTGTTGCTGCCGCGCAGCTGGGAGACACCGGCGCAGCCGCGCCAGCAAATCGCCAGCGCGGCAAAAGCGCCGCCGGCCGGTAGTGTGCTGATCGTCGAAGACAATGCCGAGGTCGCCGACGTCGGCCGTGCCTATTTCGAGCAGCTCGGCTACGCGGTTCGTCACGCGCCGGGCGCGCAGGCCGGGCTCGACGTCCTTGCCGGCGAGGCCGGAATCGATCTCGTGTTCTCCGACATTCTGATGCCGGGCGGAATGAACGGCCTGCAAATGGCCGATATGGTGCGCCGGCTTTATCCGGACATCACGGTGCTGTTGACAACCGGCTACAGTTCGAGCGCGCAGGACGCAGTGCGCCGCGGTTTTGCGGTGCTGCAGAAGCCCTACGACCTTGCCGCGCTGGAAAGCGCGTTGCGCGAGTCGCGCGGCGCGGCCGCTCGCGATGCCCCGGCGCCGCAACGCGCCGTGGGGTGATGGCACTTACGCAATGGATTGCCCAATGCCGAGGCAGAATGCCTGTGGAGTCAGCCGCCCCACGGCATCTGCATCATCGCCGGGTATCCATTGATGCCGACCGACGAGATGGCCAGACAGAACGACAGCAAACCGCCGATCACGCAAAAGGCGATGATGGCCCAGGCGTCGGCATCCGGCTGTGCCGTGCGGCTTTTGGCGATGTCTCTGTTACGCATAGCCGGGATGGGAAGCTCACCTCGATTGGGCATCTCGTGCTCCTTAAGTTGGTCCGGCGCCGCGAGAGCCGATGCAAATCCCGCGCCGTGGACCGCAATACCCGGCATGCAAGACGAAATCTTGACTTGGCCGGTAAAGTTTTCGGAAAAAAGCGAGGCACGGTCGCGTAGGGGGAACAACGGACGCCCGCCGCCGCTTGTTCCGATGTCGAATCCCCTGCGAATGTGGAATCCCTGGCTCACCTCTCCGCGCAAGCGGCGCTGCTGGGATGGGAAGCGCAGCGGGTCATCGCGCTGCGGCTTATGCGCCTCTCTGCCGGCGGCGTCCGCGGCCGCGCCGAAGCGCAGCGCATGATGACCGAGAAGCTTGCCGCCGCAGTCGAAGCCCAGGCCGCCGCGGCGGCGACCGCGGCTGAATTCGTCAGTCATGCGTCGACATCGCTGCGCTCGCCGCCTCCCCGCAAGCGGGGGAGGAAGAGACGAGGCTTATCCCTCGCCGATCTCACGCAAAATTTCGGCGGTGTGTTCGCCGAGCCGCGGCGGGGGGCGGTCGGAGGCCATCGGTGCGCCGTCCAGCACGATCGGCGTGCGGATGCCGGGAATCTTGCCGCCTTTCGCGGCGGCGCTGTCGAGCTCGATCTTCATGCCGCGGTGGATCACCTGCGGATCGGCAAAAACCTGATCGAGATCGTTGATCGGCCCCGCCGGGATGGTGGCGGCTTCGAGCTTGTCGAGCAGCTCCTCGCGTCTGAACTGCGAGGTCAGCGCGCAGAGCTTGCCGACGAGTTCCGCGCGATGCGCGAGGCGGCCTTTGTTGTCCTTATAAGCCGGCATTTCGGCGAGCTCGGGCGCGCCGAGAATGCCGCAGAGCTTGACGAATTGCGCGTCGTTGCCGGTGGCGATGATGACGCGGCCGTCGGCGACCGGAAACTCCTGATAGGGCACGAGATTGGGATGCGCATTGCCGATGCGCTTGGGCACTTCGCCGGAAACCAGATAATTGAGCGCCTGGAACGCCAACGTGCCGACGGTGGAATCCACCAGCGCGGTGTCGACATAGCCGCCGCGGCCGGTGTGCTCGCGCCGCGCAAGCGCGGCGAGAATGCCGACCGCCGAATAGACGCCTGAGAAAATATCGGCGATCGGCACGCCGACCCGCATCGGCGGTCCGTCCGCCGCGCCGGTCATGCCCATGATGCCGCCGATGCCTTGGGCCATCAGATCGTAGCCGGCGCGCGCCGCCGACGGCCCGGTCTGGCCAAAGCCGGTCACCGAACAATAAATCAGCCGCGGATTGTCGGGCGCGAGACTCTTATAATCCAGGCCGAATTTGGCGAGCCCGCCGACCTTGAAATTCTCGATCAGCACGTCGGAGCGCGCCACGAGCTTTTTGACGATGCGCTGGCCCTCGGGCTTGGTGAAATCGACCGCGATGGAGCGCTTGCCGCGGTTGGCGCAGTGAAAATAGGCGGACGACAGATTGCCGCCGTCAGCCGCCGGCACGAAGGGCGGACCCCAGGCGCGGGTATCATCACCCACGCCCTCGCGCTCGACCTTGATGACGTCGGCGCCGAGATCGGCGAGAATCTGCCCCGCCCACGGCCCGGCCAAGATGCGGGCAAGCTCCAACACGCGCAATCCGGCGAGCGGACCCGGTTTCGATGGTCCCGGCATGATCACCCCTTAACGCCGGCGGCCAGCCGCCGTGCGGGCGCTTACCTGACAAAGCGGGGCCGGTTTGTCCAGATTTGTCTAGCGTTTCCTGCCGTTAGCGAACTTGTCATTGCTTTGGCCCATCATTAGCTAAGTCTTGCCGGCCGGATGGGATGAACCTGTGGACACCTCATTCTTCAGCGAAATGCTGCAAAGCATCGCCGAACGGAGCCGCGCACTCATCAAGCGCGAGCGCCGTGAGCCGGCGCATGAGCGCTCGGCGGGCCTGGTCGAGCTGTGCGAGGCGCTGTTGTCGGGCCGCGGCGAGGCCTCCGGCGTCGCGCTGGCCCAGGAGATCCTGGTCCGCTATGCCGATCTGACCACGGGGCCGCGCATCGCCTTTTTCGAGGCGCTCGCCACCACCTTCGGCCATGACCGCGCCCGCATCGATCGCGCCATCGCCGCATGGCGGGAAGCATCGTCCGACGAAACGGCCGCCGACCTTCACCACGCCAGCGAGCCGCGCCGGCTCGAACTGTTCCGCCGGCTCAATCTCGCTCCCGGCGGCACCGCGGCGCTGGTGCGCATGCGCGAGCAGCTCCTCGACGCCATGGACCATCGCCGCGACGATCTGGCTGCGATCGACAACGACTTCATCCATCTGTTCTCGTCCTGGTTCAACCGCGGCTTTCTGGTGCTGCGCCGCATCGACTGGTCGACCTCGGCCGCGATCCTGGAAAAGATCATCCGCTACGAGGCAGTCCACGAGATCCGGGACTGGGAGGACTTGCGCCGGCGCATCGATCCGCCGGACCGCCGCTGCTACGCCTTCTTTCATCCGGCGCTGGTGGATGAGCCGTTGATCTTCGTCGAAGTGGCGCTGACGCGGGAGATCGCCGGTGCGATCGGGCCGATCCTGTCCGACAAGCGCGAGCCAGTCGAGCCGCAGCGCGCCACCACCGCGGTGTTCTATTCGATCACCAATTGCCAGCGCGGCCTCGCTGGCGTCAGCTTCGGGCATTTCCTGATCAAGCAGGTGGTCGAAGAAGTGTCCCGCGAAGTGCCCCGCGTCGGCACCTTCGTCACGCTGTCGCCGGCGCCGAATTTCGCCGACTGGCTCAAGCGCGAGCGGGCCAACGCTGCTTCGGCCGCTCTCGCCGACGACGATCGCGAAGCGCTCGCCGCGCTCGACGAGGACAGCTGGTGGCGCACGCCCGAGCTTGCCGAAGAGGTGCGCGAGCCGCTGTTGCGCGCCGCCGCCTGGTATTACATGCGCGCGCGCAACGGCCGCGGCTTGCCGGTCGACTCGGTGGCGCGGTTCCATCTCGGCAATGGCGCGCGGCTGGAACGGCTCGATTTTCTTGCCGACACCTCGCAGCGGGCGCTCAAGCAATCCTGCGGCTTGATGGTGAATTACCTCTACGATCTCGATTACATCGAGCGCAATCACGAGGCCTATGCCCAGCAGCGCGCCATCGTCGCCTCGAGCGCCGTGTCCCGGCTGGTGACGACGCCGGCGCGTGAAGTCGTTCCGGTGTCGGGGTAGATCCTACTACCGCTCGTCCCCGCGAAGGCGGGGACCCAGAAAAAGGCGGGACCGGATTCCCGCTTGCGCGGGAATGAGCGAGAAAAATACCATGCCCTTACTCCTCGGCGTTCTTGAAACGGTGCTCTACGTCGACGCCTTCGAGCGCGCCTGTCCGTTCTATGAACAGGTGCTCGGATTAAACAGCATCTACCGCGATGCGCGGCTGTGCGCTTACGACGTCGGCCATCGCGGCGTGCTGCTGTTGTTCCTGCGCGGCCATTCGCTGGAAACGGTGCGTCTGCCCGGCGGCACCATCCCGCCGCATGACGGACATGGCCGGGTGCACATCGCGTTCTCGATCGGCGCCGAAGATCGCTTCCCTTGGGAGGCGAAGCTCCGCGATGCGGGGGTCGAAATCGAAGGCCGCACCACTTGGCCGCGCGGCGGCGAGAGCATCTATTTCCGCGATCCCGACGGCCATCTCGTCGAACTGGCGACCCCGGGCCTGTGGCCGGGCTATTAAAGCATGATCCGGAAAAGTGGATACCGGTTTTCCGAAAAGATCATGCTCAAACAAAATCCTGGAGCAACAATCGATTCAACATGAAGCGATTTGTTCTAGGACTTCCCGTAAACCGGCACGACGGCGCCCCGGGTGACGCGATTGTCGGGCGAGGCGAGGAACAGGATCGTGGCGGCGACCTCTTCGACCTTCGGCCACAGCGCGAAATCGGCTTTCGGCATGGCCTGCCGGTTGGCCGGTGTGTCCAGGATCGACGGCGCCACAGCGTTGACCAAAATGCCGTCCTTGACGACCTCTTCGGCGAGCGCGGCCGTGAATGCCGCGACGCCCGCCTTGCTCGCGGCATAGGCGGTCATATTGGCGCCGCTGCGCCATTCCAGGCCAGGGCGGGCCGAAATATTGACGATGCGGCCGCCAGCGTCCGATGGATTGGCCGTCATCGCCCTCACGGCGGCGCGGCAGCACAACATGCAGCTTACGAGATTCATATCGATCTGCTGGCGAATCGTCGCGATGTCGGCCTCGCGCAGCGGCGCGAAGGCAAATCCGCCGGCGATCTGGATCGAGGCCCATAGCGGGGCGATGTCCGCATAAGCGCGCGTCACCGCGGCTTCGTCGGCGAGACTGCCGGTCACGGTCAGCGTCACCTGCTTGTGATCGCGCAGGCGAAAGCGTTGCGCTTCCGCCTGGTCGTAACACGGCACATGACAGATCGCGCCGGCCTCGATCAGCGCGGCGACGACGGCCGTGCCGAGCGCGCCGGCGCCGCCGGTGACGACAATGTGACGGTCGCGAAAGTCCATGGCGGGATCATCGCTCATCCCCGCCACGAGGCAAGCCCGTCCTCACTATTTCGCGGACGATGATGGCGATTGTTGTCATTTTTCTCAGCCCGGTTCGTTATCCTGCGCACAGGGGAGAAATCTGTGGCCGACTTCGATCTCGCCATTATCGGCGGCGGCATCAACGGCACCGGCATCGCGCGCGACGCCGCCGGCCGCGGCTTCCGTGTCGTCCTCATCGAGCAGAACGATCTCGCCTCGGGCACCTCGTCGGCGTCGTCGAAACTTATTCACGGCGGCTTGCGCTATCTCGAGCAGCGCCAATTCCGGCTGGTTCACGAGGCGCTGCGCGAGCGCGAAGTGCTGTTGCGCGCGGCGCCGCACCTGATTCGGCCATTGCGCTTCGTGCTACCGATCAACGAAGCGCGGCGTTCGCCGGCGCTGTTGCGGCTCGGCCTGTTGATCTACGACTGGATCGGCTGGCGCAGGATTTTACCCGGCACGCGCGAGCTCGATCTCGTCACCGACGAAGCCGGACAGCCGCTCAAATCGCGCTTCCATCACGCCTTCGAATATTCCGATTGCTTCGCCGACGACTCGCGGCTCGTCGTGCTCAATGCGGTCGACGCAGCCGAACGCGGCGCGGTGATCCGCACCCGCACCCGCTGCGTGCGCGCCGACCGCGCCGACACTTGGCGGCTGGTGCTCAATGTCCGCGGCCAGCGCGACGTCATCACTGCGCGGATTCTGGTCAACGCCACCGGCGCCTGGAGCGAATTGTTCGCCGAGACGGCACTGCGGGTCGAACCGCAGCGCCGGCTGCGGCTCGACAAAGGCAGCCACATCGTGGTGCGGCGTCTGTACGATCACGATCGCGCTTATATCTTGCAGGCAGCCGACGGCCGCGTCGTCTTTGCCATTCCCTTTCAGCGCGACTTCACTTTGATCGGCACCACCGATCGTTCCTTCGCCGGCGATCCCGCGACGGTGCTGCCGACCGGCGAGGAGATCGACTATCTGTGCGGCGTCGTGAACGAGTATTTCCGCACTGCGATCGGCGCCGCCGACGTGGTCTGGGCATTCGCCGGCGTGCGCTCGCTCTACGACGACGGCGCGCGCAAGCCGCAGGATATCGGCCGCGACTATGCGCTGATGCTCGACGAGCGGTTCGGCGAGGCGCCGTTATTGACCGTTTATGGCGGCAAGATCACGACCTACCGGCGTCTCGCCGAGGAGGCGTTGGCGCGACTTTCGCACTTCTTTCCGCGGTCGCGGCCGTGGACTGCGCAAAGCCCGTTGCCGGGCGGCGACTTCGTCTATGACGGCGTCGATACCCTGATCGAGCGCACGCTACGGACTTGGCGCTTCCTCACCGCCGATCATGCACGCCGCCTTGTCAACGCCTACGGCACGCGGGTCGACCGCGTGCTCGGCACCGCGACGGGTCTCGACGATCTCGGCATGCGCCTTGGCGCCGATCTCACCGCCGCTGAGGTGCGCTACCTGATGAGCAAGGAATGGGCGCAGACCGCCGACGACGTGCTGTGGCGCCGGTCCAAGCTCGGCTTGCGGCTGACGGCGGATCAGGCCGCGCTGCTCGACCGCTTCATGGCACAGGCGTCGTCGCCAAGCCGCACTGCTACGTAAAATTTTATCGATCTGTCAGGCCTGGTCCGCGGTCGTTAACCGGGCGCTCACTACGCCAACCCGCGCGGCCGGCCATGAACCCATGATAGCAACAATTTGCCGCTTTTAATTTTACTCTCCCGCAACAGGCGCGTGCTGTTATGCGCGAATGCCGGGGCAAGAGCAGACACGAGAACCGCGCGGCCGACTTGGCGTCCGCAGCGGCATGTCCGCGAAACACACCAAGAAGCAGATCGAAAATATCATTCAGTCGCTTTGCATTCTGGTGGTCGACGACAATCAATACATGCGCAAGATGATCCGCAATCTGTTGGTCAATTGCGGCATCAAGGACATCTACGAGGCCGCCGATGGCATCGCGGCGCTCGATGCCATCCGCACCATGGCGCCCGACGTCGTCATCCTCGATTGGGAAATGCCGATGCTCAGCGGTCCGGAATTGGTGCGGATCGTGCGTTCGCCCGGCGTGTTCCCGACGCCGGATATTCCGATCATCATTCTGACCGGCCACTGCGAACGCTGGCGTGTCGTCGAGGCGGTCCGGCTTGGGGTCAACGAATATCTGACCAAGCCGGTCTCAGCCAAGGCGCTCTACGACCGCCTCGTTTCCATTATCACGCAGCCGAGGCCAAGCGTGCAACTGGGCGACTATTACGGCCCGGAGCCGCGTAAGCTCGTAGCCGACTCGGTCGACGATGCCGGTCTGATCGCGACGGCTTCCGTCGCCATCGTGGACTGATCCCCCGTATCTTTTCAGTCACCGCAGAAATGCTTTAGCGTGCGGGCCGGCGTGCCATCGGGCGTGCGCCGTCGTCGCGAGCGGGCATCGATGCAGACCGTGGGATCGAAACAGGGCGTGGCGAGGCGAGATTTCGCGCCTTGGACCGATCACACGCTGGCGCCGCTGTTGCGGATCGAAGGGTTGACCAAGCGCTTCGGCGCCTATCCCGCGGTCGACAATCTTTCGCTCGCCATATATCCGGGTGAGTTCTTTGCGCTGCTTGGACCTTCCGGCTGCGGCAAGACCACGCTGTTGCGTCTGATCGCTGGTTTCGAGCGCGCCAGCGCCGGCCGCATTCTGCTTGATGGCGTCGATCTTTTGCCGGTGCCGCCGCACCGGCGTCCGGTCAATATGATGTTCCAGAGCTATGCGTTGTTCCCGCATCTTACCGTCGCGGGCAACGTCGCCTTCGGACTCAAGCAGGAGGGCCTGCCAAAGGCGCAAATCGCCAAGCGGGTGGGCGAGATGCTGGCGCTGGTGCATCTGGAAAATTTCGGTTCTCGCAAGCCGCACGAGCTGTCCGGCGGCCAGCGCCAGCGCGTGGCGCTGGCCCGTTCGCTGGTCAAGCGGCCGCGTATTCTCCTTCTCGACGAGCCGATGGCGGCGCTCGACAAGAAGCTGCGCGGCGAAACGCAGTTCGAGCTGATGGAGCTGCAGCGCCGGCTCGGGCTGACTTTCATCATCGTCACCCACGACCAGAGCGAGGCGATGACGGTTGCCGACCGCATCGCGGTGATGGACCGCGGCCACCTGATGCAGGTGGCGCCGCCGGCGGAAATCTACGAACAGCCGAACTCGCGCTGGGTCGCCGACTTCATCGGCAGCGTCAATCTCTTCGAAGGGCGCGTCGGTCTCGACGGTAGCAGCGTCGAAGGCACGGCCTTGGGCCGGCTGCGCGTAGGGGCCAAGATCGCCGCCGAACCCGGCGCGCCGGTCTGGGTGGCGGTGCGGCCGGAACAGCTGCGGATGGGGCCGAACCCAGCGGAGCCGGACGCACAGTGGGCGTTGGAAAACGACGTTGCCGCGACGCTCGCCGATGTCGCCTATCTGGGCGATCTGTCGATCTATCGGCTGCGCACCGCGGCCGGAGTGCCGCTGCAAGCGAGCAGGGCCAATGTCGGGCCGTTTGCGCCGCGGACCATCGCCTCGAACGACAAAGTGTGGCTGAACTTTCCGCGCGCCGCGGCGATCGTGCTGACGCAATAATGAGCGACGCCCACAAGTCGATGGCAAAACCGCGCCGCTCCTTTGTGGCGAAGCTTGTCGTGCGGCTTCCTTATGCCTGGCTGGTCGCGTTCTTTCTGGTGCCGTTTTTGATCGTGCTGAAGATCAGCCTGTCGCAGACCGCGATCGCGCAGCCGCCCTACACGCCGATCTTCGACCTTGCGGGCGGCTGGCACGGCATCGCGAGCTTCTTTGCCGGACTATCGCTCGACAATTACGCCTTCCTCGGCTCCGACCCGCTCTATTTTCTCTCCTACCTCAAGAGCCTTGAGATTGCCGCGCTCTCCACCGTCATGCTGCTCGTCATCGGCTATCCGATTGCCTACGCCATGACGCGCGCGCCGCGGCGGATGCAGGCGGTCCTGGTTCTTTTGGTCATCCTGCCGTTTTGGACGTCGTTTCTCATCCGCATCTATGCCTGGATGAACATCCTGCAGCATGACGGCCCGCTCAATCGGCTGCTGCTGGCGCTCGACCTGGTGCGCGAGCCGCCGGTCTGGCTATCGACAAACACTGCCGTCTATATTGGCATCGTCTATTCCTACCTGCCGTTCATGGTGCTGCCGCTTTATGCGACGCTGGAAAAACTCGACGAGTCGCTGCTTGAGGCGGCCGCCGATCTCGGGTGCCCGCGGTGGAAGGCGTTTTGGCTCGTCACCATGCCGCTGTCGGCGCCCGGCGTGATCGCGGGGGCGCTGCTTTGCTTCATTCCGGCCGTCGGTGAATTCGTCATTCCCGACCTGCTCGGCGGTTCGCGCACCGCGATGATCGGCCAGACCATCTGGACCGAGTTTTTTGCCAACAAGGATTGGCCGACCGCATCTGCGGTCGCCGTGGTTCTGGTCTGCCTGTTGGTCACGCCGATCGTGATCTTCCAGCACCAGACAATGCGCGGAATCGAGCGAGACTGAGGATGCGCAAGCTCTCCGCCTTCAATCTGGCGACGCTCGTCCTCGGCATCGCTTTTCTTTATCTGCCGATCGTCATTTTGATCGTCTACTCATTCAATGCATCGCGCCTTGTCGTGGTCTGGGGCGGCTGGTCGATGCATTGGTACGCCGAACTCGCCGGCGACGCACCGCTGCTCGGCGCGGCGTTCATCAGCTTGCGTGTGGCGCTCGTCTCGGCGACCGCGGCGACCGTGCTCGGCACGCTCGCCGCGGTAGCGCTGGTCCGTTTCGGCCGCTTTCGCGGCCGGCTCCTATTCGCGGCGATGATCTATGCGCCGCTGGTCATGCCGGAGGTCATTACCGGATTGTCGATGCTCCTACTCTTCGTCGCCATCTCGGTCGACCGCGGATTCTGGACGGTCGTGATCGCGCACACCACCATGGCGCTGTGCTTTGTCGCGGTGATCGTGCAGGCGCGGCTCGTCGATTTCGACATGAGCCTCGAAGAAGCTGCCATGGATCTCGGCGCCTCGCCGGGGCGGACCTTTATGGCGGTCACCTTGCCGCTGATCCTGCCCGCCATCGCCGCGAGCTGGATGCTCGCCTTCGCGCTGTCGCTCGATGATCTCGTCATCGCCAGCTTCACCACCGGCCCGGGCGCGACCACGTTGCCGATCCGCATCTATTCGGAAGTGCGGCTGGGCGTCAGTCCGGAGATGAATGCGGTCTGCAGCATCGTGGTTGCCGTGGTCGGAATCGCGGTCATCGCCGCGTCGCTGCTCACCAAGATCGGCGCGGCGAGGGGTGCACCGGCAGGCAATTGATAACTTTTGTCGAGAAGCCCGCCGGGCATCCATCCGGCCAGCCAGAATTTCGGCGATTGCTTCGCCTACGCGCTCGCCAAGGAGTATTCATGCCCGTTGCCTTTCACCGGCAATGATTTTGCAAAAACCGATGTTGCGAGCGCTTTGTAGTCAATCCCGGCTCTCGCCGGGCGGACGGAAAATGTAAAACAAAAACCACACCGGCACGATCACCAGCGCGCCGAGCAACAGATTGGGCAGCGCCCAGGTAACGCCCGCGCGCGCCAGCTCCTCGAGCCGTTCCGGCGAGAGGCCCGCGGTTTTTATCAATTCGTCGGTGCGTATGCCGAAATGGTCGAGGATCGTGCCGACGATCAGTGACGCGATCAGCACTTTCACGGCGGTGCGGGTGAAGCTGAACATCAGCTGAGCGTCCGGGCTCCGATTGCAGGGAAAACCCCCTGATTCGTGCGCCGCGAATCATAGAGCAAAAAGTAAAAAAACTGCGCGCATCGGCACGCGGGCCGCGGCGAACGACGATTTCTCCACCGGGCCGGAGGCGCTATTGGGCGGTTTTCGCGGTGGCAGGCGCCGCGGCTGCAGGTGTTGCCGGCGCTGCGGCCGGCGTGGTTCCGGCGGGCGCCGTCGGCGCCGCCAAGAGTTGGTCGATCACCGAGCGTACCGCATCGCTGGCATTATAGCCCTTGGCCGCGTTGAGCAGCGGTGCCGCCGCACCAGAGCGTCGAATCAAGCTCTGCGGATCCGGCAGCATGATCGGGTCATTCCACGGACCCTGCACCACAAAGGGCAGGTCGAACTCCTCGGCGCTGCTCGTTGACACCAGCGTCGCCACGCCCTTGAGATCGAGATCGCGCGACGGCACCGAGGCCTGGCCGCCGACTGCGAGTTTCACCGACGGTCCGACGATGTGCATGTCATCGACCGACACCAGGCCGTTTTCGACCTTGAGGTTGACGGCAAGCTGATCGAACGGTGTGCGGCCCTGGCGGAAATCGCCGTTGCCGGAGAGCGGGCGGCGCTCAAGCCGACGCAGCAATTGTTCGACGTCGATGCCGGTCAGCGCTCCGGATTGGGCGTTCAGCATGGCCGTGCCGTTGAGCGCATGCGTCACCGCCATAACCGAATTGCCGGTGCCGTCGAGCCTGAAGGCCAGATTGCCGCGGCCCTGCACTTTATGCACGCCGAAAATCTGGCCGAGGCAATTTTCCAGGTCGACATCGATGAACTGCATGTTCGAAGTCACCGCGACGCCGTTTTCGGCGCTGGCGATGCCGAGCGTGCCCTTGGCGGTGCCGCCGAACGCTTGCGATTCTCCGACCGTGAGATCGAGCTTGCCGTCGTGCATGGTCGCGGCGACGGCGGTGCGCCCCAATTGCGCGTCGCCGATCTTGATGCTGGCGGCGGACAGCCGCAGATCGAGATTGAAATCGTCGAAGCCGTTGAGCGCGATCGGCAAGCGGTCCCAATTGTTTTCATCCCGGGCCAAAAGCCGTACGCCGGAAACGTAGGGCGTCAGATCCAATGCATCTGCCGCAAGCGTGCCCTGCACCAGCCGGTGGCCGTCGGTCGCCAGCGTCAGCGCACCTTCGGCACTGTTATCGTCGAGCTCGACATTGACATTGGACAAGGACGCCATGCCGCCGCCGATATCGCTCTGGGCGCGGAGCGCGAAGCGGCCGAAGCCGCCGAACGGCACCTTACTCTTGCCGGTCCAGTGCAGCGCGTCGCGCAACGAGGGCGACTCGACGTCGAGCGTGCCGTCGAGCTTTAGCGTCGGCTGATCGGTCGCCGCGCCATCGAAGGCGACGTTAAGGGGCGCGCTGGTGATCCGCAGCTTGACCCCCGAACGGTCTCCGGTGAGCGCCGCCAGAAAATCGCTCAGCGTGAGGCTCGCCTCGACCGGTTCGTTATTCCAGGTAAATCGACCGTTGGCGCCGAAGCTGCGCGAGATCGACGGCCAGGCAACTTGAAAATTGACGCCTTCGAGCCGTTCAGTGGCGTTCTTGCCGTCGTCATGAACGACGACGGTGCCGTCCTGGATGCCGATCTCCGAGAACGATGCGGTGCGCTCGGGATTCGGCTCGAGCGCATGCGCCAGTGAGACGATCAGTCCCGACCAGTTCGTTTGTCCCGTGGTGGAAAAGGTGACGTTGATGATCGGGCGGACCAGCGTGACGTCGGCGATTTCGATGCGTCCGGCCAGCAGCGGAAAATAGCGCAACCGCGCGGTCAGCTCGTCCGCGGCGACGGCCGGCTCGACGGTGCGGTCGTTGCCCAACAGCACGTTGCGAAAACGCACAGTGCCGGAAGGAAACAGCGACAGCGAGACATCGTCGCCGAGCATCGGATCGAGGCCGGTCACGGCGTGGATTTCCGCTTGGACGGCGTCGCGCACCGCCGCGGCTGAAATCAGAAAGGACAGCGCCACCAGCGTGACGAATGCCGCCGCAACCACGGCGGCAACGGCAATCGCAAGGCGTTTCAAGCCGGTAGCCGCGGTCACTGGACGTATTTCCGATTGATATGAGGCCGGTCGACTATACCGAGAGGTATGCCTGCTGGAAACATGCTCGGCATCTGTGTCGCTTTCGTGGCCGGCGCTTGCGCGCCCGCGTTCAAATGACTGTTGCCGTTAAGTAAATTAGGCCCCGCAGGCGCCGTAACGCCGTTCAACGGGTGGCTGCCCGCCATCGTTTCGCTTTGTGCGCCTGCGACACCTCGGCGATCATCTTGGCGATGATGGCCTGGCCGAACGAGTTGAAGTTTTGCGCCACCATGACGAAGGCGCCCGGGCCGCCAACGACGTTGTTGCGGTAATAATTGTCGAGGCCGCCGGGCGGATTGGTGTGCTCCGGATTCCACGGCAATGGATTCTCGCTGAGGATGACCAGGCCGTTGATGGTGACGCCCTTGGCCACGGCCTGGTCGCGCAGTTCGGCAACGGCGCGGCCGTCATTGTTGGTGCCGTCGCCGGACACGTCGATGGTGCGGCGAACGCAGTTGAATGGCGCATCGGCGAGCCGCGCCAGGGCGAATTCGATGCCGCCGCTGATCGAGGTGCGGCCGGCGAACGACCGCGGGCTCTCGATCAACTGGTCGCCGAATAGCTTCGCCGCGGCAGCGTCGCCGATCTCGGTCCAGTCGATCACCACGCGCTGCGCGCCGACGCCCGACCATTCGACGAAGGTCACGCCGATGCGTCCGTTATGGCCGGAGCGGACGGTATCGAGCACGCGCGGATCGGAAATGGCGGCGGCATAGCCGTCACGCTGCAGCTGGAATTTCGTGTCGTCGATGCTGCGCGACACGTCGGCGGCGAGCACCAGCAGCAGGTCGACGTCGTCGGCGGCGCGCGCCGCGGCCGGCGCCAACATGCCGCCGGTGAAGATCAAAACGACGAGGATTCTGATCATGCGCATCGCCGCACCCATCGCCGAGCATCAAGGTGAATGACGGCGAAAACGCGACAGCCGCAAATCTATGGCAAGTCTATACGATGTTTGTTGCCGGCGCCGCCGTCAATCCGCGACGATGCGGCTTGGCGGGAATGCGATCTCGACCAGCGTTCCGGCGTTCGGCGCGCTTTTGATGCTGAAATTGGCGCGATTGGCCTCGGCCAGCGCCTTGGTCAGCGGCAGGCCGAAACCGATCCCGCCCGAGCCCCAGCTTCCGGACGTGGCGATCTGGCGGAACGGTTCCAGCGCGGCCGCGATGTCCTTTTCGCTCATGCCGGAGCTGGTATCGCGCACGCGCAACACCGCTTCGCGACTGTCGGTGAAGACGGTCGACACGATCACCTGGCCGCCGGGGCCGGTGAACTTGACTGAATTCGCGATCAGATTGAGTACGATCTGGCGCAGCGAGCGCTCGTCAGCAACGACCAGCGGCAGCCCCGGGGTGAGCGAGGTGCGGATGATGATGCGGGCGCGGTTTGCCTGCGGCTGCATGATGCCGACGCATTGCTGAGTCAGCGCGTTGAGATCGACGTTGACGAAGGCAAGCTCGATCTGCCCGGTCTCGATCCGCGATAGATCGAGCAGGTCGTTGAGCATCGAAACCAGATGTGTGCCGGCGGCGTGAATGTCCTTGATATATTCGCGGTAGCGCTCGTTGCCGATTGGACCGAAGCGCTCCGCCATGATCACTTCGGCAAAGCCGGTCATGGCATTGAGCGGCGTGCGGATTTCGTGGCTGACCTTGGCGAGGAACTCTGCTTTGGCCGATGCCGCGCGCAGCGTCTCGCGCCTGGCGTTGCGCAGCTCTTCCTCGCTTTGCTTGCGGCTGGTGATGTCGCGAAACACCGCGCAGATACGATCGCCGCCGACGCGGGTGAGCGTCATCGCCAGTGGCACGAGCCGGTCGTCGCCCGCGCGCGCCGCGACGTCGAGTGCGTTATTGAGGGTGCCGGTGCTGCCGCGCACGACGCGGTCGAGATAATCGCGTGCCGCCCGTTCGCTCTCCGGCGCCAGTAGATCGGCGAGCGAGCGGCCGGCGAGATCGGCTGGCACCGTGCGGAATAGCGCCGCGGCGCGGGTGTTGGCGCCGACGATGCGGCCTACGGCATCGAGGGTGACGACGCCGTCGGTCGCCGCTTCGACGATCGCTTTGAGCTCCTGTTTCTCCGTCTCGGCCGCGGCGAGCGCACTGTCGGCTTGCCGCACCGCCGCGACGTGGACCTCGGGGATTTGGGCCTCGGAGATTTGGCCGTTTGACAGGACCAGCGCCAGTGCCGGCGTTCCGTTCCATGGCACCGTGAACATGCGGCCGTCGGCCGCCAGCTTGTCGCCGCGCTGCGTCACGATCGACAGCGACTTGACCGACGGGTGAGCGCCGCCCGCGGTCTCGGCAAGAGCATCGGCGGCGGGCTCGGCAAACAGTCTGCTCAGGCCGCCGGACGCTTCGATGGCCGCAAGGTTGTCGTAGCCGCTCCATTCGAGAAAGTGACGGTTGGCGTAGAGCAGCTTGTCATGCCGGTAAACCAGAATCCCGATCGGGATGCGGTCGAGCAGCGCTTGTTCGATCGCCGGCGCCGCGTTCGCGCTGGCTTCGACGGCTTCTGCCGGCAGGGCTTCGGCGCCGCTGTCGGCGGCGGCCGGCGCCTCTTCCGGGCCGCGCAACCGCGCCGTGAGTTCTTGCGCCAATTCGCGAAACGCCCTGCGCTCGACCGGGCTCAAAGTCGCCGCCACTTTGGGCTCAGCCGGCGCCGACGGACGAAACGGCACCACATTGGCCGAAGCCGGTGCGACAGCGGGCGTCGGCCGCTCGGCTTCTTGGGCCGCTGTTTGTAACGCTGTTTCGGCCGCGACGGCAGATTCGGGCTTGTCGGACACCATCGCCGACTTTACCGGCGCGACGGCCGCGGCTTCCTCTTCCTGGTGCGACGCTTGCGGCGCCGGCCTGAAACCTATCGGCTGGTCGCGACGCGCCCGCGCCAATTCGTTGATGCGGGCGATGTCGCGGCAGACGCCGAAGCCACGATAGCCGCGGAACCTGCGGTCGCGGTCGAACACCGGCAGGCCCGACAATTCGATCGGCAGCGGTTCGGCGCAATCGTCCACCGGCCAGGGCACGACGATGCCGCTCCAGGTTTCCTGGCTCGCCACAGCGCGGGCCACTTGATTGGTGGGATCGAGCTTCAGCTCGGCCGCGATCTTGCTCCAGGGCCGGCCGAAAGCGGCGCTCGTATGCGGTCCAGCGAGCTCGATGAATTCGTCCGACCCGACGCCGAAGCGACCGTCGGCATCCATGTGCCAGACGAAGCGTAACGGATGCCGCCGCTCCGCGGTGGTCTCATGCTGGGCGGGATTAGATATGGGTTCCGCACCCGATGTCGCAGGCGCGACAGGGGAAGCGGCAGTGGCGGTCTCGACTGGCGCCGCAGCCGGTGCCAGCTCTTGCGGCGCGCTCTGCTCGAGGAGAGGTTTGCTCGGCTGCTGGGGCATGGTGAGCAGTAAGACCCGCGACGCGTCCTTGCCAAGGCGTATGGCCGCGACTTCGAAAGCCGCTTGGCCGACGCGCGCCGTACCGCTGGCGCTGCCGGTTTCCAGAACGGTCGCAGCGAGCGTTTCGATGCCGAGCGCCGACAGCATGGTTGCGCCCGCAAGCCGCACCTGCGCCGCTGCGTTGGCGTGAACCAGCGTGCCGTCCGGCGCGAAACCCGCGATCGGCCCCGCCCAATCGCCGAACAGACGGCGGACGCGCTCGCGGAGGCTGAGTTCCGGTCCTGCCGGCTCTGCTGCAGCGATCAGCACCCCGGCCTTGCCATCGGTCAGGACGATGCGCGAGCAGGCGCAGGTGAGCGCGCGGCCGAAAGCCGCGCCAAAACCGTGCAGCCGCTCCAGCCGTTCTTGGCCGCCTGCCGGCAGCGTCGGAGCAATACGGGCAATTTGGGCGGCCCGGGCATCGCCGCCGTCAAAGCGGTGTTGGACGCAGGCTTCCACCGTCGCGCCGCCGAATATCGCCGCGCCGACGGCATTGGCCCACATGATGTGCGAGCCGTCGAAATTCCACAGCCAAGCCGGCCAAGCACTCGTCGCAAGCGGCGCGAGACGCGGATGACCTAACAGCGCGAGCTCTCTCTCCACGATCGACATGTGTGTGTCGGAACTCGTAGCCTAAAGAAATTCTTAATAATGCATAGTGCGGGGCGTCCGCGGCGTCCATGGCGAAGGCCCGTGCGCGGCCAAGCTTGCCGGGATAACCTTAATCGCTCCGGGGACTTAGCCGGCGGCGCCGTTTAGCTTGCATGGCCGTCGTAAATTCGCGCTAGGATCGGGCGGCCGGGGGCACGAGGAGCGTATGATGGCGAAAGATCCCTTCGAACAATTTGCGATTCCGAGCGAGATGCGGGCCTTTGTCGAGCAGAGCGTGACGCAGGCGCGCAAGGCCTTCGACGGCTTTATCGAGGCGGCCAATAAGGCCATGGGTCAGCTGCAGGGCCAGGCTCAGGCGGCGCAGAGCGGCGCCACGGAAATTGCGCACAAATCGATGAGTTATGCCGAGCAGAATGTCGCGGCGACGTTTGAATTCGCGCAAAAGCTCATGCAGGCCAAGGACGCGGCGGAACTGATGCGGCTGCAATCCGAATATTTGAGCCGGCAGATGCAGGCACTGTCGTCGCAGGTCCAGGATCTTGGACAAAGTGCCGCCAAGATCGTGGTTGACAGTACTAAGCCGAAGAGCTAGCGGGCCTCGCCTCGGCGGGTCCAAAATCTCTTAATCATTTCAATAATTTGCCGCATGTTGTTGTGCGTTGCAATAATTCCTGTTGCAACGCACCAAAAAAGTTGCTATGTAATTATTATCAAGGTGCCGCGGCCCACGCATGGGCTTCACGAGGACGGCGTTTCCGCCGCAGCACCGAGGCGAGACGATGTCAGGCAACGCGCAACGGGCGGCGAGGCCAGTAAAGAAAAAGCTCTCCAGGTGAGACAGCCCAAGAAGCAACCAGCGAAATCAAGGACCAATGTCATGGCGGAAGCCACCACAACCACTCCCCCGAAGACCAAAAGCAAGCCTGCGGCAAGCGCATTCGAGATGCCGAAATTCGAAATGCCGAAATTCGAAATTCCGAAGGTCGAAATGCCGGCCGCTTTCCGTGAATTTGCCGAGCGCGGCGTCGCGCAATGCAAGGACACCTACGAGAAGATGAAGGCCGCCGCCGAAGAGGCGACCGACGTGCTGGAAACCACCTATTCGACCGCGACCAAGGGTGCCTCCGACTACGGCCTCAAAGTGATCGAGGCGGCGCGCACCAACACCAATGCGGCCTTCGACTTTGTCGGCGAGCTGATCACCGCAAAGACGCTGTCGGAAGTGATCGAGCTGTCGAGCGCGCATACGCGCAAGCAGTTCGAGACGCTGACCGAGCAGGGCAAGGAACTCAGCGAGCTGGCACAGAAGGTCGCGACCGAGACTGCCGAGCCGATCAAGAGCGGCATGAACAAGGCGTTCAGTAAGGTCGCGTAACCGCGGCCTCACGATCGCAGCCGCATTACCGCGGCGAGGGGCAAGCCCGGGCCTAGCCCGGGCTTTTTGCTTTTTACAGGTCGGTTTCGGCTATCTTGCCAAACTGAGGCGTTGCTCCTAGGTTCCGCGCGCTAAAGTATGATCCGGAAAAGTGGGTTTTCCGAAAAGATCATGCGCAACAAATCCGCGCGGCCGTGCAGCTGTAGCTCAGTTGGTTAGAGCGCCTGACTGTGGATCAGGAGGTCGGTGGTTCGAATCCACCCAGCTGTACCAGCGCATCGCCGCCGCACGCCACGCCTCATCTAACATAACCGCTGCTCGGCGCGCGTGCATTTGACTCGCAATCGAGCCTTCTTACACTTGCCGCAATAAAAAATTCAGTGCGCGCGAGCGCGCATCTAGCGGGTGGAGAAATGACCAAGGCTGGTAACGTCATTCATGGCATTAGCCGTCTTGCCACCGCGCTGGCGGTGATTGCTTCCGTAAACTTCGTCGGCGATGCCCGCGCCGAAGACTATCCGAGCCGTCCCATAACCATGGTGGTGCCGTTCGCTGCCGGCGGACCGACCGACATACTGGGGCGTCTCATCGGGCAAGCCATCGGTCCCACGCTCGGTCAGCAAGTTGTGGTCGAAGACGTCACCGGTGCCGGCGGCACGATCGGCGCCACCAAGGCCGCCCGCGCCGCGCCCGACGGCTACACCATGGTCATGGGCAATCTCGGCACCCATGCCGCAAGCGTCGGCATCTACAACGACCTGCCCTACGATCCACGCAAAGACTTCGAGCCGGTGATTCTGGTCGCCTCGACGCCGATGGTGCTGGTAACCAGAAAGACTCTGCCGGTGAAAACGCTCAGCGACGTCATTGCCTGGGCCAAGGCCAACAAGGGCAAGGCGACCATGGGCTCGGCCGGGGTCGGCTCGATCTCGCATCTGACGCTGCTGCTCTTCAATCATCTCACCGGCGCCGATGTCACGCATGTTCCCTATCGCGGACTGTCCGAGGCAACCAACGATCTGCTGGGCGGCCAGATCGATTTGTTGTTCGATCAGGTCGTCACCGCGACGCCGCACATCCTCAACGGCAGCGAGAACGCCATCGTGGTGACGATCCCGCAGCGCGCGCCGTCAATCCCGGATGTGCCGTCGGCGAACGAGGCCGGCTTGCCGCAGCTGCAGACCGTCGCCTGGACCGCGCTGTTCATGCCCAAGGGCACGCCGGCGGCAATCGTCAACCGTATCAACGCCGCGGTCCAGAAGGCCATGGCCGATCCCGATGTCGCCAAGCGGCTGGCGCAAATCGGCGCCGATATTCCGCCGACGGAGCAGCGGACGCCGCAGGCGCTCGGGCAGCTTGTCAGTGCCGAAATCGACAAATGGGTGCCGCTGATCAAGACCGCGGGCGTCACGGCGAAGTGAAACCGTGAAACTCAACGACGAAGAGATCGCGTTGCGCGCGGGCGAATTGGGCCCGCTGCGGCAATGGGCGATCGCGCACCAGATCAAGGTCGGCGACTATCTCGGCGCGCGCGATTTCGTTGCGGTCGGCCAAGCCCACATCATGGCCGATACGGAGTCGCTCGGCGCCGCCGGCGTCGACTGGCTGGAGCGCTGGGCGGCGCTGCCGGCCGAGCATCGCCTGGTGCGCATCCCGACCATCACCGATCCGCGCGGCACCGACTTCGCGCACGCGGCGCAGCTCAAGCAGCAGCCATGGATGCTCGATCTGGAGCGCCGCGCCATCGCCGCCTTCGAGGCGCTCGGCGTGCTGATGACCGATACCTGCATCAATTACCAGACCATCATGCCGCCGGTGCGCGGCGAGCATATGGCCTATGGCGATACCGGCGTGGTGATCTATTCGAACAGCGTCTGCGGAGCGCGTTCGAATTTCGAGGGCGGGCCGTCGGCTTTGAGTGCCGGACTCACCGGGCGCACGCCGCGCTACGGCTATCACCTCGACGAGCGCCGTCTGGCGACGTTTCTGGTCGAACTGTCATGGACGCCGCGCGAGCTCTCCGATTGGGGCGCGCTCGGCGGTGTCGTCGGCCGGCTGGCCGGCGACTATTCGCAAGTGCCGGCACTGCTCGGGCTCGACCGCGTGCCGAGTGCCGACCAGCTGAAGCATTTCGGCGCGGCGCTGGCGAGCTTCGGCTCAGTGGCTTTGTTTCACATGGTCGGCGTCACGCCAGAGGCGATGCGGCTCGAAGACGTCGTGCCGGCGGGCACCTCGCTTAAAACCCACGATGTCGGAGAGGTCGACATCCGCGCGCTGCAGGCGCGCTACGCAAAGGACGTCGACGCCGTCGACGTTGTCGTGTTCTCGGCGCCGCAGCTCAGCCTGGTCGAAATACGAACGCTGGCCGCGATGCTCGACGGCCGCCGCGCGACGATCCCCCTGTTCGCGGTGACCAGCCCGCAGGTGAAGCCCGATTGCGATCGTATGGGTTTGACCGCGCGGATAGAAGCCGCTGGCGGCACGGTGCTCTCCGGCATGTGCTTCTATCAGAGCTATGCGCGGGAGATTGCCGAAGCCAACGGCTGGAGCCGGCTCGCCACCAACTCGGCCAAGCTCACCAATATCCTCGGCGGCTACGGCTATCGGCCGGTGCTGCTGCCGATGGAGCAATGCGTCGCGGCGGCCTGCGCCGGCGGGAAGCTCACATGAGCGGCGAGATTTATTACGCCGCCGCCGGCATGGGCCGCAAAGTGCGGGCCAAAGCGTTGGTCGCGAGCGACGGCTTCTCCGCGCGCTACGATCTCGACCGCATCCGCGGCGTGTTTTCGCGGCCCGAACACAAGCTCGCCGGCGAGAGCTATCAGGGCCGCGTGCTGGTGCTCGACGCCGCTAAAGGCGGCGTCGCCACGGCCTGGATGCTGCACGAGATGGCGTCGCGCGGCGTCATGCCGGCGGCGCTGGTGCTGAACCGCGCCAATCCGATCATGGTGCAGGGCGCGGCGCTGGCCGATTTCACGATGATCTCGGGCTTCGACGTCGATATCACCCATGCGATTCCGAACGGCGCCGAGGTCGAGATCGATCCAACCGCCCAGCGGCCGTTCATCCGCGTTATTTAGCAGCGTCGCCGGCAATCATGCCGCCGGTCGCGAATACAGAAAGACGCGCACCAGATTGGCTTCGCCAACCACCTCGCCCAGCGAGCGAAAAGCGAAGAACGGAAAAAGAATCAACAGCATGACGAAACTTGCGGCAACAAGCTGATCGAGCGTGCCACCGGCAATAGCAAGAATCGACGCGATGACGGACCGCTGATGGATCAGACCCACTACGATTTCTTCAAGCGCGTTCAGCGCCAAAAGGAGCGCGAAGAACACCAGCGATTTATAAAGGGTGAGCCAAATCAAGCCCTGATGTTTGAATCTGCGGCCCAGTTTCAGGACATTTCCCACGCTAATGAACTTAGCCAGCAGCAAGGCTTTGACCACGGCGGGGCCGTAGGGCGAAAAGGCCACTCCTTGAGCGTGCAGGATCGCGGCCTTCATGTTGATGAGCGCGGCGAAGCAGATGAAGAGATAAATCGCGATCACGGCAAATTCCTTTAGCTCGCTGGCTGCGCGTTGGCGCATCGTCGGCTTCGCCGCGATATCGTTCATTGCCGCCTCCCATCCCCTGATCGAGCGGTCTGCCGGTCGCTAAATCACTTCCTTCGTTTTGTCGTCGGTCTCGCCGTAGCGATGTAGCGTCGCCGGCCGGGTGCCGGCGTAAAGTTGCGCCAGGCCGGGCGCGATCTTGGCGTTCTCGCGCTCGAACAGGGAATTGCCGTCGAGATCGCTCTCGACCAGGAACGGACCGAATTTCTCGACGTCGAGCACCCACACCGCCTGCGCCAGGCCTAGCTCTTCGAGCCAATAGACGCCGGCGACCCGCTTGATGCCGCGGCCGAGCAGCGCGCCGGTGCCGTAGCCGACGGTGGTGAGATAGATCGCGTTGTTCGGCACGAACTGCGTGCGGTAGGTCTCCGAGGTCATGCCGCCTTTGCCGATGATGATGTTGCAGCCGGAAATTTTAAACCAGCCGCCGAGCCACTGCGCAAACCGGAACGACGCGGTCGCGGTGACCGCGCCGACGGTGTAGCTGCCGTCGGGATTGATGCTCGCCGCCGGCGAGCAGTGGAAATTGGTGATGCCGAGGACGTCTTTGCCCGCAGGCATGCCGAAGCCGTCGCCGATCGCCCGCTTATAGACGCCTTCGCGCGCGGTGAAGACGCGGCCGGTAAGATAAGCGACCGAGCCGATCTCAAGCTTGCGCAAATCTTCGGTGCGAGCCGGTAGAGCGATGTGAACGGTTTTGAGGTCGGACATTTGCAGTTCAGCTTTGATTGAATCACGGTTGCGTGCTGGGACTCGTCATTGCGAGCGCAGCGAAGCAATCCAGGGCAGGATGTGCGATGCATTTCGATCGTACTGGATTGCTTCGTCGCTTCGCTCCTCGCAATGACGTCACTCCGCCGCCTCGGCCGCCAGTTGCCCCCACTCGACTGTTTCGCGCCGCATATAGTCGGTGAACCATATCGGATCGGTGCGGAACGTGGCCTTGCCGTCGGCATTGATGCGGGCGCAGGCGCGGCGCGACGACAGGCAGAACATGTGCACCGACATCGGCATGCCGCCGGTATGGCAATAGCCGACCTCGATATGACAATCGATCACCATCGAGGAGCCGACAAAGCCCATGGCGCCCATGCCGATGTTGTTGCCGAGCTCCTTGAACTCGTCTTCCAGCGCCGCGATCTTCGGATCGGGATTGCGCGAGCCGACAACGCGCAGGCAGGAGGCCTGCTTGCCGAGCACCATCGAGGTGTCCTTCGAACCGCCGAGCCCGATGCCGACGATGGCCGGCTGGCAGGCCAGCCCGCGCTTGCCGAAGCCGATCAGCGTGTCGAGATAAAACCGCTTGATGCCGTCGATGCCGTCGCCGGGAAACAGCATGCGGTAGTCGGTGCCGAACAGGCCGCCCTTGTGCACCGTGGTCAGCTCGATCCAATCGGCGTCGGGATGGAATGCATATTCGATCTCCGGCGCGTTGATGCCGACATTGTTGTTGTGATCGGTACGCCACAGCGGATGCACGCGGTTCGGCCGCAGCGGCACGTTGGCGGTGGCGCGCGCGGTGGCGCGGCGCAGGGCGGCTTCGAGCGCCACCGGACCGCCTTCGATGCGGGCGTCATTGCCGATCTTGACGTACCAGCGCGGCAGGCCGGTATCCCCGCACATGGCGCGGCGGTCCTCCTTGGCCGCTTCGTAGTTTTCCAGCATCGCCTTGATGACGAAGGCCGAGAGATCGCCCTTTTCCGTATCGGCGCAGCGGCGCAAACCGTCGAGATAATCCTCGGGGATCTCGATGGCGGCCTTGGCCATCAACTCCTCTGCGGTACGTTGAATGGACGAAAGCGGAATCATGGTCGCCTCTATTCGGCTGCGATCGAATCGCGCAACAAAGTCTGGCCCGGCTTCACATGGGTAAATTCGACCGGCCTGTCGGTCATTTCAACCTTGCCGGATATATGCCGCGCCACCGTGAAGGTCGAGGTCGCGAGATCGCCCGGTTCCGGGAAATCGGAACGGTAGTGGGCGCCGCGGGAATTCTCGCGCCGCAGCGCAGCGAGCGCAATGACGCGGCTGATCTCACATAATGAGCGCAGATTGAGCCAGTCGTGCCAGGTCAGATTGAACCGGCGCCCGTCATCGGCGAGGCCGGTTGTCAGCAATTCCGCTTCGATGCGGTCGATGCCGGCAAGGCCGCGCTCGATGCTGGCGCGATCGCGCACCACGCCGACCTCGTCCCACATCGTATCGAGAAGCTTCTCCCGCAGCGCATTGAGATCGCCGCCGTTGCGGCTGAAGGGATAAAGCGCGCGCTCCACTTCGGCATCGAGGACGTTGTGATCAGGCGGGCGATGGCCGGGATTTTTGGTGATCCAACCCGGCATCACGTCGCCGGCAATGCCCCCAAACACCGTGGAATTGGCGACGCCATTGCCGCCGAGCCGGTTGGCGCCGTGCATGCCGCTGGCGTCTTCGCCGGCGACGAACAGGCCGTGGCGCTCGGTCGATGTATCGACCTCGCAGATCACCCCGCCCATGAAGTAATGCGCGGTCGGCACCACTTCGACGAGGCCGCCGGCGAGATCGAAGCCGCAGTCGCGGCAGCGGTCAACCATGCCCTTGAACTGCTTGGCGACATTGGCCGGCCCGAGATGGCCCATCTTGATGTAAACGCCGCCGTTCGGCGTGGTGCGGCCGGCGCGCATCTCGGCATAAATCGCGCGGCTGACCACGTCGCGCGTGGCGCGTTCGAGCTTCGGATCGTAGGTGCCCATGAAGCGGTGCATCCCGCCGTTGAGCAAATGGCCGCCGGATCCGCGCAAGCCCTCCTCAAGCACGGTCCCGGTCATGCGCGTGTCGGGCCCGGCGAGGAGCCCGGTCGGATGGAATTGCACCATTTCCATATCCCGGAGAGGAAGTCCGAGGCGCAGCGCCATGGCGAGGCCGTCCATGCTCTTGTCGCCGGAAGGCGTGTGATAGCGGTACATGGTCGGCCCGCCGCCGGTTGCGAGCAGTACGGCCTGCGCCGCGACGAAGCGGAATTCGCCCGAGCGCACGTCGATCATCAGGACGCCCGATAGCGCGCCGTCTTGCGCCGGGATCAGTGCCACGGCGCGGTGCTCCTCCATCCGCCGGATCGGCCGGGCCCAGACCTGCTCCATCAGGCGGTTGATGATCTCGATGCCGGTGAGGTCGCCCTTGTGCACGGTGCGGTCAAAGGTTTGCCCGGCGAAAGCCTTGCCGTGCAGCGTGCCGTCGGGATTGCGGTCGAAGAAGCAGCCGATCTCGTTTTCCAGCTCGCGCACGCGCTCGATAGCCTTGGTCACCAGCGTCCAGGCCAGCTCCTGATGCGGCAGCCATTTGCCGCCTTCGATGGTGTCCATGAAATGACGCTCGATCGAGTCGCCAGGATTAAGCGCGACGTTGTAGCCGCCCTGCACCATGCGGGTGCAGCCGCATTTGCCGAGGAGCCCCTTGCTCGCCACCGTGATGTCGAGATCGGGATTGGCCTTGAGCGCGTGCAGCGCGGCGAACAGCCCGGCGCCGCCGGAGCCGAGGATGAGAATATCGGTTTTCAGCCGCTCGACGTTCATGCGAAACCTTAGAACACGCGCACCAGGAAAACGAATGCGACAAGGGCAGCCGCTGCGGCCGCGAGCGTCGCGAGTTGCTTCTGGCCGTCGCGCCAGGCGAAGTTCTCGATCACCAGAATACGCAGGCCGCCCAGCAAATGCACGGTGAGCAAGAACACGAGCCCGCCTTCGGCGAATTTCACCAGCGGCTGATCGCTCCAACGCAGGAACTTGTCGAGCTGGGCGCCGCCGTGGAAGGACAGTCCGAGCACAAAAAAATGGATCGGCAGAAAAATTGCCAATGCCAGTCCGGAAAGGCGATGGATCAGGGCGGCGATCCACAGCGTGCTGCCGCGGCGCTGCAAGTCGTACGCGCTCATGTGACCACCAGCGCGATAACGGCATGGAAACCGAGAAGCGCCAGGAGCAGGCCGAGTGCGACGGCGAGCAAACCGGCGCGGCGCTCGTCGAGCGGCGACCATTCAATCAAGACGTTTCGCATGCCGATCGAAGCGTGAATGGACGCCGCCGCGACGAATAATCCGTAATACGATGCCCAGATGGCGCTGCCATGCGTGCGCGAAAGAATATCCGCAGCGGTCAGGCCTTGCCGCGTGGCATAGAAAATGACCGCGATGTGAACCAGCACCAGCGGCGCCATGATCGCCGCGGTCGCGCGCTGCCAGACATAAAGGCGCACATTCATGCTTTGATCTCGCCCTTCAAATACGCCGCCGCGGTACGCCGCTTCAGACCTGCAATGGCGGCGGTCGGATTGAGCGTCTGCGGGCAGAGCTCCTGGCAGGACTGGTGGGAGTGGCAGGAATGGCAGCCGCCATCCACGGCGACGGCTTGCAGCCGTTCGCGGTTTCCGGCGTCGCGCTGGTCGTTGACCAGCGTCCACGCCCGCGTCAGCGCCGCCGGCCCGAGATAGGCGGAATTCCAGCGCACGGTATCGCAGCCGGCGTAGCAGACGCCGCAATTGATGCATTCGATTGCTGCATCCGCGGCGGCGCGCGCCGGCGTATCGGGCCGGATTTGCGCAATCGAATCGTGCCGCGTCTGCGACGGCGCAAAGACGCCTTTGGCGCGCTGCCACTTCTGAAAAAATTCCGCCATATCGGTGGTCAGATCTTTGATCACCGGGAGATTTTCGAGCGGGCCGATTTCCAGCCGGCCGGCGCCGGCGACCTTGGCGACATGGGTGCGGCAGGTCCAGCGCGGCTTGCCGTTGACGGTCATGGCGCAGGAGCCGCACACGCCGACCCGGCAGGCGAAGCGATAGGACAGCGTCGGATCGAGATGGCGCTGCACGTAAGTCACCACGTCGAGCACGGTCTGACTCTCGCGCCGCGGCACGGCGTAGGTCCGATATCGGCCGTCCTTGCCGCCGCGCCACAGCGACACCGAAAGTTCCTGCTGTGTGCCGGACATGAGACTCCTTGGCCGTGCTTATCGAGCGCTTTGACCCAACTGTACCAAGCTGATCGCGCGCTACAAAGGCGATTGGGCCCGGCATTCCAAGACTCTTCGCAGCTTTGGCGGCAACGCGCTATAGTCGCCAAAACGTCTGGGAGGATAGGCTATGGCCGGTCTCAAGCTGAGTTATGTGCACGGCGCGAGCGAGCAACCGCTCATCGGCCAGACGATCGGGCAGTTTTTCGATGCGGTCTGCGACAAATGGCCGACGCGGCCGGCTTTGGTGGTCCGCCACCAGAAAGTGCGATTGAGCTACAGCGAACTGCGGCAACAGGTCGACAGGCTCGCCGCCGGACTGTTGACGCTCGGGCTTCATCCCGGCGACCGCATCGGCATCTGGTCGCCCAATAATTCGGAATGGGTGCTGACCCAATTCGCCACCGCGAAGGCCGGCCTGATCCTGGTCAATATCAACCCCGCCTATCGGATCGCCGAACTGGAATACGCGCTCAACAAGGTCGGTTGCAAGGCGCTCATTTTGGCCGAGCGGTTCAAGACCTCGGACTATATCGGCATGCTGCGCGAATTGGCGCCGGAGCTCGGCCACGCCGCGCCGGGCAAGCTCGAATCGGCGCGGCTGCCGGCGCTGCGTTCGGTGGTGCTCATCGGCGACGGCTGGCATCCCGGCACGTTCCGCTTTTCCGAAATTCTGACGCGCGGCACCGAGCAGGAAGCGCGGCGCCTCGCCGAGCTTGCGCCGCAACTGCAATTCGACGAGGCGATCAACATCCAGTTCACCTCGGGCACCACCGGCTTTCCCAAGGGCGCGACGCTGTCGCATCACAATATCCTCAACAATGGCTTCTTCATCGGCGAGGCGATGCGGCTCACGCCCGAGGATCGCCTCTGCATCCCGGTGCCGCTCTATCACTGCTTCGGCATGGTGCTGGGCAACCTGGCGGCGGTGACGCACGGCGCCTGCATGGTATTTCCCGGCGAGGGCTTCGATCCGCTGGTCACGCTGGAAGCCGTCGCCGAGGAACGCTGCACGGCGCTGCATGGCGTGCCGACCATGTTCATCGCCGAGCTGGATCATTCCGAGTTTGGCCGCTTCGATCTGTCGTCGCTGCGCACCGGCATCATGGCCGGCTCGCCGTGTCCGATCGAAGTGATGAAGCGCGCCGTCGCCAAGATGAACTTGAGCGAAATCACCATCGCCTACGGCATGACCGAAACGAGCCCCGTGAGCTTTCAGAGCTCGACCACCGATCCGCTGGAGCGGCGGGTGTCGACCGTCGGCCGCATCCAGCCGCATCTCGAAGTCAAGATCGTCGACCTGCAGGGGCGCATCGTGCCGCCCGGCACGCCCGGCGAATTATTGACGCGCGGCTACTCGGTGATGCTCGGCTACTGGGGCGACGAGGAACGCACCCGCGAAGCCATCGACGCGGCGCGCTGGATGCATACCGGCGACCTCGCCACCATCGACGCCGAGGGCTATTGCAACATCGTCGGCCGCATCAAGGACATGGTGATCCGCGGCGGCGAGAACGTCTATCCGCGCGAGATCGAGGAATTTTTGTATCGGCATCCGAAAATCCAGGACGTCCAGGTGATCGGCGTGCCGGACGACCGCTACGGCGAGGAAATCTGCGCCTGGGTCAAGCTGCGTCCCGGCGTCGCCGCCACCGAGGACGAGATCAAGGCGTTCTGCCGCAATCAGATCGCGCACTACAAAGTGCCGCGCTACGTCAAATTCGTCGACGAATTCCCGATGACGGTGACCGGGAAGATTCAGAAATTCATCATGCGCGAGCGCACCGTCGCCGAGCTGGGCCTGAAGGCGCAGAAGACGGCGTGAGCCGCGATCCGTCATTGCGAGCCAACGGGTCAGCGCGAAGCGCGCCGCCCGATGACGGGCTCCACGAAGCAATGCAGCGGTGCCGTTCTGGATTGCTTCGTCGCTTCGCTCCTCGCAATGACGCAGCTCATTGCGTCTTGATCTTCTCGTTCTCGACCACCCGCACGACGGCCGGGCGCTTGAGCAGCCGGTCCTTGTGCGCGGTGTAGTTTTTCAGCTCCGCCATCGGCAGTTCGCGGCGCACGCCCCAGGTGTAGAACACGAAGCCGTAGGGATCGAGCACCGAATAGCTGTCGGAAAACCATTCGCGTCCGGCCAGCATGCCGTCGATCTGCTTCAGATAGCCGTGAAACGTCTTGAGGCCCTTGTCCTTGATGCCGGGATAGGCGCTGGCATCGTCGGTATAGCGCTCCGGCCGGCCGACATGGGCGTGCGCCGGATGTATGCTCGAGGCAAAGAAGCCGATCAGGGAGAGCGCTTTTGCTTCGGCCATCGGGTCGTTCGGCCACAGACCGAAACGCTTGCCGAGGTAAGGCAGAATCGCCGTGTTCTCGGTCAGTGGTTCGCCGTTATCGAGCTTGAGTGCCGGCACGCGGCCCAGCGGATTGATTTTCAGATAGGCCTCGCTGCGCTGCTCGCCGCCGGCGAGGTCGACCTTCTTCGGCTCGTATTTCTCGCCGCTCTCCTCGAGCACGATATGCGAGGCCATCGAGCAGGCACCCGGAGCGTAGTATAGCGTCAACATGCCCAAATTCTCCCTGACAAATTTTGCTGTCACTGCGTGGAAGCTTTTTGCAATATCGGACCCCAGGTTTGCTGCTCTTTCTCGACAAAAGCAAGCGTCTGCTCCGGCGTCATGGCGCGCGAATAGCTGCCAATGGTCGCCAGTCGCTTCTTGAAATCCGCATCGCTGACGACCTTGGCGAGCACGTCGCTGACCTTGCCGACGATGGCCGTCGGCGTGCCTTTCGGCGCCACCAGCACCTGCCAGCCCAGCGCCCTGAAGCCCGGGAGCGTTTCGGCGACTGTCGGCAAGTCGGGAAACTGCGGCAATCGTTCGGGAGAGGCGACGGCGATAAGCTTGACCTGTCCAGCCTTCACCGCGCCGACGATTCCCGAATAGCCTTCGATGATCATCGAGACGCGGCCCGAGCCGACGTCGGCGAGCGCCGCCGCCGGGCCGCCGGTATAAGGCACGCGCAACAGCTGCACGCCGGCGCGATCCTGCAACAACAGCCCGGTGAGATCGGTGAGCCGCCCCGCTCCAGTCACCGCAATCGAGATCTTTCCCGGTTCCTTCTTGGCGAGCGCGATGAGCTGCGGCAGCGTCGAGACGCCGAGCTTCGGATTGACCGCGACGAACATCGGATTTTCGGCCGTGTATCCGATCGGGATGAAGTCGCGCGGCAGCATCAAGGGCAGGTTCGGCGCAACCGACGGCAGCGCCACGAAGGTCGACAGCGCCGGCATGAATAGCGTGTAGCCGTCGGGCACGGCTTCCGATGCGGCGCGGGCGGCGATGCTGCCGTTGGCGCCGGGATGATTGACCACGATGAACTGCTGATCGAACGCCTTGCCGAGCCCCTCGGCGACAAAGCGCGCGTCGACGTCAGGCGTCGAGCCCGGCGCCGCGTCGGAGATAATCGTCACCGCCTTGTTCGGATAATTGTCGGCCTGGGCATGCGCGGCCGTTGCCGCCGGCAATGCCACCAGGCACAGGCCGATGACGCGAAGCCATTGGCAAAGCTTATTCATCACATCCTCCCCATCGCGCGGGTCAGGCGCGTCCTATCGACGTTATTAAGTTAAGGATACGGCGGCCGAACGTGGGTTTCTACCGGGGCCACTGCGCCAAACCGACACGGCTTGAGCCGGCAACGAAGCGCAGCAGTCTCTTTACGTTAACCCAACGTAACCGCGTTCCTAAGGATGCACGTTTAAGGATTTCCTCTTAAGACAAGTCCCAATACGGCTTCCACCGGCCCGGCCAGATTCATAGCTGGGTTCGTGACCAGGTTCGTGACCAAGATCGTGACACGCGCCACACCATCAGCAGCGTTTCGCGAAGCGAGCGCGCCCGTCGATGCCGGGCACGCCGCGCTGTCGCGTTTGGCGGATTTGTCCCGCGAGCTTGGCCCGGAATTGAGCTTTAGCATCCACACCCGCCTCGACCCCGTCGAGGACGAATGGCGCCGTTTCCAGGAAAGCGCCGAGTGCACGGCATTCCAGAGTTTCGAATGGCTGGCGACGTGGCAGCGCCACATCGGAACCCGCGACGGCGTCGTGCCGGTCATCGTAGTCGGGCGTTTTGCCGACGGCAAAACCGCGTTCATTCTGCCGCTCGCCATCGAGACACGGCGTCCGCTGCGGCGGCTGTGCTGGCTCGGCCAGGAGCTGGGCGACTACAACGCGCCGCTATTGGCGCGCGATTTTGCGCAGCGCGTCAGCTCCGATCGCTTCCTTGCGCTGTGGCGCGAAGTGCTGACGCGTCTGCAATCCGATCGCGAGCTGCGTTACGACTGGATCGAGTTCGAGAAGATGCCGCAAACGGTCGGCGTCCAGAGCAACCCCTTCATCAATCTCGGCGTCATCCAGAACGCCAACAGTGCCCACATCACGCAATTGGGCAACGACTGGGAGACTTTTTATCGCGAGCGGCGATCTTCGGCGACGCGCCGGCGCGACCGTACCAAGCGCAAACACTTGTCCGAGTTCGGCGAAATTCGCTTCGAGACCGTCGCCGACCCGGCCGACTTGCGGCGCACGCTCGACACGCTGTGGGAGCAGAAGAAGCGGATTTTTGCGCGCAAGGGCATTGCCGACATCTTTGCGCGGCCGGGGTATCGGGAGTTCTTCGCCGACTTCGCGATAAATCCGGGCTCGCGGCATCTGGCTCATGTCAGCCGCGTGCAGATCGGGTCGGTTTGCGCGGCGGCGAATTTCGCCATCGTGTTCGGCGATTGCTACTATCACGTGTTGTCGAGCTATTGCGACAATGAGTTGACCCGCTACGGCCCCGGCACGCTGCACCTGCGTGAGCTCTTGGCCTACGCCATCTGGCGCGGCTTGCGGCTGTTTGATTTCACCATCGGCGACGAGCGGTACAAGTCGGAATGGTCCGACCTGCGCCTGAAGCTGTACGATTACAGCACGGGCGCGACGTGGCGCGGCCGGATCGTAAGCGTGCTCTCGACCGCGCGGCGCTGGACCAAGCGCTTCATCAAACAAACGCCGGTGTTGTGGCACTGGGTGTCGCGCCTGCGTTCGGCGATCGGTCCGTTCCTGCAAAGGACCTTGCCGTCCGCCCGTTAATCCGGCGTGCTGTTGACGGCTTGACTCATTGGCCGCCCGGCTTGGCGGCGCGTTACCGTTCGATCCGATCGAGATTCGCCGTCATCCGCGTAATGACGCGGCGGAACGCTGCGAGGTCGCGTGCGGCGATCCCCTGTTCGGCATCCTCGGTAATGCTCCGCGCCACGGCAAGCAATTCGCTGCGCAGACGCCGCGCCTTCGCCGTGAGGAAGACGCGCATCTTGCGGCGGTCGTCATCGCCGCGCACGCGGCGGATGAGGCCGGATCGCTCCATGCTGCGCAGCGCGATGACTGTGGTGGGTTCCATCATGCCGACGCGAACCGACAGTTCCCGTTGCGACAGCCCATCGGCGTTCCACAGCACGCGCAGAAAATACCACTGGCCCCGCGCCACGCCGTAGGGTGCGATGCGCCGTTCCAGCAACCGCTGGAACGCACGATGCGCATCGCGCACCAGATAACCGGACGACAGGCGCGGCGGAAACTCGACCTCGCGGCGCGAAGCCGTAGCTTCGTGCGAAGCTTTGGCTTTCGGATCTTTGCGGGCCGGCATCGGCGTTGACAGGTCCAGGCTAACCATGCAGATAATTACTTAGAAATCTATGCAATGGGAACGCCGTCAATGCAACAGCCAGCGCGCAAGGAAGATCGCCGCAAGGAACATCGCGCCGCCGCAACGCCGAACCAGGCCTTCGATCTGCGCTCCACGCTGGAATGGCTGCGCGCGTCGGGCGAATTGATCGAGACCGACAAAGAGGTCGATCCGGACCTCCAGGTCACCGGCCTGCAAAAGCACATGGACGGCGGCTGCCCGGTGCTGTTCAACAACGTCAAGGGCAAGCCGAACCATCGCGTCATCACCAATCTGTTCGGCGACATGGCGATCATCAACCGCATGTTCGGCTGGAAGGACGATGCCGAGCGCGTACGCAAGCTGGCGCATGCGCTGTCGCATCCAATCAAGCCTATTGAGATCGCGCAGAGCGAAGCGCCGTGCCAGGAATTCGTCGTCGAGAAGCCGGACGACGTCAATAAATGGATGGTGCCGATCCGCCACACCACCTACGAATCCGAGCTCACCGTCGGCTCCGGCATCCGCTGCGTCACCGGCCCGCAATTCGATGGCGGCTCCGACCTCGGCTACAACCGCATGAATTTCCGCTGGGGCAATGTCGGCACGTTCCAGATCTCGCCCGGCTCGCATATGTGGCAGGTGGTCAACAAATATTACAAGGAAGATCAGCCGGTGCCGATCACCATGTGCTTCGGCGTGCCGCCGGCCTGCACGTTGCTCGCCGGCGCCGGTTTCGATTACGCCATCCTGCCGATGGGCTGCGACGAGATCGGCATCGCGTCCGCGGTGCAGGGGGCGCCAATCCGTCTGGTCAAGGCGCGCACCGTCGACGCCATGGCGCTCGCCGATTGCGAACTGGTGCTCGAAGGCTACGTCAACCCGCGCGACCGCCGCTACGAGACCAAGGAATCGGAAGATGCCGGCGTGCAGGGCCGCCATCATTTCCATCCGGAATGGGCCGGCTATATGGGCAAGGCCTATAAGGCGCCGACCTTCCACGTCACCGGCATCACCATGCGCAAGCCGGAGACGAAGCCGATCATCTTCGCGCTCGGCGTGCACATGCTCGACGACCACAATATCGACACCACGGTGCGCGAGGCGGCGATCTACGAGCTGTGCAACCGGCTGCAGCCGGGCATCGTGCAGAACGTGGTGATCCCGTACTGCATGACCGACTGGGGCGGCTGCGTCATCCAGGTCAAGAAGCGCAATCAGATCGACGAAGGTTGGCAGCGCAATTTCCTGGCCGCCGCCTTGTCGTGCTCGCAGGGCATGCGGCTTGCCATCGCGGTCAGCGAAGACGTCGATCCCTATTCGATGGACGATGTGATGTGGTGTCTGACCACCCGCGTCAATCCGCAGACCGACATCCTCAATCCGATCCCGGGCGGCCGCGGCCAGACCTTCATGCCGTCGGAGCGCATGACCGCGGGCGGCCAGCAATGGACGGCGTCGAACACCCGCTTCGAAGGCGGCATGGGCATCGATGCCACCGTTCCCTTCGGCTACGAGAGCGACTTCCTGCGCCCGGTCTATCCGGTCGACAAGGTCAAGCCGGAGGATTGGTTCTCCAAGGAGGACATCGCCAACGCCAAAAAGCGCATGCACGGCTGGGTGCATTCGCTGGCAAAGTCGGGGCGGTAGCAAAAAAGCAAATCGTCCTCGCGGCACGTTTTGCGTGCGAGCGATACGCCAGTTCCTGACTTCCCAGCACGATCCAAAAAATCCGTTCCCGCTCGACCCGGGGACCGCCTTCCGTTTCATGCTGCCAAAATAAGCGAGGGAGGCGGAACGCCGACAAACCAAGGTTGCAAGGCACGCCTGTCGGCGTCCCGCCGCGGCTTGCGCCGCAGCCTGCTTCGCTTCAGGAGCGTGTCGAGAAGCGTCCCTCCGCAAGCTGAGGCCTATGTAACCATTGTAGAGACGATGTCAAGATGCTCGTCTCAAGACGAGAGACGGTCGCGAACACCCGCCCTTCACCCCGACCCTCTGCCCACAGGCGCGGAGAGCGACTCGTTTTTCCACCGCTCCGCCAGCGCTTTGCGATCAAGCTTGCCGCGCTCGGTCTTCGGCAGTGACGAGGCGCAGAGCACGATCCGCTTCGGCGCCTTGAACGCCGGCAGTGCGCCGGCGCAATAGCGCAACAGCGCCTCGGCATCGACGCCGGGCCGCGCCACGACGTAGCTCATGACTTCTTCGCCGTAAATCGCGTCCGGTACGCCGATGGTTGCCGCCTCGATCACGTCGGCGTGCTGCATCAAAAACGAATCGATCTCGACCGGCGAAATCTTGGCGCCGCCGCGGATGATCAGCTCCTTCTCGCGGCCGCTCAGCGTCAAAAAACCTTCGGCGTCGAGCGAGCCGAGATCGCCGGTACGAAAGCGGCCGCGGCCGTGCACCTTCACCTCGCCGTCGTCGCCGAGATAGCGATAAGGATGATCGCCAAGGCCGCCGAGCTCGACATAGCCGATTTCGCCCGCCGGCAAGCGGCTGCCTTCGGCATCGACGATGGCGAGATCGTGATAGGCAAACGGCCGCCCGACGGTGCCGAGCCGGCGCCGTTCGCCGGGAATGGCGGCAATCCAGCTCACTTCGCTGGCACCACAGCCCTGCGCCACCGGGATGCCGAATTTTTGCTCGAACCGCTTCCATTCCTCCAACATCAGCGGCGCCGAACTCGAGGTCATGAAGCGCAGCTTCGGCACATCGCCACGATACGCTGTCTGCTCGCTGTTGAGCAGGATATTGATCGTGGTCGGATTACCGGTGGAGATAGTGACGTTGTGATCGCGCAACTGCTGGAAAAACCGGCTGGCCGAGAATCTTTCCGACAGCACCAGCGTGGCGCCGCGGTTGACGACGGTGAGCGCCCCGAGCGTCTGCGCCGAGTTCCAGCTGAAGGGCCGGAAATCATAAAGCCGGTCGTCGGCGGTGATGCCGAAGCCCTCGGCGAGCGGATCGATGTTCAACAGATATTCGCGGAAATTGAGAATGACACCCTTGGGCGTGGCGCTGGTGCCCGAGGTGAACAGGATGATGGCGTCGTCTTGCGGCTGCGCCATGCCTTGCGCCTCGCTCGGCGGCAGACGCGCCAGCTCGTCGAACAGCGTGCCGCTCTCCAGCCGATCCCAGCGTCCAAGGCGCAGGCGCGGCACCGCGGTCGCGGCCAAAAGATCGTCGAGCTGCAGACCATCCTGAAACAGAATGAGCTGCGGCTTGAGCCGATCGAAAATATTGCCGAGCTGATTGCGGTTCATCTCGATGTGCACGGTGCACACGGTGGCGCCGGCCGCCATCACGCCGAAATAGCACAGCAAGTGTTCGATCGAATTATTGGCAAGGAGTGCGACCCGGTCGTTGCGGCTAAGACCGCGCGCACGCAGGAAACCGGCGAAGCGGCCGATCGTGTCGCGCAATTGCCCATAAGTGACGCTGCGACCATCCTCGGCCGACTCGACCCAGGTCTTGTCCGGATCGCGGCGCGCAGCCCGCGCGATCCAGTCTCGCAACAGTTCAGGCCCGGCAGTCGGCATTGCGGCATGCCCTTCCGAAATTCCTTAGCATTATAAGCAATCCCGGAGGAATGAAAATCGCCGCGCCGTGCCGATCTGCCGGAATGGCGGATTGAGGTCGGCGCGGCGTACGCCTAGAGTGCGCGCCGAGAAAGCGCCGCAGGGAGGATGCCATGTTTCTGCGGAATTACTGGTATGTCGCCGCCTTGGATGAAGAGGTCCGCGATCGGCCGCTCGGCCGCACCATCCTCGGCGAGCCGGTGGTTCTGTTCCGCACCGCCGATGGTGCGCTGCACGCCTTCGAAGACCGCTGCCCACATCGCCGCCTGCCGCTGTCGATGGGAAAGATCGTCGACGACGTGCTGCAATGCCACTATCACGGCCTGCGCTTCGCCGGCTCCGGCTTATGCGTGCGCGTGCCCGGGCAGGACCATATCCCGCAAAATGCCCGGGTGCGCACTTACCCCGTTGTCGCGCGCTATCGTTGGATTTGGATCTGGATGGGCGATCCGGCTTTGGCCGATCCGGCGCAGATTTGCGATTTCCATTGGTTGTCGGACCCGGATTGGGGCGCCAAGCCGTCCTACCTTCACGTCGAGGCCAACTGGCAATTGATCGTCGACAATCTGCTCGACCTCACCCATCTTGCTTTCGTCCATGAGACCACGATCGGCAATATGGCGCTGGTCGAGCACGCCGCGGTCAAGGTGCAGCGCGCGCCGAACAACGTCCTGGTCACGCGCTGGATCGTCGATCAGCCGGCGCCGCCGACTTTCGTCAAGGTCGGCAAATTCACCGGCAATGTCGACCGCTGGCAGATCATCGACTATACGCCGCCGGCCTTTCTGCGGCTCGACGTCGGCGCCTGTCCGACCGGCACCGGCGCGCCGGAGGGCCGCCGCGTCGGCGGCATCGGCATGCGCAACCTCAACGCCATCACGCCGGAGACCGAAACCACGTCGCATTATTTCTGGGGGCAGGCGCATGATTTCGAGCCGCACAATGCCGCGATGACGGAACGCGTCTTCGAGCAGATCAAGACGGCCTTCCTCGAAGACGTGGCGGTGTTTACGGCGCAGCAGCGCATGATCAGTCTTAAGCCCGACGCACCGCAGGTCGACATCAATGCTGACGCCGGCGGCATCCAGGCGCGGCGCATCGTCGATCGGCTTTATCGCGAGGAGCAGGCGGCCGCCGCGGCGCACGCGACCGCGGCCGAGTAGGGCATGGTCCCGAAGGACGGTCGCCGGTTTTCGGATGAGATCATGTCCAAACAAATAATGCGGACACAATGGCGGTCAATTTTCGGGTTGAGCTGATCTGGAAGGAAAGCGGCGACAAGGAAGCAGCGTCGATCTTTCTCACCTCCGACGGCCGCGTCATCTTGCAGGGCCGCGGTGTTTCGGCCGAGGAACGGGACAAGCTCGCTTTGCCGCGCGATGCCGAGCTGATCAGCGTCGACCGCAATTTGATCCGCGCCATCAAGGACATGTTGTGAACAGCGCCAATTCGCAGTGGCCGGACCTGCCGTTCGCGGCGTGGAGCGACACCTGCGACACCCTGCAACTCTGGACCCAAATCGCCGGCAAGGTCCGCATCGCGCGCACTCCGCTCGTCAATCATTGGTGGAACGCGACCTTCCTGGTCACGGCGCGCGGGCTTGCCGCGCCGGCGATGCCCTACGGCGGCGGCACGTTCGATATTGTGTTCGATTTCGCCGATCATCGGCTGGAGGTGAAAACCAGCGACGGCCGCGCCGATAGCCTCGCGTTGCGGCCGATGGCGGTCGCCGATTTCTACGCCGAATTCATGGAGCGGCTGCGCCGGCTCGGCATCGAGGTGCCGATCCGGACCATGCCATGCGAAATCGAGAACGCCGTGCCGTTCGACCGCGATCGCACACATGCGCAATACAACCCGGTCTATGCGCATAAGTTTTTGCGGGCGCTGCTGCAGGCCAATCGCGTGATGAACGAATTCCGCGGCCGCTTCATCGGCAAGGCAAGCCCGGTGCATTTTTTCTGGGGCAGTTTCGATCTCGCGGTGACGCGGTTTTCCGGACGCACCGCGCCGCCGCCCAAGGGCCACACGCCGTGCGTCGCCGACTGGATCATGGCGGAAGCCTATTCGCACGAATGTTCAAGCTGCGGCTTCTGGCCCGGCAATGGCGGCTTCGGCTACGCGGCGTTTTACGTCTATGCCTATCCGGAGCCGGCCGGCTACGGCGACACGCTCCTTCATACCGCCGAAGCGTCCTACAACAAGGAACTCGGGCAATTCATTCTGCCTTACGACGCGGTTCGCCAGGCGCCGGATCCGGATGCGCTGCTGCTTGGTTTTTTGCAGGAGACCTACGAAGCCGCCGCCGACCTGGCGAAATGGGATCGCAACGCGCTGGAGCGAGCCGTCACCCGCCCGTAAGCTCGCGCCGCACCATCGCCGCGCCATCGGCCATCGCCCGCATCTTGCCGAAGGCGACGACACGCGGCAGGTATTTCATGCCGCAATCCGGCGCCACGACGAGCCGCTCGGCCGGAACTTGCGCCAACGCCGCGCGGATACGGTCGGCGACGATCTGCGGCGTCTCGATCGTCACGTCGGCCAGATCGATGACGCCGAGGATGATGGTCTTCGACGGCAGTTCTTTCAGGACCTTGAGATCGAGCTTGGGTTGCGCGGCCTCGATCGAAATCTGCTGCGCCTTACAACCGTCCAGCTCCGGCAGAAACGAATAGCCGGGTGGCTTGTCGTGCACCACGGCGGCATAGCCGAAGCAAAGATGCACCGCGACCGTGCCGGTGACGCCGTCGAGCGCGCGGTCGAGCGCCTTGAGCCCGTATTGCCGGGCTTTGTCGGGATGCTGCTGCATCCACGGCTCGTCGATCTGCACCACGTCGGCGCCGGCGGCGAACAAATCCTTGATTTCGGCGTTGACCGCCGCGGCATAAGCCAGCGCCACCGCTTCCTCGTCCTTGTAGTAATCGTCCTGCGCCTGCTTGCCCATGGTGAACGGTCCCGGCAGCGTCGCCTTGACGGCGCGGCCGGTATTGGCACGCAGAAATTTTAGATCGCGCAGCTCGATCGGGCGGCTGCGCCGGATCGGGCCGACGACGCGCGGCACCGGAATCGGCCGTCCGTTGCGATTGATGACCGTGCCCGGATTGTCGATATCGATGCCGTTGAGCGCGGTGGCGAAACGGTTGGAATAGCTTTCGCGCCGTTGCTCGCCATCGGTGACGATATCGAGGCCGGCGCGCTCCTGATCGCGAATGGCGAGCACGGTGGCGTCATCCTGCGCCACTTCGAGCTTGTCCGGCGGAACGAGCCAGAGCTCGTCAACGCGCACCCGCGGCACCTGCTTCGACAGCTTGACGCGGTCGATCAGCCATTCCGGCTGCGGATAGGAACCAACGAGCGAGGTGGGAAGCAGCATCGCGAATTGATAACATATGCCGGACGCGAAGCGGCGTGAAAAACGCTGCATCGCTGATCCGGGTTTGTTTCATGCCATGACCATCCCGGGCATCGCGCCACTTTCGTGGCGCGCCGTGCCTGGGATGTTTTTGCGTGCAATCGGCTATGCCTTCAACGCGTCGGCGTAAGGATAAATGACCTTGCCGGTTACCTCATCCGGAGGCGCCAGCACGGTCTGATAACTCATGCCCCGCCAGGTATCGAGGTTCGCGGCGTCGGTGATGTCGTGATACTGCACCTGCAGCTGCCGGGCTTTGACCCACTCGCCGTTTTTGCCGAACCTGATGCCGTCGATCATGATGGTGTTGAAGGCGTGGCTGCGCATGTAATCGGCGAGCTTGTCGTCATTGATGCTCTTGGTTCCGGTGATGGCCTCGGCCAAGAGTTGCATGCGGGCATAGCCCCAGCCGCCGAGATAATAGCCAAGCGGGTCGATGCCGATGCCCGGCGCGCGCGCCTGGTATTTCTTGAAAAAGTCCGCCGCAGGCGCCATCAATTTTTCCGATGGCACCCAGTTATCGTAGTTCACGATGCCATTGAGCTTGCTCTTGAGCTTGTTCTTGAACACCGTCGCCTGCAGGCCGACCATGCCGCCGCCGAACATTTTCGGCTTCAAGCCCAGTTCGTTGGCCGACAGCGCGATGCCGACCGAGCTCAGCGGGTAGGAACAGATGCACACCAGATCCGCATTGGCGGCCTGGATGGCGCGGACAATCGGCGAGTAGTCGGTCGTGTTCGGCGGGTAGTTTTTGTCGTAGACGACCTTGAAGCCGTATTGTTTCGCGTTAGCGCGTGCGCCTTCCATGGCGTTGTGCGAGAACTCAGCGTCGTCGCCCGCGATCGCGACGGTTTGCGGCTTGGGCTTTTGTGCGGCGGCGACCTGGAAGAATCCTTCGGTCAACGTCGCCTTCGGATTCGGGCCGGCCGTCGGTATGAATGAGAAGTATTTCGGATATTTGAACTCGGCATTGGCATCGAGCGCGAACAGGCTGATGAAGAGCTTGTTCTTTTGCATGACGATGGGGATGGCCGGAGCGACCATGTTGGTCGCGTAGCCGCTGAGGACGAGGTCGACTTTGTCGACGTCGAGCAGCTTCGTATAGATGCCCGGGATTGTCGATGGATTGGACTGGTCGTCGTAATGGACCAGCTCGATCTGACGGCCGAGCAGGCCGCCCTTGGCGTTGACTTCTTCCGCCCAGATCTGGCTGCCGAGCAGCGCCTGCTGGCCGTTGGGTGCGAGCGGGCCGGTCAGCGCCATGCCGAAGCCGATTTTGATCGGCGCGGCGCCTTGGGCGAAAGCGGACTTCGTTGCGAGCGCAGGTGACAGGAGAGCGGCGCCGATGCCGGCATTGACGCCGCGGCGCGTTATGCGACGACTCATTGGGTTCCTCCACAGAGCAGGTTTTCTGTTTGATGGGACCCGGTCTGACCGCCGGGCTTAGGCCTGGCGCTATTATGGCACCATGGCGCCAGGCAAAAGCACGAAATGTCATGCCGCTCCCGCCGAGGCGGGGGCAGCGGCAGCGCGGCTTATCCCTGCGCTTTCTCGTAAGGGTAAATAACCTTGCCCGTCGCTTCGTCCGCCGGCGTGAGCACGGTCTGATAGCTCATGCCGCGCCAAGTTTCGAGGTTCGCGGCGTCGGTGATGCCGTGATATTGCACCTGCAACATCCCGGATTTGGTCCATTCGCCGTTCTTACCGAACTTGATGCCCGACGCCATGATCGTGTTGAACGAATGGCTGCGCATGTAGTCGGCGAGCTTGTCGTCGTTGATGCTCTTGGCGCCTTCGATCGCCTGTTGCAGCACCTGGAAGTAGGCGTAGCCCCAGCCGCCGAGATAATAGCCAAGCGGGTCGATGCCTTGGCCCGGCGCCCGTGACTGGTAGGTTTTGAAAAAGTCCGCGGCGGGAGCCATCAGTTTCGGCGACGGCACCCAGGTCTCATAGTTCACGACGCCGTTGAGCTTGGACTTGAGCTTGTCCTTGAAGACCGTCGCCTGCAGCCCGACCATGGCGCCGCCCATCATCTTTGGCTTGAAGCCGAGCTCGTTGGCGGACTGCAACAGACCGACCGAGCTCAAGGGATAGGAGCAGAACACGACGAGGTCCGGGTTGGCGGCCTGGATCGCCCGGATGATCGGCGAGAAATCCGTCGTATTCGGCGGATAGGTTTTGTCATAGACGCTCTTGAAGCCGTACTTCTTCACATTGTTGCGGGCGCCCTCGGCGGCGTTGTGCGAGAAGTCGGCATCCTCGGCCGCAATGGCGATGGTCTGCGGCTTTGGGCTCTGCGCGCTGGCGACCTGGAAAAACCCTTCGGTGAACGACTCGCGCGGCGTCGGGCCGGACGGCAGCATCGAGAAATATTTCGGATAGTGGAATTCGCCGTTGGCATCGAGCGCGAACAGACCGATAAAGACCTTGCCTTTTTGCATGACGACCGGAATCGCCGGCGCAACCATGTTGGTGGCATAACCGCTGACCACGAGGTCGACCTTGTCGACGTCGAGCAGCTTCGTATAGATGCCGGGAATCGTCGCCGGATTGGACTGATCGTCGTAATTAACCAGCTGAACCTGACGGCCGAGCAGGCCGCCTTTGGCGTTGACTTGCTCTTGCCAGATCTGGGCGCCCAGCAGGGCCTGTTTGCCGTTCGCCGCGAGCGGGCCGGTCAGCGCCATACTGAAACCGATTTTGATCGGCGCGGCGCCCTGCGCGAAAGCGGGCGCGCGGGCCAGGGCGGGCGAAATCAGCGCGGCGCCGATGCCAGCGTTAATGCCGCGCCGGGAGATACGAAGACTCATTGGTTCCTCCAAAAATGCGTGTTTCTGATTCGTGGTGCTGACGAGCAGGCCCGGAAGGGCATGACGCGGCAGTGTCGGGCGTAAGAATGCCCTGGTTTAACGCGCATGAAAAGAGAGTGACCGGGAGCGTGGCAATCTGCCCGACCCGGTCGGGTTCGCAGCCGAAGCGCGGTCGCGCCCCGGAAAATGCCTGCACAAAGGCCACCGCCCACGGAATGGGCATTTCCCATCGGAATCGGACGGGATAATCTCGCCCGGCAGGGTCCATCCTTGGGAAAGGCGAGCATGATTGCGCTGTCGGTCAACGGAAAGACCTACAACGTCGATGTCGAGGCGGATACGCCTCTGCTTTGGGTGCTGCGCGACACGATCGGGCTCACCGGCACGAAATACGGCTGCGGCATTGCCCAATGCGGCTGCTGCACCGTGCATATCGGCGACGTCGCCACCCGGTCGTGCCAGGTCCCGGTCGGCACGATCGGCGCCGCGCAGATCACCACGATCGAGGCGTTGGCGCAGGGCGGCAAGCTGCATCCGGTCCAGCAAGCCTGGATCGATCACGATGTGCCGCAGTGCGGCTATTGCCAGACCGGAATGATGATGGCGGTCGTGGCGCTGCTCAAGGAAAAGCCGCAACCGACCGACGCCGATATTGATGCGGCGATTACCAATATCTGCCGCTGCGGGACCTATCAGCGCATCCGCGCCGCGATCCACGCCGCCGCCGAGGGCGCTTTACAGCGACGTGACGCCCAGGCGGCACGATAAATTCAACAAAAGGAAAATGAAATGAACGACGTCGCCAAACCGGAGGCGCCTGTCAGCTACGCCAAGAAAGCCTGGCAGTCGGACGTCATCGTCGATTTGCTCCGGCATTACGACTTTCCCTATATCGCGCTCAATCCCGGCGCCAGCTATCGCGGCTTGCACGATTCGCTGGTCAATTACGGCGGCAATCATCCGCCGATCCTGTTGTGCCAGCACGAGAAGATCGCCGTGCAGATCGCCCATGGCTACGCCAAGGCGACCGGCCGGCCGATGGTGGCGATCGTGCACGACATCGTCGGCATGCTGCATGCCACCATGGGCATCTATTACGCCTATATCGACCGCTGCCCGGTGTTCGTCATCGGCGCGACCGGGCCGATGGACGAAAGCCGCCGCCGGCCCTTCATCGATTGGATTCACACCGCCAACGTCAACGGCGAGCAGCTCCGCCATTACGTGAAGTGGGATTACCAGCCGGCCAGCATCGAAGGCGTGCCGGACTCGTTCGCGCGCGCTTATGCGGCGATGA
>JASHOX010000291.1 GCA_030038415.1 Xanthobacteraceae bacterium
GCAGCCGGCAAATCGCTCATGATGCTTCTCCGGCGGCGACGACGCCGCGCTTGATCAGGCCGCCAATCTCTTTCTCCGCAAGACCAAGTTCCGCCAGAATCTCGCTGCTGTGCTCGCCGATGCGCGGCGCCTGCCGCCGAAGTGCGAAATCGTGCTCGCTCATCTCGATCGGCAGCCGCGGCAGTTTTGCGTGCCGGCCGCCGGCAAACGCAATCTCCAGCATGCGACCGCCGGCATTGAGCTGCGGATCGTCGAATAGATCGCCCGGTTTGGCCACTGGCGCAAAGGGAATATCGATGCGATCGAACAGTTCGGCAAGCTCGGCGAGCTTGTGCTGGGCGACGATGGCGGCGACGATCGGCAGGAGGGTGGGCCGCGCCCGCACGCGGTCTTCGTTGGTCTTGTAAGCGGGGTCTTGCAGCAAATCCTGCCTGCCGAAATGCTCGCAGAAGCGGCGCCAGTGGCCGTCGCTGGTCAGACCGACAAAAATCTGCTGGCCGTCGGCGGTCGAAAACGGCTCGTAAATAGCCCAAGCTCCTTGGCGGGACGGCATCGGCGGCATCGGACGTCCGGTCACCACTTCGCCGGCCATGTGCGACATCATCAAAAATGCCGTCGACTCGAACAGCGCGGATTTGATCATCTGGCCGCGGCCGGTGCGCTCGCGCTCGCGCAACGCCGCCTGGATGCCGATCACCGCGAACATGCCGCCCATGATGTCGACCACCGAAGCGCCGGCGCGTAAGGGCTGGCCCGGCGGTCCGGTCATGTAGGCCAAGCCCGCCATGAACTGCACGACCTCGTCGAGCGCCGGGCGGTGCTCGTAGGGGCCGCTCAAGAATCCCTTCAGCGCGCAATAGATGATGCGCGGATTTTTGGCCGTGAGATCGGCATAGCCGGCGCCGAGCCGGTCCATGGTGCCGGGCGCGTAGTTTTCCAGGACGACGTCGGCGGTTTGCGCCAGGCGATAGAGCAGGGCGCGTCCCTCGCCCGCCTTCAAGTCGAGCGCCAGGCTGCGCTTGTTGCGATTGAAGGTGGGGAAGAACCCCGCGGCGAAGCCGTAGAGCCGCCGCGTATGGTCGCCGGCGACGGGCTCGATCTTGATCACGTCGGCGCCGAGATCGGCGAGGATGAGCCCCGCCGTCGGGCCCATGATGGTATGGCAGAATTCGAGCACGCGGATGCCGGCAAGCGGCAGGCTGGCGCTCAAACTCGGTCCCGGCTCGGTCATTGCCATGCTGTATAATGACGGAATGTCAGCGGAGGAAGCCATGCAAAAGTCATTCGTGCGCGGCGCGCGGGCGCAATCGCGCGCTTACTCGCCGGCCGTCATTACCGAGGGCGGCAAAATCATCTGGCTCGCCGGGCATACCGGTGCGGTGGACGATGCCGGCGGATCGCTTGCCGGCGACTTCGACGCGCAATGCCGGCAAACCTTCCGCAACATCGAAAAGACGCTGGCCGAGGCGGGCGCCAAACTTGCCGATCTCGTCACCATGACGGTGTTTCTCATCGACGCGCGCTACACCACGCGCATGACCGAACTGCGCACGGAAATTTTCGGCAAGGATTTTCCGGCAAGCGCCGCCATCACGGCTGCCGGCTTCGCGCTGCCTGAGATGATGATCGAGATTCAGGCCGTAGCGGTTGTTTGATCTGCGGCTGCGCGAGTTTCGTGCGGTCGCGCCGCGATCACGTTCATATGGTGACCAGATCTGCGCCCAACTGGAATTTTCCGGAAATATCCTTGATCAGCTCGGACGGTGCCTTGCCGACGCCGTGGCCGGCCGAGCCTTTCAGCACCGAAGCGAGCAGGACTTTCTCGTTATCGCTCAGGCTGTTGTTCAGTTGATCGAGCTTGGCGCCAAGCGACTCCACGGTCTTCTTGTCCACGGTGTATTCCATCGCTCTATCTCCCTGTCGCATGCGGCTAACGGTCTACGAGAACGCAAGAACTATACTAGTCCTGCGTGTAGCTCTCAAGACAACGGCCGGCGCGCCGGGACTATGCGCGTAAGGCTGCCTCCCGCTCATTCCCGCGCAAGCGGGAATCCAGGGGGAACGCGAAGTGACACAGGCACCTGCTGGGTCCCCGCTTGCGCGGGGACGAGCGGAGAGCTACCTGCCCTTCGCCTCATGGATGGCGCGCCATAAGACTTCCGGTGTCGCCGGCATGGCGACGTGCTTGATGCCGAGCGGCGACAGCGCGTCGACTAAAGCGTTCGCCACCGCCGGCATGGCGCCGACGCAGCCGGCTTCGCCGGCGCCTTTGACGCCGAGCGGATTGGTCTTGGTCGGCACCGGATTGGAATCGACATGGAAGCCGGTCATGTCGCCGGCGCGCGGCATGGCATAGTCCATGAACGAGCCGGTGAGGATTTGCCCTTCGCGGTCGAACTTGATGTCTTCCATCAGGATCTGGCCGATGCCCATGGCGATGCCGCCGTCGACCTGGCCGTGCAAGAGCAGCGGATTGATCACGGTGCCGACGTCGTCGACCACGTTGTAGTGCAGGATTTCCACCTC
>JASHOX010000292.1 GCA_030038415.1 Xanthobacteraceae bacterium
TGGCGCGCTACAATTTCGTCCGTAAAGTTCCGAAATCACGCACGCCATTGACGTTAGCCCGTCATCGATCTCTACGGCGCGGAGCACCGATCGGCGCAAGCCGACCATGACCCGTCGTTACGCCTCGATACCCGGAGAGCGCTTGCTCCTGTGGGACGAACCGGCAGCCTCAACGCCTGGGCCGATGGGCTAAAAAAGCCCCGGAACTGGAAACTAACATTCTCTCGCAGAATTGCGCCGCAGACCTTCGCTCTGCTTCGCACCACTTGTAATCACTTGGTTGGTATCCAGACTCGTTCGCTTGATTAATTGCTCTCTAGCTTCTGGCGTAACGCAATGATGATCCGGTGCATTGTCTCTATGTCCTTGACCGAAAGCCCTTCCGACAGATTGTTCACCCATGGGGCCTGCAAGCGCATGGCAGCGTCGAACGTTTGCTTTCCCTTGTCGGTCAGAACGACAAGTTGCGCCCGCCGGTGATGCGGATTGGCCTCAAATGCAACGAGCCCCTCCTCATGCAGATTATTGATGATCCGCTGAACGTTTTGGCGATAAGCACCTAAATCGCGAGCGAGCCACGCCACGGGCTGCGGCCGATCCGCCTCGACAATTGCGCCAAGAACCTCCCAGCGCGCGCTGGTCAACCCGAGGTCGGCAACCAGCTTATCGCCCGCTGTGAGCATTCGGGTGGTTAGCCTGAACAGGTCGAGAATGACCCCGGTCAAAGCGGCCCCGGCAGGTGTCCTTTTGGTCTTGGTCATATGTCCTCATTTAGCGGTCTTGACATCATGATGTCAATCCGATACGTAGCGATTGCGTCAATATGACATCATATAACCAATGGAGCGAGGCTTGTCATGTCGCTACTGCGCCCTCTAGACCCTGCTTTTCCGATTGATCGTCAGATTGGTATCGATGCCAGCCCGGTCGTGCTGGTGAACGTCTTCACGCTCGACAAAGCGGATGAAGAAACCTTTCTCAAAGTCTGGCAAGACGACGCGGCCTTCATGAAGCGTCAGCCGGGCTTCATCTCTACTCAGCTTCATCGCGCGGTTGGCGAAAGCCCGACCTATCTCAACTATGCAGTCTGGGAGTCGAACGCTGCTTTTCGGGCGGCCTTCACTCACCCGGAGTTCAGGGCAAAACTCTCAGCTTATCCGTCTTCGGCCGTCGCCTCGCCGCACCTGTTCCAAAAGGTCGCGGTCCCAAACATCTGCGTCGCCTAGTCGCTTGCAGGCACGGGACCAAAGGCCATGATTAAAATCATCCACCCGGTGGCAGGTGTACTCGCGATCCTCACGATTGCGACCTTTTGGCTTTCAACTGCTTTCTCGGAGCTATTTGCTTCTCAGCCGGTCGTTACGCTCGTCAAGACAACTATACCGTGGGGCTTTCTGTTGCTGATTCCCGCGCTGGCGGCGGCGGGCGGCGGTGGCATTGTCTTGGCGAAGGGCCGTCGGACGGGGCTGATTGGAACGAAAATCAAACGCATGCCGATAATAGCCGCCAACGGTATCTTGGTCCTCATTCCATCGGCGTTGTATCTCGCATCGAAGGCGAGCAGTGGCGAGTTCGATGCTACATTTTACGCGGTGCAGGGGCTTGAACTTGCAGCGGGTGCCGCGAATATAACGCTCCTTGGGTTGAATATGCGCGACGGCCTCAAGATGAAAGTCAGGCTCCGCCGCAGGCCTGCGTGATCGCTGACCGGAGAAAATGCTGAGCGGTCGTGCGCACCAGAGCGAAAAGGTACGTGTTGTAGAGTATTTCTGCGTGGTGGCGGAGGGAGTGGGATTCGAACCCACGATACGGTTTCCCGTATACACGCTTTCCAAGCGTGCGCCTTCAGCCACTCGGCCACCCCTCCGGATCACGGAAGTGAGCGCAATATAGCGGCAGGGTGTTGAGTTACAACCCGCGCGCAAGGACCGCCGCCTGCATGCGAATCTCGGTCAAAGCATGAATTCCGCGATCGTCCGGCAGTGGAACTTTCGCCTGGCCTTACCGTTATCGAAGCAGTCCTGATGAGGCGACACAGGAGGAAGTCATGGGACGCGGGCTATTGCTATGGCTCCTCGGCATTCCACTGCCGATCATTCTTCTGATTTGGGTGCTTGGCGGCCTTCACGGCTGATATTGCAGGCCAAAAGACAGGTGACGTGTAAGTGAGTGTGCGGAGGCCCGGCGTAAGCCGGGCCTCTTGCCGTGCGCTCCATCGCTTCCGCCGGCGCTGGCCTTGCCTTACATTAGCGGCATGAATTGGCTCCCCGACGATTACCTCGTTCGCCCCGATCCGCTCGATCCGCGCCTGACCGAGCGGGTCAAGGGCATCGACCAGACCGGCACCGCGATCGAGACCGCCGTGGTGGTCGAGCGGGCGCTGACGATCTTCCTCAATGCGCAGGAGATCGTCACCGCGATGACCATCAACGATCATCCCGAATATCTGGCGCTGGGCTACCTGCTCAATCAGAACATGCTCTTGCCCGACGACACCGTGACCGGCGTCGACTACGATGAGGAACTGTCGGTCGTCGTCGTGCGGACCAAGCGCAAAACCAATTACGAGAAGAAGCTCAAGAAGAAAGTGCAGACGTCCGGCTGCGCGCAAGGCACCGTGTTCGGCGACCTGATGGAAGCGCTGGAGAACGTCACCCTGCCGAAGGCAAAATTGCGCACGTCGTGGCTCTATACGCTGACCCACAAGATCAACACCACGCCGTCGCTTTATCTCGAAGCCGGCGCCATCCATGGCTGTGTGCTGGCCGTCAAGGACCGCCCCATCGTCTATATGGAAGACGTCGGTCGCCACAACGCCGTCGACAAGATCGCCGGCTGGATGTTCAAGAACCGCGTCGGCGCGGCCGACAAGATTTTTTATACCACCGGCCGGCTTACCTCGGAGATGGTGATCAAGACGGTGCGCATGGGCATTCCGATTCTGATCTCGCGCTCCGGCTTTACCGCCTGGGGCGTCGAGTTGGCGCGCAAGGCGAACTTGACCTTGATCGGTCGCGCCCGCGGCAAGCGCTTCATCGCGCTTGCCGGCGAAGATCGCATCGTGTTCGATCAAGACCTCGCTTATGTCCAGGAAGAAAGCGCCAAGCACCGCCGCAAAGCAGCGGTGCACGACGATTAAGCCGAAACGCGCGTGAGCATGCCGCCTACCCTCGGTCTGGTGCTTGCCGGCGGCCTGGCGCGCCGCATGGGCGGCGGCGACAAGGCGCGGCTGCGCATCGGCGGCACGACGATCCTGCAACGCGTGCTCGCCTGCATCGGTCCGCAATGCGATCGCGTCATCATCAATGCCAACGGCGATCCCGCACGATTCGCCGATACCGGCTTGCCGGTGGTCGCCGACAGCGTGCCGGATTTCGCCGGCCCGCTCGCCGGCATCCTCGCCGGCCTCGATTGGGCGGCCGCGCATGCGCAAAATTGCCAATGGCTCCTAAGCGTACCGGGCGATTGTCCGTTTCTGCCGGAAGATCTGGCCGCGCGGCTGCATGACGCGCGCATCGCCGCTGGCACGCAACTCGCCTGCGCGCGCTCGGGCGAGTGGCGACATCCGGTCGTCGCGCTCTGGCCGGTCGCGCTGCGCGAGGATCTGCGCCGCGCGCTGATCGATGACGGCCTGCGCAAGATCGAAATCTGGACGGCGCGGCACGGCGTCGCCATCGCCGATTGGCCGGCGAAACCGATCGATCCGTTCTTCAACGTCAATACACCCGAGGACGCGACGCGCGCGGAAGCTCTCGCCGCGCAACTGCCGCGGGCGTTAACGGAAGATGAGGTTCCAGAATGAAACGAAAACTCAGCTTCATTTTACTTGCGTTGATGCAGCTGTTGCTGATGTGTTCGGGCTCGCTTGCGCAACAAACCGTAAGCATCGGCGATTCAAAAGCGGTTCTGTTACGCCCGAGCGATCCGAAAGCCAGTGTCATTCTGATGCCCGGCGGCGACGGCCGCATCGGCGTTGGCGTCGGCGGCACTATCACCAAGGAACTCAATAATCAGCTGGTGAGAACGCGGATGTCATATTTCCAACGCGGATTCGCAGTGCTTATCGTTGACGCGGATGTTGATCTAGCCCAGGCGGTGCAATTCATAGCCGAGATCAAGCGCCCCGTTACGGTCATCGCGACCAGCCGTGGGACGCTGCGCGCTGCCAGAGGAATCGCGGACGGAGCACGACCGGACGCGCTCGTTCTAACGTCCGGCTTCCTGACAAATGAATCGGGTGGTCGTGAAAACGTGGCCAACATTCTCGGCACGCCGAGGGATTTGCCGCACACTTTGGTCATCCATCACCGGCACGACGGTTGTCATTGGACTTCGCCTGCCGGAGTCGATCCTTTCATTCATTGGGCCGCCGGCCGGGCGCGCGTTGAATGGCTCGACGGCGGCATCGCTTCCGGCAACCCTTGCAAGGCGCGCGCCTATCACGGGTTTAACGGCTTGGACGAACAGGTTGTTTCGCTGGCGGCAGGCTTTCATTAGCCGACCAGCGACGCGTAAGAAAGAAAGCCGACCGTCGCGCCCGGATCGATCGCCGTCACATCTTCGCCGAGCTCGGCGAGCCCATCGGTCTCGGTGAGCGACGTCAGCACGCCGGCGCCGTCCTGTTCGTATTTCACCGCTTCGACGGCGCCATCGGCCGCCGCGCGTAAGGTGACGCGGACATATTCGCGCCGGCCCTTGCGCTTCTTGTAGGAAAAGGTCGCTCGCGCCGGCATGGCAAGGAGCGGCTCGGGCAAGGCGCCGGAAAGCCGCAGCAGCAACGGCCGCACCACGCGCACGAAGGTAACGAAAACCGCCACCGGATTTCCCGGCAAGCCGACAAAGGCGGCGCTGTGGCCGGTCTTGGTGCCCGGCAACACCGCCATCGCCACCGGACGGCCGGGTTTTATGGCGACACGCCAGAACACCAGCCGGCCGATGCTCTCGATCGCGGCGCGCACGTGGTCGGCTTCGCCCGCCGAGACGCCGCCCGAAGTCAGCACCAAATCGTGATCGGCGGCCGCCGCGGCGAGCGCGCGTTTGAGCTCGTTCGGATCGTCGCTCAAAATGCCGAGATCGGTGATTTCAGCGTTAAAGCGCGCCAGCAACCCCGACAACAGATAGCGGTTGGAATCGTAAAGCGCGGCGCGCGGCAGCGCCGATCCCGGCTCGACGATTTCGTCGCCGGTGGAGAACAGCGCAATGCGCACCCGGCGGCGCACGCCAAGCTTGGTGAGACCAAGCGCGGCGGCAAGCGCTACGTGCTGCACCGCAAGCCGCCGGCCGGCCGGCAAGGCAATCGCGCCTGCCCGCAAATCCTCGCCGGCCAGCCGCCGATTGGCGCCGCGTTTCAAGCCCGGCGGCACGACAACGCTGCCGCCGTCGACGCGGCAGTCCTCCTGCATGAACACGGTGTCAGCGCCAACCGGCATCGGCGCGCCGGTAAAGATGCGGATCGCTTCGCCGGAGTTCACGGCATGCGTCGCCGCGTGACCGGCCATGACGTGATCGACGACGGTAAGACGTTTCTCGCCGTCGGCGGCGAGATCATCACCGCGCACCGCATAGCCGTCGACGGCGGAATTATCGAACGGCGGGATGCTGACCGGCGCGACGACATTCTCGGCGAGCACACGGCCCAAAGCCTCGCGCAACGTCACCGTCTCGCGGGCTTCGACCGGCGCGACCCGCTCGGCAATCAGGCGCTCCACGTCGTCCACCGGAAGCAGTGGACCGTTGAAGGCAAAGCAATCGTCGCTGAGCTGCGCCATCACCCGTTGCCCCGTGATGGCCCGATTTGCTCGCGCGGCAGCGCCTCGGCCTGCAAGACATTGGCGATCGATTCGATGTCGTCGAGCATCACGACCGGCACCTGCGCCTGCGGCAGCGGCGCGTCGGTGGCGATGGCGACAATGCAGTCGTCGTCGGGATGCAGCAGCGGCTTGCCGACAGCGGCGCGATAAACTTCAAGCTTCGGATGCGGGTGTCGCTTGAAGCCTTCGACGATGACCAGATCCACCGGGCTCAGCTTGGCCAGCATGTCGGTCAGCGGCGGCTCGGCGTCGCCGCCGAGCTCGTGGACGATAGCCCAACGACGGCTCGAGACGATAGCGACTTCGCTGGCGCCGGCCTGGCGGTGCAGCCAGGAATCCTTGCCGGGCTGATCGGTATCGAAGTCATGATGTGCATGCTTGACGGTCGCGATTTTCAGCCCGCGCCCGACCAGCACCGGAATCACCTTGGTGACCAGCGTGGTTTTGCCGGAGCCGCTCCAGCCTGCGAGACCGATGACGCGCATAGCTGTCATTATATGTATCGTTCCTAAGCCGGTTCCATGCCCAGTGCGCGGATGCGGGCGCGGGTTGCTTCATCACGCAATGCCGCAAGAAAGGCTTGTACGGCGGGGCGTTCGCGGTGCGCCTCCACCAGCAAAAAATCATAGTGTTCCGGCGCGATCGGCAGGAAGGCGAGCCCGTACATGCGCGCCACTGGCTCGATCGCCACGCCCCAATCGGCGCGGTTTTGCGCAATCGCGGCGGCCACCGCGTTGTGCGAGCGGGGCTGATTGGCATAACCGGCCGGACGCGCGCCGCGCAGCAGGCCGTCGAGCAGCACGCGCGTGCCGGAGCCGGCATTGCGGTTGACCATCAGGATTGCGGGATCGGCCAGTGCCGTCTTCAGCGCGGCCTCCGCGGTGCCGCCGGCGAAGCGCGCGTCGCCGGGACGAAACACGAAACCTTGCATGCGCCGCCAGCCCGGCACCAGCGACAAACCTGGTGCGAGCAGATGCTTGTTGTAGATGCCGATCGCCGGATCGACGAGATGCACCGGCGCCACATCGCATTCGCCGCTCCTTGCCGCGTTGACGCCACCAAGGCTGCCGACCGCGATAGTGCGCGCGCCAAAGCCGCGCTCGGCGAGCGCGCCGACCACGACGTCGAGCGCGACATCGTGGCTGCCCATGATGACGAGATCGGGTGCGCGCTCGCTGTCGCCGATCAGCGTGACTTCGGCGCTGGAGTCGGCATCGAGCGCCGAGGCCAGCGCGTCGATTGCCAAAAAACCGTCGGCCTGCGAGAAGGCAGTGACGGCGCCGGAGCCCTTCCCGGTCGGAAAGGCGATCGGGCCGTCGCTGCCGGCGACCAGCGACACCAGCACGAATTCCTCGCGGCCGAGCTCGGAAGCAATCCGCACCGGCACGCGCGCAGTGACGGTTTTTGCCGCTTCGGGCGACAACCCGGCGCGCGAGCGAATGAGCGGCGCCACGAAGGCGTGGAAAGTGAAAATCGCCGAGGTCGGAAAGCCCGGCAGCACGATTAGCGGCTTGTCGCCGATCACCGCGAGGCAGAGCGGTTTGCCTGGTTTGAGCGCCACGCCGTGAACCAGGATGCCCGGCGGACCGAGCCGCGACACGATGCGATGCGACAAGTCGCCCGCGCCCTTCGAGGTGCCGCCGGAAAGCAGCACGATGTCGCAGGCCTCGAGTGCCTTTCGCATGGCGGCTCCGAGCGCGGCCTCTTCGTCGGGGAAGGCGCCGAACGGCACCGGCTCGCCGCCAACCTCGGCAATCGCCGCCGCAAGGATGGCGCCGTTGCTGTCGTAAACGCCGCCGGGCTTGAGCGGCCGACCAGGCTCGACCAGCTCATCACCGGTCGACAGCACCGCGACGCGCGGGCGGCGCACCACCTCGATCTCGGCATGACCGCATGCCGCCAACATGCCGACCTCGCGCGAGCCGATCCGGGTGCCGCGGCGCAGCAGCGTCTCGCCGCGCGCGATGTCGGAGCCGGCGTAAGAGATGAATTGCCCGCTGGCCGCCGCGCGGCGCAGGTCGATGGCCGGGTCGGCGGTGTGCTCGATCAATTCGGTCTGCTCGATCATCACCACCGCGTCGGCGCCGCGCGGGATGACGCCGCCGGTGGCAATCGCGGTCGCGGTGCCGGGCATCACTTCCAGCGCCGGCGTGACGCCGCAGGCGATCACCTCGGCGTTGAGCGCAAGGCGCTTCGGGGCGCCGTCGCTGGCGCCGGCCGTATCGGCGGCGCGAACGGCAAAGCCGTCGACATTGGAGCGGTCGAACGGCGGCGCGTCGACCGGCGCAATCACGTCGGCAGCAAGCACGCGGCCAAGCGCCGCGGCGAGGCTCACCGAGACCGAGGAAAGCGGCGAACGATCGGTGCGGGCTTCGAAACGCCGGCGCGCTTCGGCTGCTGACACCACTTCAAGAAACTGCTCCTGCCGCGCGGCGCGCCGCACCGCATCGAGGATCGCCGAACCGGGGATTTGCTTTTTGCGTTCTAGGGCCATTGATGCACAGCAACTTGAGTTCCCGCGGGAAAGCCTTCGCTCTCGGCAGACACCACAATCCAACCGTTGCTCCGCGCCAGCGACATAAAAGAGAGATAACCGGAGGCGAGCGGCTCTGCCATGCCGTCCTTGCAACTCACCGGCACAAGCTCGGTCATACCGATTGCCGAGGTTACCTTCCGCTTGAGCGGCAGCATTGTCGTTTCATCTTCGATGGAGCGGCCGGAAAGCCTTGCCACGATGTGATAGCCAATCAATATCCAGGCCGCGAGGGCAGCATCGAGCCGACCGGAGACGAGCAGGACGGGCCGCGTGCCCGCAAATCCAAACGCGGTGGTCTCGCCGGGCGAAATGGCAATGCCGTGTGTCTCGACCCGGCCAAGCCGAGCAAGGGCCTGCACAGCGCTGTCGTTTCGCCCGCTGCCGGTGCCACCGAATGCGACGATGGCATCGTTTTTGTCATCGGCGACCGCGGAATCGAGAGTCATGTCAGGTTTGTTGGACACTGTGGCACCAGCCTCGAAGACCGAGCGAACAAGAAGACCGGGCACCCCGCGGAGGGGGAGCATCGGCTCGACGCCTAGCACTACGGCGATGCGCGGCTGCCGAATCAGCACGCTTTTAATTCCGGCTGCATCCACAGCCGTGATGTCGATGGATCTCATTCTTTCGCCAGCGCGGCGCATGAGCGAATGCGGCGCCGCATCGCCGCCCGCAGGCAGCATGCCTTCGCCCGCGAAGACCGACGCCACAGCTTCAGCCTGTTCGCCGCGGGGTATGACGGCATCGAACGGCAACACGGCGTCAGTGCCTTCGGGCATGGGCTCGCCAACGTCGATGCGCCTGATTGGCAGCGGCAGTGGCACCGGCGTGTAGGAGCTGGCATCGGCGATTGTGTTGGCTTCCACTGCGAAGCCGTCGCGCAACGCAATCGGATGCTCGGGACGCTCCGATGTCACGACATCTTCAGCCAGGGTATATCCAAGGGTCCCGACTGCGGCCCATCGTTGCGGTTTCACCGGCTCGATCTGCGCATCGATGCACGCAAGCACCGCGCGTAGCGGGGTGAGCCGTGAAATGCGTTGAATGCCGGAATGCCGGTCGCTGGAATCCTGAGCCATCGCCGCTATGATAAGTATGTTTTGCCCGTTCTACGACTCGCGCCTGCAATGACCGAAAAGACGCTCAATCTGCGCGGCCTCAAATGCCCGCTGCCGGCGCTGCGCACCAAAAAGGCGCTCGGCCAGGCGCAGCCGGGCGACATATTGATCGTGGAATGCACCGACCCGCTCGCCGGCATCGACATCCCCAATCTTCTCAATCAGACCGGCGACGCGCTGGAAGACACCCGCAAGGACAAAAAGCTCCTGACCTTCCGGATAAGGAAGAAGTGATCATTTCGACCCGCGCGCCATCATTCTCGCGCCGCGGTTCTTTGCGCGAGTGTTGTCAAACAGCCAACGCTTCCGGTCGTCATTGCGAGGAGCCAACAGGTCCGGCCCGAAGTGGCCGGCCCGATGATAGGCTCCGCGACCAAGCAATCCAGAACGTAGCGGCGGACTGGATTGCTTCGCTTCGCTCGCAATGACGAAAGAAATAAGGGAAGCGGAACGCCGGCAGTCGCAGAGTTTACTGAAGCCGTGCCAGCGGGCACGGCCGCGCGCCACGGAGAAGGCGGCTTGCGCCGCCCTTCCGCTCTCGGGCGCGCTCGCCTGCCGGCGTTCCACCACGGCACTTGCGGCAGCGACCGAACGCCACCGCTCAGCTCCAGTTCACGCGCTTCCTGGGCCGGTACTAGGTAGGGATGGGCGTTACCCACCCCGGCCGTCCCAGTGCAGCGGGGCTCTTCATCCCCGCAGGCCGGTCGTAGTGCCGGCCGGGCGTTTTGGCCCGGAGCCGCCCGGGAGCGGGGGTGACAACCCCGCCCGCGGGAACCGTCCTCGCCCCTCTCCGCCGGCGTCACCCGGCGGCGTCCCTTAGGGCGAGATTTGATTCGCGGCATATGTAACGCTAATGGGGACCGATGTCAAGGGCCGTCGCATTCTCGGAGACGAGCGGTAGACCGCAGTCGATTGCAACACTGGCAACCTATTACGTCTAATAGCCTCGTTGCTCACGCTCGCGCCGGCGCGTCTTTGAGCCCTCGGCGGCGGCCTCTTTCAGTTCCCTGCGCTCGCGCTTGGTCGCCACGCCCTTGGCGGCAGCCTCTTTCCGGTGGCGTTGTGGATGAACGCCGAGATTGTGCCATGACGTTTCCGAGAGGTTGACGTCACAGTATTCCGCGGCCTTCTCGATGTTCGCGAAGGCCAAAGCACGATCAGCGTCGGAGACGCCGATGACCTGATCGAACCGCGCGACGGCGTTACGAACGTGCTGTGCATCGGTCAGCGGTTCTTTACGCTGGTTCGGAAAGGCAAAGACGGTGTCCGGCAAGTCGCTTTGCGCGGTAAGCCGCCCACGTTCCTCGTAAGGCATCAAAACTGGCGTGAGTAATTGCATTTTTCCCAATGAATCCCGTGTAGGCCGGGAGCTGGGGTGGACAAAATCGTCGGCGCCTAATGAAACCGCGTGAGCCACAAGGGCGTTAACGTCCATCTTCGACGGGCTATGGCGCCCGCACGATCCCCGATCGGAGCCGGGGACAGGTTTTGCCCACGCGGCTTTGCTCTTACGCCGCGGTGCCCACCCTACTTCCGCTCTAGGGCTGTCTCTGCCTCTAGCGCACGTTACGCGACCTTGTCATGCTTATTAGCCTGCGTGATACTGCGCGTCGCAAAAAGAAGTAACCACGGGGAGAAACAGCCGATGCGGTG
>JASHOX010000293.1 GCA_030038415.1 Xanthobacteraceae bacterium
CCGCACATGATCGCCCAGGGCGGCGGGTCGATTGTCAACGTCGGATCCGGCGCAGGCTGGGGCAAGCCCAACATGTTCGCTTACAGTGCAAGCAAGGGCGGGATATTCGCGTTCAGCGCCGCGCTTGCCTACGATTTCTTGCACGACAAGATTCGGGTGAACACGGTTGTTCCCGGAGGCGGCGGGATTGTGACGGGCATGAGCCTAGGCCGCACCGGCGGTGACATTGAACGCGTGCGACGCAACGGCCCAGGCACTGCCGCAGGCCGTCATGCCACCGGCGATGACATCGCCAACACTGTGGCCTTTCTCCTATCGCGAGACGCCGAAACCCTGTCCGGCACCGTGATCGACGTCGGCTGCTTTTCGCATCAGGGTGGCCCTGTTCCGCCTCGGCGCTAATCTGGCAGGCCTCCCGAAAACAGGAGCTTTTCAAATCACCACGGCAGAATTCCGGCCCATTATCGCGGCGGTCAGCTCTGAATGAAAGGGCGCGCGGAGCCTGCGTGTTACGCTGGACGTGCCGCAAGATGCAAATTTTCTCGCCTCTAGGATCGATGGGCGTCGTCGCAAGGTTCTGCCAGCCGTCGGCTTTGCGCATGTTGATCTGGCCGGAGGCGAGCAGTGCCCAGAACAACATTGCGGCAGTCTCTGCTGATGGCAGCACGGTCTGCGTTTAATTCACAAACTGAAACATTGAATGGGGAAGGCTCGCGTGAAATTTTTCGCTTGTTCTTAGCAGGCTCAAGCTTTAGCAGGCGTCCCATAATGAAATTTTGATGTTTGTCCTCGGAACTGTCGACGACGCGGATCGGTCGCGCGCGCGTAACGACACCAAGAGCGGTCAACGCGGCCGAAGACGTGCATGGTTTTGCGATCGTGGCGAATGGACATCGGACCGTGTTCGCCGCGACGAGTGCCGGTTTGCATACCGGCGCCGATGACGGCGAGAACTGGTCGTTTCAGAAGATCGACTCGGAATGGCAATACACGCGCAGCATCCTTATCAACCCGGGCCAGCGCGATACCATGCTGCTGACCAACGGCAACGGTGCGCCGGGTACGAAAGGTCGTCTGTTCAGGAGCGAGAACGCCGGCCGGACCTGGTCGGACGCGCGCCTGCCGGGTCCGGTCGAAAGTTCGGTTTATTTCCTTGCCGCCCATCCTGCCGACCCCAATCTCATCTTTGCGGCCGCGACGCTCGGTCAGCTGTTCCGGAGCGACGACGGCGGACGGAGCTGGATCGCGCTGCCTCAGCGCCTGAATGAAATTCGCGCGCTTGCTTGGCTGCCGTAATTGGCGCGTGTGCGGCCCAGCCGTTTTCTCACCGAGTAAGGCGCAAACGGATGGAATTTTCCTGGAGGATTATATACATCGATATCAATATATGTTGACCGCGGGCTTTTTTGCGGGTTAGCGTCTTCGCCTCTCTCCGGACACTGAGGCAGGGCCCGAAAAATGAGTACGATGGTCGGCATCGATATCGGCGGGACATTTACCGATCTGACCGCATACGACCCGGTATCCGGCGACCTGACATTCGGAAAGACGACGACAACGGCGCGACCCGACGAGGGCGCCGTCAGTGGATTGCAGCAGCTCATCGCCGACGGCGTCGATATTCGCCGGGCAACGGTGCTCAAGCACGGTACGACGGTCGTCATAAACAGCATTCTGGAGCGGCGCGGTGCCAAGACGGCGCTTATCACCACGGAGGGATTTCGCGATACGCTCGAAATCGGGCGCGGTAGTCGCCCGGAATCGTTCAATCTCTTCTATCGCCGCCTGGCGCCGCTCGTGCCTCGCGATTTGCGCTTCGAGATTCGCGAGCGCTTGTCGGCACGGGGAGAGGTCATCAAGCCGCTCGATCGCGCCGCGCTGCCGCGGCTCGCGAAGCTGATCACACAAGCCGGCATCGAAGCCGTCGCGATCTGCTTTCTGCACGCCTACCGCAACCCCGATCACGAACTGGAGGTTGCCGCATACATCGCAAAGCACACCGGATGCTTCGTCACTTGTTCGCACGAGCTGTCGCGTGAGTTTCGCGAATTCGAGAGGACGTCGACCGCGGTCGTCAACGCTTTCGTGGGACCGCGCACCAGCACCTACGTCAGCCGCTTCCGCGACGGCGTCAACAAAGCCGGCTTTTCCGGCCGTCTGCTGCTGATGGGCTCGAATGGCGGCGTTCTTACCGATGCCGAGGCGATCAAGCGACCGGTGCTGCTCATCGAGTCCGGTCCGGTGGGTGGGGCGGCAGGGGCGGCCGAGCTCGGCAAGGCTCTCGATATGCCGAACGTGATTGCCTTCGATATGGGGGGGACCACCGCGAAGGCGGTGATGATCGAGAACGGCGAAGCGGCCGTCACTCCCGTCTACTATGCCGCTGGATACAATCGCGGTTACCCCGTTCAGGCCGCGGTGCTGGACATTGTCGAGGTTGGTGCCGGAGGCGGAAGCATCGCCGCGGTCAACGAGATGGGCGCTCTGGTCGTCGGTCCGCGGAGCGCAGGCGGCGTGCCTGGGCCCGTTTGCTACGGAACGGGAGGTGAGGAACCCACCATCACGGATGCCAATCTGATTTTGGGCCGGCTGCATCCCGATCGATTCCTCAACGGCGAGATCAAGCTCGATAAACCAGCTGCCGAAAAGGCGCTGCAACGACTGGCGACGCGGCTTAAGGAGCCTCTTCATCGGGTTGCCGCGGGAATTATCCATCTCGCGACATTGACCATGGCCTCGGCCGTCAAGATGACGACGGTCGAGCGCGGCTACGATCCGCGCGATTTCGCCATGATAGCCTATGGCGGGGCGGGGCCATTGCACGCCGCGGATATCGCCCGCGAGCTCGGAATCCGGACCGTTATCGTTCCGAACCATCCAGGCCATTTCTGCGCCTACGGAATGCTCTATGCCGACCTGAAATACGACGTGGTTCAGACCATGGCGGTGGGCCTTGAAGAGCTCGAGGCCGTCGAAGCCGAAAAGCAATTTCTCGATCTCGAAGAGCGCGGGCGTGCGTCGCTGCGCGAAATAAAAGTCAATCTCACGTCAGTCGTGATTTCCCGGTTTGCCGACATGCGCTATCGGGGCCAGGAGCACACGCTGAAAATACGCCTTCCGGACAAGATGTCGCTGGTCAGCCAGAGCGATATGCGGGCCGCATTCGAAAGCGAGTACACCAAGCGCTACGGCCACTCGAGCCACAAGGTGCCGATCGATCTCGTCAACCTTCGGGTCGTCGTGACGGGCGTGGCCGACAAGCCGGTGATCAACGACCTGCACAAGGACACAGCCGCCGCCGAACCGGAAATCCGCGATGTCAATTTCGACGGTAGGAACTTCGTACCGTGCGCGATTTGGCAGCGCGACAAACTCGGCGCCGCGGTGCGCATAGACGGTCCGGCCATCATCGAGGAGAGCGCGTCGACCACCGTGGTCGGTCCCAATGACTGGGCGACGATCGACCGGCTGGGAAATATTCGGATTACCGTTGGGGGCGATCAATGAACGTCGCGGTTCAGGACGGCGCGCCACGGCGCGCCGCAGGCGCAAAATTCGACCCGATAATGCTCGAAGTCATCCGCAGCCTTTTGATCGCGATCATGGACGAGTCGGAGATCAACCTGTCGCGTACGGCGTTCAGTCCGATCGTTTACGAGGTGAAGGATTATTGTATCGGCCTGTTGGATCGGACCGGCCGCACCATCGCCCAAAGCCGCGGGTCGGTGCCGACGTTCATGGCGGACCTGGGTGACTCGGTGGCGGACGGCCTGGAGATCTATGGGGCCGATGGCATCCATGCGGGCGACGTCCTCATCACGAATTACTCGGACGTGTCCGGTCAGCATCTGAATAACATCGTCATCTACGTGCCTATCCACCACGACGGCGAGCTCATCGGTTTCGTGGCGTCACGAGCCCATTGGACCGATGTCGGCGGCAAGATCTCCGGCTCGGTTTGCACGGACACGACCGAGATCTTTCAGGAGGGCATCCAGCTGCGGACGCTGAAGGTATACAAGCGCGGCGAGCCCGATCCCGAAATCATGCGCGTGATCCGCCATAACGTGCGGTATCCCGATCAGTGCTTCGGCGACATGGAAGCGCAGATTGCCGCCTGCGAGCTGGGCCGCCGGCGCTATCTCGCGCTAGTGCAGAAATACGGGCTTGGATTGGTGCAGGAATGCATTCAAGCGATCTGGGATCAATGCGAGGCAATTGCGCGCGAACGCATTCGCAGTCTGCCGGACGGCACCTATGTGGGCGAGTCGTTCCTCGACAGCGACGGCGTCGACATGGAAAAGACGCTGCCGCTGAAGATCACGGTCATCGTCAAAGGCGACAATATCGTCGTCGATTACTCCGAATTGGCGCCGCAGACGCCCGGTCCGATGAATGCGGGCTATAGTGCGGGCGTCAGCGCGGCGAAAGTGGCGATCAAAAGCGCGCTCATGCCAAGCCTGGCTCCCAACGACGGCACGTTCCGGCCGATCAGCGTGGTGCTGCCGCCCGGCACGATCATGAGCGCGCAGAACAACGCGGCAATGTCGCTTTGGACCGTCACCATCAAGACCATCGTCGACACGATCCTCCAGGCGATCTCGAAGGCCGCGCCGCACCTAGTACCGGCGGCGCATCACGGCGCGATGGGCGTGTTTATTTTCGCGGGCGACGATCCAACCACCGGTCAAAGATATTCCACCGTCGATTCCACGCTCGGGGGCTGGGGAGGCCAGCCCGACAGGGACGGATTTTCGCCCCTTAAGACAGTCACGCATGGCGACACCCGCCAAGTCCCCGTCGAGGTCGAAGAGACCTTTTGGCCGTTGCTCGTCGACCGCTATGTGTGGCGCCCGGATTCGGGAGGCCCCGGCAAGTTCAAAGGCGGCCTCGGCCTTTGCAAGGCGTATAAATTCGAACACGGCACCCACGCCACGCTCGCGTTCGAACGCTCCAAATGTCCGCCGTGGGGTCTGTTCGGCGGCGGGCCCGGTCACGTCGGCACGGCGCTTGTCTGGCAGCCGCGGGAGAACGAGGCAAAGCGATATCAGAAAGCCACCGGACTGTGGATCAGGCCGGGCGGCGAGCTTGAGCTGCTTTCCGGCGGCGGCGGCGGCTACGGACCGCCGG
>JASHOX010000294.1 GCA_030038415.1 Xanthobacteraceae bacterium
TGCGCGCCGCCTCCGCTTGTCACATTCGGATGAGGAGAAGGCACTCGGGCTCTACGGTTCTCGATCGGTGGCCGGTCAATGTAATGACACCCTCGGTAGGGCGCAATGATTGCGCTGCGCTACACCTCAAGGGCATCAAGTATATTCTAGCGTATTCAATGACTTAGCTGGCTATCGGCCCGCTTCAAACGCACGTCTCGCATCGATTGCCTTGGCCGATAAAGCTCCGCAATTTACAGTTCCCCGCGCCACAGTTCGGGACCCTCGAATAGAGACTGGTCAGTGTGCGGCGCAACTGCTGTACGATGAGGAAATCGTTGGCAACAAACGTGACAGATGACGCATTTCAGCGTGCGCTTACGGCGCTTCAGGCCGGAAAGGTCAAAGAAGCGGAGGACCTGTTCAAAGCGACACTGCGCAAACAGCCGAGGCACGTGGCGGCGCTCAATCTGCTTGGCATCGTGCTGACCAAGCTCGGCAGGTTCGCCGAGGCGGAGAACTATCTGCGTCTCGCTTTGCGGGAAAACGAGAATTCGGATGCGACCCTGTATAATTACGGGCTTGTACTCAAGGCGCTGAGCAGGCCTTGCGATGCGCTGGAACGATTCAGCCAAGCGCTACGGATCAATCCGTCGGTTGCCGAAACCTGGAACAATCGCGGCACCGTTTTCAATGACTTGACGCGGTTTGACGAAGCGATTGCTGATTTCGAGAGAGCTCTCCGGCTGAGCCCGCGCTATGTCGAGGCGTTCTGCAACAAAGGCCGTGCATTGACCATGCTCCGGCGCTTTGACGAAGCGCTCGCAGCGTATCAGGCGGCGATTGCAATCCAGCCGGATTTCGCTGAAGCGTGGCTTGGCCGCGGTAATAATCTCTACGAACTCAAACAGTACAGCGAGGCTGTTGCCGCGTGCGAAAGAGCAGTGAGCCTGAAGCCGTCGCTGCCCGAGGCTTGGATGAGAGGCGGTGACGCGCTCTATGCGCTGAAACGTTATGACGAAGCGCTTTCTGCATTTGACCGGGCGCTTGTCCTCAAGCCGGCAGTTGCCGAAGCTCTACTGCGCCGTGGCAACGTCTTGTTCGATCTGCAGCGGCACGATGACGCCTTGGCGACCTACGACAAGGCGCTGGCGCTTAATCCCGATATTGCCGCAGCATGGCTCGGCCGCGGCAATGCGCTCGCCAAGCGCGGCCGGTACGACAACGCGCTCGCCGCTTACGATAGGGCGCTGGACCTGGAACCCCGCCTTGCCGGAGCCTGGCTCGGCCGCGGCAACGTGTTTCGCGAAATCAAACACTATGACGATGCTCTCGCGGCCTTTGATAGGGCGCTGGCGTTCGAACCCGACATGGCTGCATCGTGGCTTGGCCGCGGTAACGTCTATGGCGATGCCCGACGTTATGAGGAGGCGCTCGCTGCATATGACCGCGCGCTCGCTTTGAAGCCTGACTTCGCCGAAGCATGGGTCGGTCGTGGCAATATCAGTACCAAGCTTATGCGATATGACGACGCCGCGGCCGCTTTGACCAAGGCTTTGGCCTTCGCGGCCGATTTAGCAGAGGCGTGGGTCGGCCGTGGTAACGTATTATGCGCGCTCAAGCATTACGACGAGGCTCTCCTTGCCTACGATAGGGCGCTTGCACTCAAGCCTCACATTGCAGAAGCCTGGCTTGGTCGCGCCAGCATTTTTACGGGACTGGTGCAATACGACGGCGCTCTCGCCGCTTATCACAAGGCGCTGGCGCTCAATCCGGATCTTGCCGAGGCTTGGCTGGGCATGGGCGTTGCATTGGACGCGCTTAGTCGATTCGACGAATCCTTTGCGGCCTATGACCGGGCGGTGGCGTTGATGCCCGATCTGGATTACGCCCTGGGCGCCCGCCTATTTGCCAAGCTGACCTTGTGCGACTGGAGCAATCTGCAGACGGAAACTGCTCAAGTTCTGGCAAGGATAAGACGGGAGATGCCCGCGAGTCCCCCGTTCTTTTCCTTCGCGCTGCCGTCATCGGCTGAAGATCAATTGCAATGCGCGCGGCGGCAGGCGCGAGATCAGATGGCATTTGCGCCGCTGTGGCGCGGCGAGATTTACGCGCATGAGCGGATTCGGGTGGCCTATCTGTCGGCTGACTTCCGCGAGCACCCGGTGGCCTATCTGATGGCCGGGCTGTTCGAGCATCACGACCGCTCGCGCTTTGAGGTGACGGCGCTGTCGCTGGGCCCGGATCGGGCTTCGCCGATGCGGGATCGGATCAGGAGCGCGGTCGAGCACTTCATCGACGCCGGCGAGCAAAGCGACCAGGCTATCGCCGAGCTGATCCGCCGCCGCGAGATCGATATCGTGATCGATCTGATGGGGCTGACCAGGCATAACCGGCTTGACGTGCTGGCGCGGCGTCCGGCGCCGATCCAGGTCAATTATCTGGGTTATTCGGGAACCACGGGGGCGGATTTTATCGATTACATCTTGGCCGACGCGACGGTCATTCCCGAAGAGCATCGCGGGTTTTACAGCGAACAGGTGGTCTGGCTGCCGGACTGTTATCTCATCACCGACGACCGCCGCGCGATCGCCGAGCGCACGCCGAGCCGGAGCGAATGCGGGCTGCCCGAGGACGGCTTCGTATTCTGCTGCTTCAATAACAGCTACAAGCTCGGTCCGGAGACGTTCGGGGTCTGGATGCGGCTTCTGAACGCCACGCCCGGTAGCGTGCTGTGGCTGAGCGAAGCCAATGCCACGGCACAGGCCAATCTGCGCCGCGAGGCGGAGAGCCGCGGGGTTGAGGCGCAGCGGCTGATCTTTGCCCCCCGGCTGCCGGATGTGGCCGATCATCTGGCGCGGCAGCGCCACGCCGACCTGTTCCTCGATACGCTGCCGTATAATGCCCATACCACGGCGTGCGATGCGTTATGGGCCGGCGTGCCGCTGGTGACGTGTCTGGGCACGAGTTTTGTCGGCCGCGTGGCGGCAAGCCTGCTCAAGGCCATAGGCCTTGACGAATTGATCACGCATTCGCTCGGCGACTACGAGGCATTGGCGTTGCGGCTCGCGCATGACCGGACCGCCCTTGCAGCCGTCAGGCAGAAACTCGCGTACAACCGCAACACCTTTCCGCTGTTCGATACCGCGCGCACCACCCGCCACATCGAAGCCGCCTACACAACCATGTGGCAGCGCTATCAAAAAGAAGAAATGCCGAGCTCTGGGGAGACCGGCCGCGAAGACGGCAATCAACCCGTCCGATCTTCTTTAAGCGATCGCCTGATCAGGCATGCCTGAGCCCAACGACCAAGCAATATTTCGAATGGCGGTTTCCTTCCATCAAGCGGGCAGGCTCGATAAGGCTGCCGAATTGTACCGTCAGGTCATTGGCAGCGATCGGAAGAATTTTCACGCCCTGCATTACCTCGGGATGATTGAAGCAGGTCGTGGCAACTACGGGGAAGCCAAAACGCTGTTGCGAAGCTCGCTTTCGATCAGGCCGCCCAATATTCAATTCATAGAGAATTATGCGACGGTGCTGGTCCAAGCGGCCGACTATAGCTCCGCGCTTGACGCGGCCCGCGGCGGACTTCGTTTCAACCAATCCGACGTTCAACTTTTGTACATCAGCGCGATCGCGTCGTTTAAGCTGTCGCGATTGCGGGAATCGTTGGATTATTTTGACAAGCTGTTGGCGCTCGTGCCCAATCATGCTGTGGCGCTCAACGAGCGAGGCACGGTCCTGGCGGCGATGAAAGATCACGATGCCGCTCTAGCGAGCTTCGCTAAGGCGATCGCCATCGAGCCAAGATACGCCGAGGCGCATCTCAACGCCGGCAACGTATTCGGCGGCCTAAAAAAGAATGATGAAGCGTTGGCTGCATACGATAGGGCGCTGGCGCTGAGGCCGGAACTGGCCGACGCCTGGATGGGTCGCGGCAACGTGTTCGTCGAACTCAATCAATTCGACGCAGCAGGCGTCGCGTATGGCAAGGCTTTGGCGTTCAAACCCGGGCTCTCGGGGGCGTGGCTCGGCCAAGGCAGTCTTTTCGTTCGAACCGGCCAGTATGACAAGGCGTTGGCCGCCTATAATCGCGTGCTCTCGCTAAATCCGAATTCCGCCGAAGCGTGGCTGGGTTGCGGCAATGCGTATAACGAACTGAAGCAGTTCGACAGGGCGTTGTCCGCCTTCGACAAAGCGCTGATGCTGGACCAAGGTTTGGCAAAAGCATGGCTGGGTCGCGGGAACGTGTTTGCTGCGCAGGCGCGTTACAGCGCTGCGCTCGATGCCTACGATAAGGCGCTCGCGTTGCAGCCGGATTTCGCCAACGCGTGGTTGGGCCGCGGCGTCGCGCTTGCAGCGCTCGCCCGCTACGACGACGCATTCGCCGCATACAATACTGTTGTCGCACTCGATCCCGGCGTCGATTACGCGGCGGGCGCACGCCTTTTTATGAAGCTCTATTTATGCGACTGGCACAACTGGGAGGCAGAGAATGCGCGGCTGCTGTCGGAAATAGACGAAGGCAGGCTCGCCAGCATGCCGTTCGAATCGTTTGCCATGACGTCGTCGGCCGCCCGCCAGCTGCAATGCGCAAAACGACAGGTGCAGAAACAAGCACGTTTCACGCCGCTGTGGGGCGGCGAGGTTTATGGGCACGACCGGATACGGGTGGCGTATCTGTCGGCGGACTTCCGCGAACATCCGGTCGCCTATCTGATGGCTGGGCTGTTTGAGCGGCATGACCGCTCGCGCTTTGAGGTGACGGCGCTGTCGCTGGGTCCGGATCGGGCGTCGCCGATGCGGGATCGGATCAAGGCCGCGGTCGAGCACTTTGTCGACGTCGGCGAGCAAGACGACCAGGATATCGCCGCGCTGATCCGCCGCCGCGAGATCGACATCGTGGTCGATCTGATGGGGCTGACACAGCATAACCGGCTGGGCGCGCTGGCGCGGCGTCCGGCGCCGGTCCAAGTCAATTATCTGGGCTATTCGGGAACCACGGGGACCGATTTCATCGATTACATCCTGGCCGATGCCATGGTCATCCCCGAGGAGCATCGCGCGTTTTACAGCGAAGACGTGGTCTGGCTGCCTGACTGCTATCTCATCACCGACGACCGCCGCGCGATCGCTGCGCGCACGCCGAGCCGGAGCGAATGCGCCTTGCCCGAGGATGGTTTCGTGTTCTGCTGCTTCAATAACACCTACAAGCTCGGCCCGCAGACCTTTGCGGTCTGGATGCGGCTTCTCAAGGCCACGCCCAATAGCGTGCTGTGGCTGAGCGCAGCCAATGCCACGGCACAGGCCAATCTGCGCCGCGCGGCGGAGCAGAGCGGAGTAGAAGCCGAACGGCTGATCTTTGCCCCGCGCCTGCCGGATGTGGCCGATCATCTGGCGCGGCAGCGGCTGGCCGATCTGTTCCTCGACACCTTGCCGTACAATGCCCACACCACGGCGTGCGATGCGCTGTGGGCCGGGGTGCCGCTGCTGACGTGCCTGGGCACGACTTTTGTCGGGCGCGTGGCGGCGAGCCTGCTCAAGGCCATCGGTCTCGACGAGTTGATCACGCATTCGCTGGACGATTACGAGGCGCTGGCGCTGAAACTGGCCCATGACCCGGCCGCGCTAGCCGCCATCAGGGACAAGCTCGCGCGCAACCGCAAGACATTCCCGCTGTTCGATACCGCGCGCACCACCCGCCACATCGAGGCCGCCTATACGATGATGTGGGAGCGCTATCAGCGCGGGGAGACGGCCAAGGCGCCAGGAGAAGCAAAGCCGCTCTCAATCACCTGATCAGACAATCGGCGAAGGAGCCCGCCACCGAGCAATTCAGAGCGGGGCTTCAGCCGCCGCGGCGCAGATCGGCTTCGATCAACAGCTTGGGATTGTTTTCGACGAGCGCGCGATAGACCTGCATGTTCTCGATGACCCGTTCGACGTAATTGCGCGTCTCCGAGATCGGAATGCGCTCGATCCAGTCTATCGGATCGACCTTCGGATCGCGCGGATCGCCGTATTGCTCGATCCACTCGCGAGCCCGGCGCGGACCGGCATTGTACGCGACGAAAGCCAGGATATAGGAGCCGCGCCAACTGGCGAGATCGTTGCCGAGCTCCGCCGTGCCGAGCTGGGCATTATAGACGACGTCGTCGGCGAGCCGGCGCTGGTTGAACGTCACGTTGAAGCGCTTGGCGGTGTCGCGGCCGGCCTCCGGCGTGACCTGCATCAGGCCGTAGGCGTTGGCGCTGGACACCACGTGCGGATTAAACGCGCTCTCCTGGCGCACGATCGAATAGACGACGCAGGGTTCGACTGCGGGACCGATCGGCTGGTAGTTCGGCACGCCGAAATCCGGAAACGCATAGCGCTCGAACGGATAGCCGCGGCCGAGCATGGCCTTGCCGATCAGCAGCGTCGCCCGCGCGTCGTCATGGCGAGTGGCGATGTCGGCAAGCGCCGCAAGCGCCGTGGTATCGGTCGCCTTATCGCCGAGGTCGGCCGCCATGATGGCGACGAGGTCGCGCTCATCGACGGCATAGAGAATCTCGAAGGCGCGGGCGATTTCGAGCGTGCGGCGCTCGGCGGGCGCGCGCGGGGCAGCGCGCAGCGTCACCTCGTCGAGGCCGAGCCGGGCGCGCGCGAGTTGGCCGTAATAGGCCGTCGGGTAATGCGCTGCCGCTTCGTAGAGCGCGCGGGCGTCCTGCTCCCGCCCCAGGGCTTCGGCGGCGCGACCCTGCCAATAGAACGAGCGCGCCAGCGTGATCGGATTGGAAACGCCGTCGGCAATCCGGGCGAAATGCGCAAGCGCGATCGCCGGCTGGCGCAGGAAGCGCAGCGCGATCCAGCCGGCGGTGAAATGCTGTTCGGCGCGGTAATTCTGGTTCTCCGGCGGCGCCGCGCCGTTGGCGACCTCATAGGCCAGCCGGGCGTCGCCGAGATCGAGCAGTTTTCGCGACACCAACCGCCGTTCCACCCACCACTGGTCGACGTCGATCAGCTTGGCCGGATCGCGCGGCGCGGCGTTGAGCCATTGCGCGGCCTCGGCGATCTTGTCATTGCGCCGCAGCCATTGGATGCGACTGAACATGTAGCCCGGGTCGCGACGCGCGGCCTCGGGCACCGCCTCAAGGAGCGCCTTGGCGTTACGCGCCTGATCGACGACCGCGGCGCGGGCTTTGGCGATGGCGAGCGCAGCGGCGTCGAGATGGTGCGCCGCGCGCAACCCGGCGTCGCTGTCCTCGGCGTAGAGCCGCGCCTGCATGCGCACCTCGTCGTCGGTAGGCGTGATCAATCGCGAAAAAGTTTCGCGCGCCTGTTCCTCGAGGTCTCCGGAAAAAGCGTCATGGCGCCAGGCTTGGCGTACCGCGGCGGCGGCGCCGGCAACGTCGCCGCGCGTCAGCAATGCTCGTGCCAGCGCGAAATGACCCTTGGCCGTGAACGGCCCTTCCGAGCGGAAGAAGTCGATGACGGCGACCGGATCGACGTTGTCCTGCCATAGCACCGCCTCGGCACGACGGCGCAACGTCTCGATGCCGGGCCAGCTCGGATTGGCGGTGATGAACGCGGCATAGCGCGCGAAATCGCTCGAACCGTCTTCGCTGCGCAGGATCACCCATTCGACGAGCTTGCGGGCGACCGGATCGGAAATACTGCGCTCGACGTCGGTCGCCTCGCCCTGGCGGTTCTTGCGCACGAGATCGATGGCCTGCTTGACCGCGGACAAGTCGAGCGGCGAGGTCGCCGTCGCCGCGGTGGTCGCGAAGGCCGGCGCCGCACTGGGCGGCGGCAATATCGGCGCCTGCCCAACCGGCGGCTCAAGCCGCGCGTCGGCCGGCGACACGGCGACTGGAGCCTCGCGCGCTGCTGAAGCTGCCGGCGGCGCGATCGAGAGCGGGGCCACCCGATGCAAGCCGCGCTCCGCGGCGCCGGGTTCGGACGCTTCGGCCTTGCCGAGCCTTTCGCTTTTGATGGCGGGCCGGTGCCGCGGCAGCGGAATCGGTCCCGACAGCGGTGCGGCATGCGCCCCGACGCTCAGGGCACAAATGCAGGCGAGGAACACGATGATGCGGAAACCCGGCACGATCCCTCCCGGTGGGCGTGTCGTCGATGACGGAGAATCTCTTCCGTCGGATTGGAGGAAGTCCTAGCCCAGTCAAGCTGAGGCGGCAATTTACGGCTTTGCGGCGAAAACGGGGCCGCCGATACGGCGTATGCCCGTATGTCGTGGTCGTACGTTAGACTGCGGGCTCAATCCTCTCGGCGCCCAGCGTTCCAAGCCGGATAACGCGCTTCACACCCGCCGCATTTTGCCACGGATAATCGTTTTGGACGTAATAAGCCACCTTGAAACCGAGGATCTGGAGGAGATTGTCATAGAGGCCAAATGATAAGTTCCACCAGTTATTGTACTTGTTTACCTCCGGTGCGTGATGGGAGCCGCCCATAAACAGCATCAAGCATTCTTTGGTATGAATGATCCCTTCTGTGATGACCAGCCGATGGCGGCAGCGCCGTGCTATCGATGTAAGCGCCGATACTGGATCACGTAGGTGGACCAAGATTGCGCCGACCAGGACGATATCGAATTCGCCCAGCTCGTCCGGCAGATTGTAGATGTCGCCGTAGTAGCATTTGGCCCGCGAGCCGTAAGCTCTGTGCGCATACCAATAGGCATTGCGTAATGGTTCAAAATCGTCCGTGGCATCCGGTGCACTGCCATCGCCACGTCGTCGTACTTCAATGAAGGGCAAGCCTGCGTGCATCTGGGGCGACGAAGAGTCGAACGACACGACTTCGGCGCCGCGCTTCTCCGCCTCGAAGCTGAGAAAGCCGCTGGCCGTGCCAACGTCGAGAACGCGTTTGCCGGCGAAGTCGAC
>JASHOX010000295.1 GCA_030038415.1 Xanthobacteraceae bacterium
CGGCGCCATCCCGATATTCTCAAGGCGAGCCGCAAGCGCCGCATCGCCGCTGGCTCCGGCACCAAGCCCGAGGACATCAACAAGCTCCTCAAAATGCACCGCACGATGTCCGACGTGATGAAAGCGATGGGCGGCGCCAAGCGCGGACCGATGGCGGGGCTCGCCAACATGCTCGGCTTCGGCGGCGGCGGCATGCCGAGCCCGGAAGACATGGCCAAGCTCGCGGAAAAAATGCCTGGCGGATTGCCGGCGGGACTTCCGGGTGCGGGCGGCCTGCCGCCAAACATGCCGGGCATGCCGAACCTGCCCAAAGGCCTGCCGCCGAATTTTCCCGGATTACCTGGCCTTGGTCCGAAATTTCCCGGCGGTCTGCCGGGCTTGGGGAAGAAAAAGTGATCCTGCAATCGTCGCCATCAACCTAACGAAAGGAAACTGAATGTCTCTCGTCATCCGTATGGCCCGCGCCGGCACCAAGAAGCGGCCATTCTATCACATCGTCGTCGCTGACAGCCGCGCGCCCCGCGACGGCCGCTTCATCGAGCGGCTGGGCTATTTCAATCCGCTACTGCCGAAGGACAAGACCGAGCGGCTGACCTGGGACCTGGAAAAGGCCAAGGCCTGGATCGCCAAGGGCGCGCAGCCGTCCGACCGCATCATGCGCTTTCTCGACGCCGCCGGCGTGATGAAGCGCAAGGCGCGCAACAATCCGGAAAGGGCGATCCCGCGCAAAGAGCGCAAGGCCAAGGAAGAGGCCGCCAAAGCTGCGGCAGGCGCGGCCGCGGGCGCCGCACCTGCGGCAGGCGCCGCTCCGGCAGCGCCGGCGAGCTAACGAGCGATGGCGGGCGGCGCACGCATCTGCGTCGGCCAAATCGGCGCCGCCCATGGCGTGCGCGGCGAAGTCCGGCTGCGCTCGTTCACCGCCGACCCCGCCGCAATCGTCAGCTACGGCCCGTTGCAGACCGAAGACGGCCGTATCTTGGCGATCGAAAGCTTGCGGCCCGCGAAAGATCATTTCGTCGCGACGCTTGCGGGCATCGCCGACCGCAACGCCGCCGAACGGCTCGCCAATACTAAACTTTACGTGCCGCGCGATCGGCTGCCGGAGCCGGACGAACCCGACGAGTACTATCACGCCGATCTGATCGGACTTGCCGTTGTCGATCGTGCCGGGAAACTGCTCGGCACCGTCGTCGCCGTCCACAATTTTGGCGCCGGCGATTTAATCGAGGTGCGACGGGCGGACGACGAGTCGACACAACTCCTTCCGTTCGATGCCCTGACCGTGCCTAACGTTGATCTCGCGGCCCGGCGTCTGGTCGTCGAACTGCCGGCAGAGCACGACTGACATGTGGCGCGCCAGCGTTCTCACAATTTTTCCGGATATGTTTCCTGGACCGTTGGGCGAAAGCCTCGCCGGCAAGGCCTTGGCGGCGGGCACCTGGTTGCTCGATGCCGTCGATATCCGCGATTTCGCCACCGATAAGCATCGCTCGGTCGACGACACGCCGGCCGGCGGCGGACCGGGCATGGTGATGAAGCCCGACGTGCTCGCCCGCGCCATCGACGCGACGGCGACCGATGCGCGACCTCGCCTCCTGCTCTCGCCGCGCGGCGCGCCGCTCGATCAAAACTGGGTCGAGGAGCTCGCCGGCGGCGCCGGCGTGGTCCTGGTTTGCGGCCGCTTCGAGGGCGTCGACGAGCGCGTCATCGCCGCGCGTGACCTGGAAGAAGTCTCGATCGGCGATTATGTGCTGTCCGGCGGCGAGATCGCCGCCATGGTGCTGATCGACGCCTGCGTCCGGCTCCTGCCCGGCGTCATGGGCGCCGCGGAATCGAGCGCCGAGGAGAGCTTTTCCGCCGGCCTGTTGGAATATCCGCACTATACGCGGCCGCAGCTATGGGAGGGCCGGGGAATCCCGGAAGTGCTGACTTCGGGCGATCACGGCAAAATCGCCGCCTGGCGCCGCGCCGAAGCCGAGCGGCTCACCCGTGAGCGCCGGCCCGATCTTTGGGCACGTCGCCCAGGATCACAGACCAGGCCGGCGAGGCCCAAATGACCAGAGGTGACGTTGGGGTGACAAAGCCCGCGCGGTGTAATAGAAGCTCGCCCAACCCGCATAGATCCGGCCGGAACGGCGCGAAGAATGCGCAGCCAAAGATCGCATACAAGACCGCGTACCTTTTGGAGAATTCGCCATGAACTTGCTCAAAGAAATCGAAAACGAACAGATGGCGAAGCTTTCCGCCGGCAAGGAAATCCCCGATTTCCAGCCCGGCGATACGCTCATCGTTAACGTCAAGATCGTCGAAGGCGAACGCACCCGCGTGCAGGCCTATGAAGGCGTCTGCATCGGCCGCGCCGGCTCAGGACTCAACGAGAACTTCACCGTGCGCAAGATCTCCTACGGCGAAGGCGTCGAGCGCGTCTTTCCGCTCTATTCGCCGATGATCGATTCCATCCAGGTGGTGCGCCGCGGCAAGGTACGCCGGGCCAAGCTGTATTATCTGCGCGGCCGGCGCGGCAAATCCGCCCGCATTTTCGAGCGCCAAGATCACGCCGCCGAGGCCGCCGAGGACAAGGCGGCGGAGTAACTTTAAATCCGCTGCGCCCCGGGTATATTGCGCGCCGGTGGTGAATTTTTTGTGAGTTTCGACCATGGCCAAGCCGCGCACGCTGTACGACAAAATCTGGGACGAGCATGTGATCGAGGAGGACCCCGACGGCTCCGCCCTCATCTATATCGATCGCCATATCGTGCACGAAGTCACGAGCCCCCAGGCGTTCGAAGGCTTGCGATTGTCGGGGCGCAAAGTGCACGCGCCGGACAAGACGCTGCTTGTCGTCGATCACAACGTGCCGACGACCGACCGGCATCTGCCCAATCCCGATCCCGAGAGCGAGGCGCAGATCGCCTACCTCGCCGAGAACGCGAAGTTCTTCAATCTCGAATACTACGACGAGTTC
>JASHOX010000296.1 GCA_030038415.1 Xanthobacteraceae bacterium
GTCGCAAAAGCCCTATCCGTTCCCGGACATCTGGGATCCGCTTCAGCGCGTGTTCGATGCCTGGGGCCTGGAGCGCTGCCTGTGGGGCACCGACTGGACCCGCGCCTTCGCCGTCGTCAATTACGAGCAGGCGGTCGAGCCGTTTCTCAAGACCGACCGCTTGACTGACAGCGAGCGCGACATGCTCATGCGTGGCGCTACGGCGAAAGCCTATCGCTGGGAGCCGAAGAAAAGATAGCCTCCCGCCCCGCGTAGCGGGGAGGGGCGACCGCCGAAGGCGGTGAGAGGGGCGCGGGCTCTGACGAAACTCTTTCGGCGACGGCGGGGCGACCAGTCAGACGCCCCTTCCACCATGCTTCGCTTCGCTCGCATGGTCCCCCTTCCCCGCTTTCGCGGGGGCGGATGAAGCCACCTCCTCCACCGCTTTGACGATGCCGGCATAGCCGGTGCAGCGGCAGAGATGGCCGGAGAGGACTTCGCGGATTTCGGCGGAGCTCGGATGGGGATTGCGGGCGAGATAATCGGTGAACGACATCAGAATGCCCGGCGTGCAGAAGCCGCATTGCAGCGCGTGATTGGCGCGGAACGCCGCCTGCAGCGGATTGAGCGTGCCGTCCGGCGCGGCGAGCGACTCCACGGTTTTGACCTCGCGGCCTTCGGCTTGCACCGCGAGCGTGAGGCAGGAGCGCGCGGCGACGCCGTCGATCAGCACCGTGCAGGCGCCGCAGATACCGTGCTCGCAGCCGACATGGGTGCCGGTTGAGCCGAGATTTTGCCGGATGAAATCGGAGAGAAGCGTGCGCGGCTCGGCCGCGGCGGCGAGCTTGCGGCCATTGAGCGCGAGCGCGATGCGCACGCGTTCGTTCTTGTTCACGCGGCGCATCGGATCGCCTCCGCCACCACACGCGGGCCAAGATTGCGCAACAGGTCGCGGCGCAGCGCCGCGCTCGCGTGCAGATCCTCGTAGCCTTCGAGCTCGCCCGCCCAGACGGCAATCGCGCCGGCGGCGTCGCCGACGATCGAACGCAGCATCGGCCGCCCGGCCATGCCGCCGACGCCGAGCGTGACCTCCCCGCGCCCGTCGGCAATCGCCGCGACCGCGATAATGGCGAAATCGCCGTGGCGGCGCGCCACTTCGTCAAACGCGACGCCCTTGCCTTCGATCACCGGGAAACGCACGGCGGCGATCAATTCGTCCGGCTCGCGCGCGGTGGTGAGCATGTCCTGCTGAAAGGCGTCCGCGGCCAGCACGCGCTCGCCGCGTTTTCCGCGCAACACCACCGCGCCGCCGCAGACGGCGAGGGTAAGCGGAATTTCCGAGCTCGGATCGGCATGCGCGACCGAGCCGCACACCGTGCCCTTGTTGCGGGTCTGGAAGTGGCCGACAAAGGGCAACGCCGCGGCAAGAAGCGGCAGTTTCAGTTTCAAATCCGGCCACCCCATCAGCGCGTTCTGCGTCACCGCGGCGCCGATTTCGATGAAGTTACCGCGGTCGGCGATGACGTCGAGCCCGGCGATACGCGAAATATCGATCAGCACGGCGGGGTCGATCAGCCGCAGATTGAGCATCGGAATGAGCGACTGGCCGCCGGCGAGGATGCGCGCCTCGTCGCCATAGTCGGCGAGCAGCGCCACCGCCTCCTCGGCGGTGTCGGGCCGGACATAATCGAAGGGGCGCGGTTTCATTTCTCGTTGTGTTGCATCAGTTCATGGATGCGGCGCGGCGTCGCCGGCAGGACGACGTCGCGCACGGCAAGCGCATCGGCGATGGCGTTGGCGATACAGGCCGGTGTCGACATGCAATTGCCCTCGGCCAAGCCCTTGGCGCCCAGCGGGGTGAACGGCGACGGCGATTCCATGTGGAGAATCTCGACCTCGGGGATTTCGCTCACCGTCGGCACCAGATAATCGGCAAACGTGCCGGAGAGAAACGCGCCCTCCTCATTGTAGGAAAACTCCTCGTAGAGGGCGGCGGCGATGCCTTGCGCGAAGGCGCCGCGGATTTGGCCTTCGGCGATGGTCGGATTCATGATGCGCCCGGCATCGTGCATCGACACGTAGCGGTCGACGCGGACCTGATAAGTGACCGGATCGATCTCGATGCCACACATGTCGAAGATAAAGCCGTAGGTCAGCGAAGTGTTGATGCGATCGTCGCGCGACGGCGCTTCCAATTCCTGCGGCGACCACACGCCGGTTTCGCTGAGCGCGGGCGCCATGCTTTCAGGCAGCAGCATCGGCGACCAGTGCGAAGTGCCGGCGACGCGGCCAAACGGCAGCGCATTGTCAGGATTGGAACGGCTCCTGATCTTGCCGCCGGCAAGCTCGACGTCGCCGGGCAGCACGTTGAGCTGCTTCGCCGCGATGGTTTTGAGCTTGTCGCGCATCTGCACCGCGGCGATATGCGCGGCAACCGCGGTGCCGGAGGCGAAGCGGCTCGAATAGGTGCCGGCGGCGATCGACCACTGGTCCTTGGCGGTGTCCATTTCCAGCACCACTTCGATGTCGTCGGGCTTAAGGCCGAGCTCTTGCGCGACGATCTGCGCCAGCACCGTCTCGTGGCTCTGGCCCTGCACCGTGACGTCGGCGGTGACGGTGACGGCGCCGAGCGGATCGATGTTCACCGTCGCCATCGACACGGCGCCGCTTTTTGGGCCGGCCTTTTCGCGCGCCGCCGCCGTCATCAGCGTCGACAGGTAGCCCATGTTCGACATCGCCGGCTCGACCACCGCGGCAAAGCCGATGCCGTAGAGACGGCCGGCTTGGCGCGCCGCGTCGCGGCGGCGCTTGAGATCGGCGAGCCGGCCATCGCCGATGGTCTTTTCGACGGCGCGTGCGTAGTCGCCGGAATCGTAGAGCGCCCCGGCCGCGGCGTGGTAGGGAAATTTCTGCGCCGGCACGAGATTGCGCCGCATGACGTCGAGCGGATCGAGTTTCAGCTCCACCGCGATGCGGTGCATCAGCCGCTCCAAGGCCAGATAAAGCTGCGGCCCGCCGAAACCGCGAATGAGGCTTGCCGGCATCTTGTTGGTGAGCACGACGCGGTTTTTCACTTCGACATGCGCGATGTCGTAAGCGCCGGTCACCGCGCCGTGCATGCGGTAGAGTGGGCCGGGCATCGGCGCGCGCAGGAACGCGCCATAGTCCTCGAGCTGATCGAGCTTTAACGCCAGGACGCGGCCGTTATTGTTCACCGCCGCCTCGATCCGCGTGACCCGGTTCGGGCCGGAACTGGCGGCGAGGAGATGCTCGATGCGGTCCTCGACCCATTTCACCGGACGGCCGGTGATCTTGGCCGCGAGCGCCATGAGCACGACAAACGGGAACACCGAAAGTTTTATGCCGAAACTGCCGCCGGAGTCCGGCGGGATGCGCAGCCGCAATTTCGGCCCCGGCACGCGCAACGCCCGTGCCATCACCGGATGCATCGAGAACGGTCCCTGGAAATTCGCCAGCGCGTCGTAGCTTCCTTCCGCCGCATTGTGCGCCGCGACCACGACGTAGCACTCGATCGGTGTGAACGAGAGTCGATGAAACGGCACCGTCATGGCGATGCGGCGGTCGGCGCGCGCGAAGGCGCCTTGCGGATCGCCGTAACTGAAATCGCGCACCGAGACTTCGTTGGTCCCGGCTTCCGGATGCAGGATCGGCGCATCGGCCTGGCAGGCGGCGACCGGATCGATCACCGCCGCCAGCGGCTCGTAATCGATCTGCACCAGTTCGGCGGCGTCCTCGGCGACATAGCGGCTTTCCGCAACGACGAGCACCACCGGCTCGCCGACATAGCGCACGCGCTCGACGGCGAGCGACCATTGCCGCACCGGCGCTTTGACGGGGGCCAGGAACGGGTCGGAGAGCTTGCGGACATCCTCGCCGGTGATGACGGCCCATACGCCGTCATGCGCCAGCGCCGCCGCGGCATCGATGCGGACGATCGCGGCATGGGCGTGCGGCGAGCGGATGACGTGCGCATGCAAAGTGCCGACCGCAACCGGAAGGTCGTCGGCATAGCGGCCGCGCCCTGACAGCAACGCCGGATCCTCCTTGCGCAGCATCGGCTTGCCGAGTTGCCCGGACATCGTCTTGCGTACTCCCTGCGCGCCCCCTGTACATGGTGTGTGTACATGGGCCGCCAAATAATGCCAGCCCGCACGCACGGGTGGCGCTCGGTGAATGGCTCGCCTAAATTGCCGCCGGTTTAGTCATTTTGGGGCCGAGTCACTTCGCGGCAATCCGGAATGACGATAAGAGAGCGCGATGGATCAACCTGCAAACGGTTCCGGCATCGGTCAGCCGGTGCGGCGACGCGAAGATTTGCGGCTCACTCGCGGCGCCGGCCGCTACACCGCCGACGAGAATCTGCCAGGGCAAGTTTATGCGGTGATGGTGCGCTCGCCGCATGCCCATGCGCGCATCCGCGCCATTGCGACCGCCGACGCCAAGGCCGCCCCGGGGGTGCTCGCGGTATTGACCGGCGCGGACTTTCTCGCCGACGGCCTCAAGCCGATCCCGCATATCCCGTGGTCGCCGCATCCGGCGGAAACCCAATTGCACAACAGCGACGGCACGGCGCCTTTCGAAGCGCCGCACTTCCCGCTGCCGGCCGACAAAGCGCGCTTTGTCGGCGAGGCGGTGGCGATGGTGGTAGCCGAGACGGTCTATGCCGCGAAGGACGGCGCCGAGCGCGTCGAGATCGATTACGAGATACTGCCCGCGGTGGCTGCCACCGCCGACGCCGCGCGACAGGACGCACCGCGGGTCCACGACGCCGCACGCTCGAACGTCTGTTTCGACGCCGCGCTTGGTGACGCGGCGGCGACCGAAGCCGCCTTCGCCCGCGCCGCGCATGTGACCCGCTTCGAGACCTGGGTGCAGCGCGTCACCGGCGTGCCGATGGAGCCGCGCGCGGCCCTGGCCGACTTCGACGCCGAGACCGGGCGATTTACCGTCTATGCCGGCAATGGCGGCGCGGTGCGGCTAAAAAACGATCTCGCCAAGATTCTCGTCGTGCCGCCGGAAAAGGTCCGCGTGCTGATGCAGGACGTCGGCGGCAATTTCGGCACCCGCGGCATGATCTATCCGGAATTCGCCCTGGTCGCCTGGGCGGCGTGCAAGCTAAAGCGTCCGGTGAAATGGATCATCGAGCGCAGCGAATCCTTCTTGAGCGACTATCAGGCGCGCGACCTCGTGGTCGAGGCGGAGCTCGCGCTCGACGACAAGGGCAAGTTCCTCGCCATGCGCGGCTCGAACATTGGCAATCTCGGCGCCCACACCACCAATTTCGCCATGGTGCAAAAGGGCGTGCAAATGATGTCGAGCATCTATCGCATGCCCGCGGCGTATTTCCGCGCCCGCGCCACGCTATCCAACACTTCGCCGACCCGGCCCTATCGCTCGGCCGGCCGGCCGGAGGTCATCTTCGTCATGGAGCGCCTGATCGATCTCGCCGCCCGCGAATGCGGCTACGACCGCGTTGCGCTGCGCCGCAAGAATCTGGTGACCGAGAAGGAGCTGCCGTACAAAAATCCGTTCGGCGTCGTCTACGACAACGGCGATTACATCGGCGGCATGGATCTGGCGTTAAAACTCGGCGACTGGAAAGGTTTTAAGAAGCGCCGCAAGGAGGCGCGCAAGCGCGGCAAATATCGCGGCATCGGCGTCGGCACCTATGTCGACATCTCGACCGGCGTGCCGCGCGAGAAGGCCGAGATCACGGTGAAGCCCGACAACACCGTCGAGCTCGTCATCGGCATCGTCTCGCAGGGCCAGGGCCACGAGACGAGTTTTGCGCAGCTCATCACCGAATGGCTCGGCGTGCCGATCGAGTGCGTGCGCTTCGTCGCCGGCGATACCGATCGCGTCACGGTCGGCGGCGGCGCCCACTCCGGCCGCGGCATGCGATTGGGCTCGATCGTCATCAAAAAATCCACCGATGGCATCATTGAGAAGGGCCTGCGCATCGCCGAGCATCTTCTGGAAACCGCAGCCGCGGACATCGAATTCAAGAATGGCCGCTTCGCGGTCAAGGGCACTAACCATGCCGTCGGCCTGTTTGAGGTCGCGCGCGCAGCCGCCGAGCGCAAGGATTTGCCGGCGGACCTGCAGGGCCCGCTGTACGCCGCCTGTGACGAGACTGTGCTCGACGCCAGCTATCCTTACGGCGCGCATGTCTGCGAGGTCGAGGTCGATGTCGATACCGGCAAGGTGGCGCTGATCAATTACGTGGCCGTTGACGACGTCGGCCGCGCGGTCAATCCGCTGATCATTCACGGCCAGGTTCACGGCGGCATCGCCCAAGGCGTCGGCCAGGCGCTCTTAGAGCACGCCTATTACGATCCGGAGAGCGGGCAGATGCTGGCGGGCTCGCTGATGGATTACGCCATGCCGCGCGCCTCCGATCTGGTGAACTACATCACCGAAATCAGCGAGGTGCCCTCCTCGACCCATCCGCTCGGCATCCGCCCGGCCGGCGAAGGCGGCACGGTGCCGGCGCTCGCGGTGACCGTCAACGCCATCGTTGACGCGCTCTCGGACTTCGGCGTCCGCCACGTCGAAATGCCGGCGACGCCGGAGCGGGTGTGGCAGGCGATACAAGATGCGCGCGGATAGCTTGACGGCTCCGCGCGTATATATCCGCTTCAAGGCGGCGAGGGGAACGCTGGCCGCTCATCCGAGCTAGCCAGTCGCCGCACATGGCGCGGAAAAAATCGCGGAAATCCTCAAGCATTTGCATCTCCCGGCCTCGCTAATGCGGCGGGACATCCCGGGGTGTCACGCGCCAGAGACCGCCTGTTCGATGCAGTCGTGGTCGCGGCAAGATTTTGTGGAAAAGCGGTTGTAATCTTCCTGACACTCTGCCTGTAATAGTATTGTGAAGCTTTGCAGGACGCAATCATGAAAGTCGCCTGCACTATGATCCTGCTTGCGCTTGTGAGGGCCAGCGAAGTTTGGCATGAGCCAGGAAAGCTACTGAATTAGGCCACTCAATTATCCGAAATCGCGCAGGCGATCGCACATTTGGAGTCGCTAAGAACTGGAGTTGCTGAAAACCCGAATTGCTGAAAACGCCTTATAGGAGGACGAATTATGCCGATTGACCGCGCGTTCGGAGATCCGGATCTCACTCCTGACAACTTCAGCAGCTTCAGCAAGCAGGAAATCGACGCAGACACCGCGGCCAAAGGGCTTGAGCAGCTCGAACCATTTCCGGCTGCCAGAAGCACGACACCGGTGGATTTATCTTCGGTGATCGGTGCCAACCTCGTGCAAAAAATCCAAACCGCCGAAAAGATCACCTTCCACACCGTCGGCGACACCGGCGGAATTCACAATCCGGAATTCCAGTTTGCGGTGGCCGACGCCATGGCCGACGACCTCGGCAGCAGCGGCGCCGCGTTCTGGTACCATCTCGGCGACGTGGTTTATTATTTCGGCCAGGAGGAATACTACTTCGACCAGTTCTACGATCCGTACCGCGATTACAACGCGCCGATCTTCGCCATTCCGGGCAATCACGATGGCGCGGTCTACAAGGGCGAGACCGCGAAGTCCCTGGATGCGTTCATCGCCAATTTCTGCACCAGCCAGCCCACGCGAAGTCCGGACAGTCAGGGCGCGGTGCGAACCACAATGGATCAACCGGGCGTGTATTTCACGCTGAACGCTCCCTTCGTCAAATTCATCGGTCTCTATTCGAATACCAGCGAAGGCGGCACGGAAGGCGTAATCGCCAATTCCAAGGTGGGCAACGCCCAGTTGGATTTCTTGAAGCAGCAGCTCGCCGCCGCGAAAACCGAACGGGACCAGGGCCAATGGCGCGCGCTGGTCATCGCAACCCACCATCCGCCGTTCACCGGCAGCCCCTCACATGTGCCAAGCCCGACGATGCTCAAGCAAATCGACGACGCATGCACTGCAGCTGGGATTGAGCCCGATTTGCATCTCTCCGGTCACGCCCATTTGTACGAGCGCTACACGCGAACGGTCGGCAAAAAGCAGATTCCCTATCTCGTCGCCGGAATGGGCGGCTACTACAATCTACCGGGCTTGAAGCCGTCGAAACATCGCCCGCCCGCGCCTAAAGCTCCGCTCTCCGGCACCGACGCCAGCGGCAATCCGCTTAGGCTGGAAGTATATAACGACAATACTTTTGGCTTTTTGCGGTTGACTGTCTCTCCCGCTTCGATTGCGGGTGTCTTCGTGACCGTTGACCCAAGCTCGGGCAAGACCGGTGTCGGCGACAGTTTTACCGTCGACCTCAAGGCCAACGCCGTCTCCGGCGGTACATCAGGCAAAACGTCGCCCGCACCTCAGCGGACCTCATCCGCCAAGACCAAACCGGCGAGCCGCGGCGCGTCGAAGTCCAAATCTTCGAAGTCAAAGTCTTCAACATCCAAGTCTTCAAAATCCAAGTCGGTCGCCGCGAAGAAAAAGCGCGGCTGAGGCCCAAGATCAGGATCATCCGGTGCAAGAGTGCCGGATGGACTCGTCCCGGCGTGATTGGCGAGCGTGTAAATAGGACGATGTCTTAGCCTTCCCCCGATAGCACCTTGCGGATGCGATCGCGCACGGCGGCACGGTCGGCTTCGCTCGTCTCCGGGGCGAGCGTCGTTTCATAGGCGATACGCGCCGGACGTTCGAATACCATGAGCCGCGCGGAAAACCATAGCGCCTCGTCGATGGAATGGGTGATGAAGATCGAGGTCGCGCCGGTCTCTTGCAGCAGATTGCGAAACTCTTGGCGCAGCGCATTGCCGGTGTGCTCGTCGAGCGCGGAAAACGGTTCGTCGCAGAGAAGAATATCCGGCTTGCCGGCAAAAGCGCGGGCGACGGAGACGCGCTGGCGCATGCCGCCGGACAGCGCGTGGGGATAATCATTGGCGTGGCCGGAAAGCCCAAGCCGCGCCAACCATGACGCGGCGATCTCGAGACGTTGCGCCGGCGGCACCTTGTTGAGCTCGAGCCCCAGCGCCACGTTCTCGATCGCGGTACGCCACGGCATCAGCCGGTCGTTCTGAAACACGATGCCGATCTTGCCGCGAAACCAGGCAAAATCGGCATAGGGATCGTGACCCTGCACCGCGACGCGGCCGGCTGACGGGCGAATGAGCCCGGAGATGAGATTGAAGGTCGTGGACTTGCCGCAGCCGGTCTTGCCGAGGATCGCCACCAGTTCGCCGCGACCGACCGAGAAACTTAAATCGCGGACCGCTTCGAACGCCGGTCCGCCGCCGGGGCGGGAAAACGATTTGCTCACCCGTTCGAAGAGGATTTCCAGCGGCGTGTTGCTCACAAGGCGTGCTCGGCAATGGCGCGATAGCGCAGCGCGCGCGTTTCGATCAACGTAATGACGCCCTGCACGACAAGGACGAAGATCACCAGCACGAGCGTCCAGGCGATGGCGCCGGCCATGTCGAAAACCTGTTGCTGCTGCAGGAGCTCGTAGCCGACGCCGCCGGTCGCGCCCACCAACTCGGCGACCACGACCACGCGCGAGGCATTGCCGAGATTGACCTTCCAGGCGGTCAGCATGCCGGGCAGCACCGTCGGCCAGATCAGCGTGCGCAGCAGATCGAACCGCGTCGGCCGGAACGAGAGCGTCATTTCGAAAAGGTCCTTCGACATGGCGCGGTAGGCGTCGAGCACCTGGAAGGTGAAGGCCGGCAGCGTCGTCATCACCATGATGAAGAAAATGCGGAACTCGATGCCGCGAAACCAGATGATGGCGATCACGACCCAGGACAGCGCCGGGATGCCTTGGTTGAAATTGAGCAGCGGATAGGCGTAGCGCGCCAAAGATGGCGAGCGCGCCATCGGTATGGCGAGCAATGTGCCGAACACGAAAGCGCCGCCGAGGCCGGCAAGGATGCGGCCGCTGGTCGCCAGCATGTCGAGCAGCGAATTCCACGACGTGAAGATCTCGACAAGGCGCGTGGCGATCTCGGGCACCGACGGAAACAGAAAGTGCGGAACGAACAGCGACGCGATCTGCCAGACGACGGCAAGGCCGGCGAGCGCGACCACGCTCTCGTAGCGAAAGCGGGTGAAGGCAAAAAATCTGCCGGCGGCGGGCGCCCCCTCGCCGTCCGCGAGCGCCATCACTCCATCTCGCCGCTATAGATCGAGGAAGCCGGCGGCATGTCTTTGAACAGGCCGACGTCGATGCCGGCTCGGTAGGTCGCTTCGATCTGCTTTTGGATCTTGCCGGCCGGCTTTATGTCCAGCGCCAGCCGGGAATTGTCGCGCATCAGGGCCGTAATCGCCTGGCGCTGGGCGTCGTCCTTAAGCGTCGCGACCAGCGGCGCCGCTGCCGCCGGATTCGCGGCCACCCAGTCGGCGGCCTGCTTATAAGCGCGATAAAGACCCGGAATCAAATCGCGATGGGCGTCGATCCATTCCTGATGCGCCGCGACCCCGAGATAGGGAATTTCGCCGCCGCCGGCGAAGGTATGCCAGACCTTGGCGATATTGAGGTCGATGGTATGGATCTGCGGCATGACGGCCTTCACCAGGGTATAGGCGGGCTCCCACAGTTGCACCGCATCGGCGCGCTCGGCCACGGCATAGCCGACCAGGCCCGGCGGCGCGGTATTGACGACCTGGAACGAATTGGGGTCGACGCCTTGCTGCTTCGCCAGCCACGCGAACATGGTGTAATTGGTGGTGCCCTTGGCGGCGGCAAGCTGCTTGCCCGCGAGATCGGCGAGCGTCTTAATGTCGGGCCGGCTCGTCACCACGGTGCCCCAATAATCGAACAGATTGAACAGGTAGCTCGCCTTGATGCCGCGCGTGGCGCCGAGGCCCAGGATCATCACCGAAGCGCTGCCGCCGACCGGGAAATCGCCGGCATTGAACTCCGTCGCATAGGCATCCGGCGGCCGTTCGACGAATGTGATGTCGACGCCGTTGGCGATATCGAACTTCTGCTGCTTGATGACTGACGGGAAGATGGCGCCGAGCGACGGCGGCGTGAATACCACGATGGTGACCGGCGCTGGACCGGCGGCGTGCGACGGGGCGGTTCCGGCAAATGCGGCGAGCGGAGCCGCCAGCATGACCATTGCGACGAATTTCCTCATGGTCCCTCCCCTGCCCGCGACGGAATCCCGTCCCGACCGCATTTGCTTACAATAGGCTTGGCATGGTGCTAGATAACTTCCCGTCATTCAAGACGCGCGCGACAGGCCTTGGCGAGTCGTTTCGTCCGACAGGAATCAATCGTGCCAACTGACGACCTCAAGAGCCGCGAGTTTGAAAACATCCTGCTGATCAAGTTGTCGGCGCTCGGCGACGTGGTGCACACCTTTCCGCTGCTCAACAAATTGCGCACCCGTTATCCCAAGGCGCGAATCGATTGGCTGGTGGCGTCCGACATCGCCGAATTGCTAAAGCAGAATCCCGCGATTAACAATGTCATCGAATTTCCGCGCGACGATTGGTCGACGCCTTGGCGATGGACGCCTTATGCGCGCGCGGCGCGCCTGATCGCCACGTTGCGCGCCGCGCAGTACGATCTGGTGCTCGATCTACAAGGCCAATTGCGCAGCGCCGTTTTTGCCTTCACGTCCGGCGCACCGGTGCGGATCGGCTTCGACAAGCCTCGCGCCGAGATATGGAAGACCTTGTCGCGACAGCTTCCGGACGAAGCGAAAAAGCACGCCTGGCAGGGTGCGCGCGAGGGCAGCTGGCTGGCTTATACGCACCATATTACCTTGCCGACGCTCGATCTGCATCCCGTGGAGCGCTATCTCGGCATCGCGCCGCTGCTCGGTCTCGACGCCGCCGCGCCGGACTTTTCATTTCCGATTCCGCGGGAGGCGATCAAGCGTATCGATGCGCTGTTGGATTATTACGACATCAGCATGGCAAAGCTGCTTACGGTCATGGCGCCCGGCACCAATTGGGACACCAAGCAATGGCGGAGCGACGGCTTTGCAGAGGTGGCGCGGCATTTTCTAAAAAAGGACTTTGCCGTCGTCCTGATCGGATCGGACGGTGAGCGCGCGTTGTGCCAGGAGATCGCCAAGCTCGCGCCCGGCGCCGTCGACCTCGCCGGCGAAACGACGCTCTCCGAGCTTGCTGCACTCGTCCGCCGTGCCACGATCTGTGTCAGTAACGATTCCGGCCCCATGCATCTCGCGGTCGCAGTCGATCGGCCGGCGGTGAGCGTTTTCGGCCCGACCGATCCGGTCTGGGCGGGGCCTTACCGGCACGCCGGCGCGGTGCTGCGCGTCGAACTGCCCTGCTCGCCCTGTTATCTGCGCGAACTAAGCCGCTGCACGCACGGGCATGCTTGTATGGAGAAGGTAACCGCCGCCGCGGTCATCGAACGCGTCGAGGCCATCGTCGCCAAGCTGCCGAGCCGCGTCAAAGCTGCTACGCCGCAAGCGCGGCCGCGCTAGCGGACCAGGCATCCGATCTCGCATTTCGCGCTGCACAATCTTAAGTTTAGACGCGCTTAACCACCCGCCTCTTCAAAAACCATAAGAGTAACCACTTACCAATGGCCGTCGCGGTAGGTTGCTGCCGCGAAAGGGCCAACGATGATCAGGGGCGGTCGCATATTTACTCACGGTCGCCGCAATCGGTTTCGGGCAGCGCTGCGGCCGGCGGTTCTGCTTTACGTGCTTATGGTTCCCGCGTTGTGGCTGGCGCTCATTGCTACGGTCGACCTTGCCGAGCGTGATATCTTTGCGCCCTACAGCCGGCTTCGGTTCATGTTTTTTGCCGCAGCCTGCACACTCACCATACTGCTTATAATTGGATTTTTTGTCAGTATTCGCCATCGCATTCGCCTGGCCGAACGCGAAACACTACTAGGCAAGCAAAAACTGCATCTCGACTCCGCGCTCGCAAACATGCCGGAAGGTCTTTGCATGTTTGACGGCGATCAACGTCTCATCGTGTGCAACCAACAATATGCCGACCTCTACGGACTGAGCAAAGAGCAGGCGCAACCGGGCACTTTGTTGCGATCAATTCTCGAGCACCAGAATACCATCGGCAACGTGTCGGAAGATCCCGATAGATTCATCGCGCGGCGACTGAGCGCGGTTTCCGCAGGAAAAGCGTACCAGCACATAAACAAACTGCGCGATGGCCGCCTGATTTTGGTCACGCATCGGCCGATGGACGATGGCGGATGGGTGGCAACCCACAAGGACGTGACAGATCAGGTCAGCCGCGAGGAGTCGATCCGGCTACTGTTCGAAGGCAGCCCCGTGCCCATGTGGGTCAGCGATCGCGAAAGCCTGCGGTTTTTGGCGGTGAACGACGCCGCGGTGGCGCGCTATGGTTACAGCCGCGAACAATTCATGTCGATGACTGTGCCTGAGCTGCGGCCCGAGGCGGATCGGGAGCGATTTGGCAATTTCTTGCGATCACTGGAGCTGAGCCAATTTACCGAGAATATCGGACAACATGTAACGCGCGATGGAACGTCGATTGACGTCTCGGTATCTTCACGCGCGCTGACCTACGCCGGCCGTAACGCGCGCTTGACCGTGATTCATGACATCAGCAAATCGAAGCAGGCGGAGCGGGAGCTTCGCCACACGCAAAAATTCTTGGATGCCATCATTGAGCACGTCCCGGCACCAATTCTGGTCAAAGAGGTAGCATGCGCAAATGCCGATGTGGCCCAATGTCGCTATACGTTGGTCAATCGGTCGTTCGAGGAACTGTTCGGCGTCTCGCGAGAGGAAATTGTCGGCAAGACCGTCACGGATCTATATCCAAAGGAACGCGCCGATTTCATCATCGCGGAAAACAACGAGGCTTTGCGCTCGCCGAATCCGATCACACTGTCCGATCACGAGGTTCACACCGCCACCAATGGTGTGAGGATTTGTACCGCAACCACCGTTGCCGTGCGCGACGACGCCCAGTCTCCGCAAATTCTCGTGACGGTTCTTCAGGACGTGACCGAGCGCAACCGCACCGAGCAGCGCATCGCGCGCATGGCGCATCACGACCATCTGACCAATATCGCCAACCGAAAGACGTTCAACGATACGTTGGAGGCGGCGATCAAGCGCGCCATGGGCTGTGGCGATCAGTTCACTATCTTGTCGCTCGACCTTGATGGTTTTAAGGAAACAAACGACACTTATGGCCATCTCGTCGGCGACGCGTTGCTATGTGAGGTATCGCGGCGATTGCTGCATGCCGCAGATGACGCTTTTGTAGCGCGGATCGGCGGCGACGAATTTGCATTGATCGTCGATGGCGGAAGCCAGATAGCGGCGCCGCTCGCGGACCGGCTACTCGGCGCCTTAAGGGAGGAAATCCGCATAGAAGGCCGACGGATAAAGACCGGAGCGACAATCGGCGCGGCCATATATCCCAATCACGGCTCCGATGCTAAGACCTTGATCAGCAACGCCGACGTTGCCCTCTATCGGGCGAAGGCCGAAGTCCGCGGATCGGTCTTGTTTTTCGACCCAAGAATGGGCGAGGAGGTTCGCGAGCGGCGCGCTTTGCAGGACGCCTTACGCTCGGCCGTCGAATGCCAACAGCTTCGCTTGCACTATCAGCCGCAAAGGACCATGTCTGGGGAGGTCATCGGATTTGAGGCGCTGGCGCGCTGGCGTGATCGGCACCATGGCTCGGTATCGCCGGCCGTGTTTATTCCTATCGCTGAAGAGAGCGGGCTGATTATCGCGATGGGCGAATGGGCGTTGCGCGAAGCCTGCCGCGAGGCCGCATCCTGGCGCCGCCCCCTCACGGTTGCAGTGAATGTATCGCCGCTGCAATTCCGCTATGGCGATCTCCCCAACCTCGTTCATTCCATTCTGCTCGACACCGGCCTCGCCCCGGCTCGGCTGGAGCTTGAAATCACCGAAAGCGTATTCATCGACGACTTCTCACGCGCGATATCCATCCTTTCTCGGCTCAAAGCCCTTGGCGTTCTGGTCGCGCTGGACGATTTCGGATCCGGGTACTCCTCGTTGTCTTACCTCCATTCATTTGCGTTCGATAAAATCAAAATCGATCGGACTTTTGTTCTTGATCTCGAACACAATCAGCACTCCATGGCGATTGTGCGCGCAGTTATCGATCTGGGTCACAGCCTGAACATTCCGGTATTGGCCGAAGGCGTCGAAACCGCGGCGCAGCATGCGATGCTGCTCGATAGGGGCTGCGACGAGGTGCAGGGCTATCTGGTGGGCCGGCCTATGCCTATTGACGACTATGCAGAGCTAGTCGGGACCGAAATCACCCCTGCCGCCAGGACCTTGATAGCCAGTTGATCGATGAGCACGTCGATCGCTGCCGCTGCAACGGTCCGGTTTCGCGGCTTCACAAACTTGCCCCCAGCGCTCGCGTCGTATCGTCGAATAACTCATCGACCGATACGCGTCGTGGGATCAGCTTTTGCTGCCGGCAAAAATCGATGATGATTTCCAAAGTCGGACGGCAGGCTTCGACCCCGAAACGATAGGGATCGAGGACGCCCCCGTCGGGCAGGCCCGCGGCGCGTTTACTGTCCTGGAATTGCCGGAACACCTCCCGCACCACGTCGGGCCGCGATCGGGACAGCTCGGTTCGTATCACCAACATATGGTTGATCGGCACGCCGTGATGACGCTCGGCCCATTTCTGCGCGGCTGCATCGGCGTCCGGAATGAGATGCTTTAGCCGCGGATCGGGAAGCTTGTCGCCGACAATCGCCGCGTCGATCTCGCCGTCAAGAAGCATCTGCAGCAATTCTTTCCCCGGCGGCGCGCGCTTGACGATGTCGGGGTCGCGGTATTCCGCGACATGCGGATCCTCGAATGTGATCCACTCCACTTTATTGAGATCGACGCCATAGTCGCTCGCCAGAATGCCCCTCACCCAGGTGCCGGTGGTTACGGTGAACGCCCGGACGCCGACGCGCTTGCCATTGAGATCGGACGGCTTGAGCGTACCCCGTTCGGCATTATAGGCGATGGTGTGATGTTGGCCGCGGCTCACCACCACGGCCGGAACCAAGATATAAGGCTTGTTGTACGACTTGGCCTGCAGATAGGTGACGATCGCCAACTCGGCGAGATCGTATTTGGCCTCGCGCACGACTTGTTTGAACAAGTTGTTGGCGACCTTGACCTCGACGAAATCGAAATCGACGAGATCGGAATGCAGCGCCCCGCTTTTAAGCGGCGCGACGTTCGGATAGTTGCCCAGCATCGTGTGCAAAGTGAGTTTCGACCCGGTCGCCATCGCAGCCTCCTTTATCGATCAGCAAGTGCCGGATAAAGCGTCAGCGCCGTCTTGCCGAAAATCCACTCCTGATCGGAATCCTTGGCGAAGGAAAACGCCGTTCGCGCCGCGCCGAGAATTTCCGACAGCGTGCCGACCGAATTCGGAAAATTCGATCCCCAGGCAATCCGCGATGCATCGAATGTATCGATCAATTTACCGAAGAACGTTTCCGGCGTGCCTTTGCCCCATAATTTCGGGGTCACATTGATCGGCGTGATCTTCAGATAAACCTGTTTGTATTTGGCGAGCGCGAAGAGGTCTGCCGCCCCACTGTAGGGCGGCCCGTCTTCGAACGGCGCGCGCGACAGGTGGTCAAGGATAATCGTCACCTTGGGAAACTTGTCCATGATCTGACGCAACAGCGGAATGCCTTCCTGCTTCATCTGCATGCAGACCGGGATGTTCCTCGCCGCCGCGTGCTCCCAAAACGGATAGGTTTTCGGATCGACGAACCAGGTGGCCTGATCCGGGAGCGTGCTGCCCGTCGTGAACAGGCGCATGCCGGTACAGCCGCGGCCGAGCCAATAGTCAAACTTTTTCACCGCGTCCGGGGCCATGACATCGATCGAATAAACGCCAGTGAAACGTGACGGCACGGCTGCGACGGCGTCCGCGACATAGCTGTTGTCATAACCGTAAGCTGTCGACGAATGCACGATCGCGGCCTTGGCGACGCCGGCCTCGTCCATGGCTTTGAGGAGTGTTTCATAGGTTGTCGGCCGCTCGCTCGACCAGGTCGATTGTTTGCCACCGAGCGGCGCCAGCGGATAGCGCTTGGTATCCGGCGAAACGATGTGGGGATGAATATCGATTACTGGCGACATGGCACCTCGCGCGGCAACGAAATTTAGAGATTGATTGATATCGACCAAGTGCCTCGCCATCCAGATCACCTTGGATGAATCGGGGGCGCCGTGCAAGGAACTGGTGCCGACGATCGTCGACATCGCAACCGGCATCGGCGCCAATAGAGAAGCGCTGCCTATTGCCTGATCGCCGGCGGAAACCGCAGCAGCGCGATAACGGCGAGCCACCACGGCCTGCGGCGACATTGGAATCCACACATGGTCATGGTATCTGCCGAGTGATCTGTCTGGGCACGATCCGCAACTGACGCGGCACACAAGGGGCGCTGGAATGCCGCTGATCCATGACAAAGAAGCTTGGCAAAGCAACCTTGCCGCGCTTCCGCTCGCAAGCTACGGCGCCGGCGAGACGGTGTTTGCCGAAGGCACCAGCACCGGGCGGCTGCTCATTCTCAAAAGCGGGGCCGTCAGCATCGTCAAGGGCGGCATCGAGATCGCGACGGTAGCGGAACCCGGCGCGGTGTTCGGCGAACTCTCCGCGCTGCTCGGTCAGCCGCACGGCGCCGACGTGCTCGCCATTGAAGCGTCGGAATTTCATGTCGCCGACGCCGCCGCATTGCTCGGTCAGGACCCGGTCGCGCTCCTTTACGTAACGATGGTGCTGGCGCGGCGCCTCGACGCCGCCAACCGGGCGCTCGTCGAACTCAAGGACCAGATCGAGGCCGGCGAACCGCCGAGCATGATCGAGAAATCGGTCGAGCGGATCCAGGGATTGCTGAGCGCGATCGGCACCGGCTACATGCGTGCCGGCGTCGGCTATTCTATGCTTCCCCCGACCTAGACCAGGATCCGATCAGGTTGAACCGAATCATGGTCTAGGATCGTTCGCTGGAGCATGATCTTTTCGGAGAACCGGTATCCACTTTTCCGGATCATGCTCACACGGGGAAAGGCGCCCTGCAACTTAGCGGCTTTTAGCACCAAGGTAGCGCGGCACCACGATGCGCTCGCCTTCGGTCAGCGCCGCGCGTTCCGCCTTTTGATTGAGCTGAATGAGCGCCCAGACCGGCACATGATAGGTCGCCGCAACGGTCTGCAGCGTATCGCCGGCATGGGCCGCTATCGGCTCGCCGGAGTCCCATAATTCGATGGCCCCGGTTGCCGGCGGGACGAGCCGCAACGGCACGGCCTCGCCCTCCCCCCGCAGCGCGGCCGATCGGACTTTTGCGGCCAGTTGCTCCTGAATGCGATCGAACTTGTCGAGATTAATGTGGACGATCTCGGGGCGGTCTTTCAGGTTGTAGCTGGCGTAATGGCCGTGGAAGCCGCGCCCCGGCTCGAGATCGCCGCCGCCCAGGATGTTGGAGGACTGGTAGAGGTTGATATAGCGCTCGACATTCGCCGGTATGGCGTGAGCGGCGCGCGTCGGATCGTAGGTGATGAGGAGACTGACCGGAACATGCGCGGCTTCGAGCGCTTCGGCGAATTGCACGGCGGAATCGCCGCCGATGGAATGGCCGATGACGGTGATCGGCTTGGGATCGCGGCGGTAATCGCTGATGGCCTGGGCGGCTACCGAGCGCCACGCCGAATAGCCTTCGATGTCGGCGGCGACGCCCACGCGGTCGATGCGCGTGGCCAATTGATCCATGCCCCAATCGATCATGCCGATCAGGCCGCGGAACATATAAGCGCGGCCATGCACGCTAGTCGCGGGCGCGCCGACCGGCGTCGCGGCCTTTCCTGCCGTGACAAAGCACGCCGCGATCAGGATCGCGATGATCCACTTGGCCGTACAAGCGGCGGTATCTTTGGCTCGAATCATGCGCTCGTTAGGTTCAGCAGATGAAGGCTGAAAACGCACCGCGGAAACGAGTTGCAATTCTCGTCCACTTCCGAGGATACGAATTCCGAGGATACCGAAATCAGCGATTCGCCGGACACGCTGCCGCTATCGATTATCACAAATCGGAGATCGGCTTGGCATTTTCGTGGCAAAGTCCAGCCGAGCCGGCTCGCTGTCAAATTTTCCCGCGATTCGCCGGTAGAATCATGCGGGTACTGGCGCAACCGCAGCCTTGAGCGTGTCGCCCTGGCCGGCTTCTGATATATCGGCGCCCATGAAATTCCTGGCGAGACTAGCGGCCGGCGATATCGCTTTGTGGCGCGCCTTCTGGCTGATCGGTGTACCGCTCGCTCTCCTTTGGGACATCAGCGGGCTCTCCATGCTCACTGGATTCGGCGTCGGCGAGCCGCTGGTCGCGACATTCATCATACTGGTGTTCACGTTATTGAGCGCGGCCATGCCATTTGTTGCGGTGGCCATATGGCGCAGCGCGTCACGCTATCCGCGCCAGGCGTGGTGGAAGCATGGTCTCGCCTGGAGCGCCAAATTATGTGCCGTGTTTTCCGGATTGACGGCGGCCATCAGCTTTTGCGTGGTCTTGTATCTGGCCTTTTCCTTCATTTACGCGGGCGAGGTTCCGTTTTGACGACGTCCACGGCCGCTCGGAGAGCCCAGCGGCGGCGGATCGATCCACTAATTTGACGCCGTTCGCGTCATTCCGGCGGTCAGCGAGCCGCGGTAGGTTCGCTGAGCATAGTCTTTCAAGTCTGCGGCCGTCAGCTGCCGCTGCGCGAACAAATCCCCCGAATTAACGGCACTCGAGAGTTGATCGAGAAAAGCAGGCGCATCGCTCGGCTGCATATCGCTTGGCGTCATAGCGCTTGGCTGCGTCGGTTGCGGCCTTTGCCGGGCCGGCACCTTCGGCAACTCAGCTTGAGCAAGTACCGGATGATCGTCGGTCGCCGGATTGCCATGCGCTTCATCGCGCTCATCGACCGCAGGTTCAGGCCGGGCCGGCTGTGCCGAGCGCGCAAGCTGTTGCTCCGGCCGACCCTCTGGCATTTCCGCTCCAGCAACTTGCGCAGGATCGTCGGCTGCCGGAACGTTTCGCTCGTGTCTTTGCAGGTCCACCACCGGTTCGATCGGGATCGACTGAGACGACTGTGCAAACGCGAGCGGCCTCGGCGCGTCTGCTTCTGCCGTTTCCAGGCGATCTTCGGCGGTGAACTTGGCGACCTCCGTTTTCACCAGATCGCGAAACTGCGAATTGAACTGCGCCCCCGGATGGGAGTCGTTGTTGGCGATATATTCGATATTGTCCCCCTCCAACTTTTTCGAGCCCATGCCGCCGAGGGTCTCCCAAGGATTGGGATTGTAGATCTCGATCATGCGCCCGACTTTCCCCGGCTTGAGCGCCGGATTCCAGCTCAGCATCGAGGGCTGCAGCGCGACAATCAGGTCGACATGCGTGGCATTATTGGCGACGAAAACGGAGCTGTTGGCGCCGAGACTATAGCCGACGACGACCGTGCGCGTTCCCGGCGGCAGCTTGTCGAGATCATCGACCAGCGACGGCCAGGCCTGATGCACATAGGTCTCGACCTCGACATCCGGCATCATTTTAAGCTCGGCGACCAGTTCGACGAGCCCGATCGCCGGCAGCGGCCCGAACATGGGCCACAACACGCCGACAAAGGTCTTGGCCTGCACCGGCGTGCCGATGAGCGAACCGCACAGCGCCAGAGCGATTGCGAGCTTCTTCACGCGCTACATCCCCGTCGGCTGACTTCCCCGCTTACACACAGCCGGGCAATTGCGGGGATTTATGGGACGGCAAGGGGAATATTTGCGGATGAATGTGGGCGACAAGCAAACGTGCTTAACGCTCGGTGAAGAGGCCTTGACGGCCGCACGCTTGAAACGCTCCCCTAGCCCGGACAATACCAGTAGAAATGGTGCCAGAACCGGCCGGTTCTGACGTACTCGCCGACCCTGTTGCGCAACAGAAATTGCCGCTTGGCGCTCCGATATTCGAGCTTCGATGCCGGCCGGCATCCCGGCCATGGCGGCTCCACGGCGTGCGCCGCTCGCGGCAACACTAATGCCATCGATGCGACTGCCAAGAGCGCGGCCGTTGCGTGATGGAAGCGCCGCATAGTGTCGCTCAGTTGATGTTGACGAGCGCGCCGCCATCGACCGGCAGCGCAACGCCAGTGATGAAATTCGCCTCGTCGGAAGCGAGAAACAGCGCCGCGTTGGCGACGTCCCAAGCCGTGCCCATCTTACGGCGCAGCGGCACGCGCGCATCGCGTCCCGCCGCAACCTCTGCCCGGCTCTTGCCGCTGACGCGCACACGCGTGTCGACCGCCATCGGTGTGTCCATCAATCCCGGCAGAATAACATTGGCGCGCACGCCGAATTCGGCATTCTGGATGGCGACCTGCTGCGTGAACGCGATCAGTCCGGCTTTGGTCGCCTTGTAGGCGACATAGGGATAATTCTCGATCGCCGAGATCGAGGCGATCGTGATGATGACGCCGGATTTTTGCGCGCGCATCACCGGCAGCACCTGCTTGCAGGCCATGATGGCGCCGCGCAGGTTGATGGTAGCGATGCGGTCAAAGGCGGCTTCAGTGAATTCGGCGAGCACCGCATCGCCACCGGCGAGACTGACGCCGACATTGTAATGCAGGATATCGATGCGGCCCCAGCGCCGCTTTGCGTCCGCGACCATCGCGGCAAGCGCCGCCTCCTTGCCGACGTCAGCCTCGAAGGCCACGCAATCCCCGCCCGCCTGCCGCACCATGGCGGCGGTTTCTTCGGCGGAGGCGAGCTTGTTATCGACTGCAAGTACCTTGGCGCCTTCCTGCGCGAAACGCAGGACCGTGGCGCGGCCATTGCCCATCCCCTCGCCCGGCGATTGCCCGGCGCCGACGACGATGGCGATCTTATCTTTGAGACGCATGGTTGCGTCGCGTTTAGCGCTCACTGCCAATAGGGCGGATAGCCCGACGTCTTCTCCTGCGCCGCCAGAAGCCGCAGCATCGCCGGCCATTCCAGCACGCCATAGGGCCGCCGCGTGCCGGGCTGATAGAGATGCGCGGTGTGGGCGAGTACGTTCTCGCCGGGCATGGTGAGATCGGTGCGCGCCGCCACGGCGTCGACCTGCGAGCGGCACGACATTTCGAGCTGATACATGGTGTTGAATGCCTGCTGGATGGTGGCGCCGCAGGTGAGCAGCCCATGATTGCGCATGACCAGGGCGTCGTGCGGGCCGAGATCGGCGACGATGCGCTCGCGCTCGTCGGTGTCGATCGCCGGTCCCTCATAGTCGTGATAGCCGATATGGCCGACAAAGCGGATCGAGGTCTGCGACAGCGGAAGGAGCCCGCATTGCATCGCCGAGACCGCGATGCCGGCGCGGGTGTGGGTATGCAGAACGCAGGCGACGTCCGGCCGCGCCTTGTGGATGGCGCCGTGAATGACATAGCCGGAGACGTTGAGGCCGTAATCGGTGTCGGGCTTGGCAACGATGTTGCCCTCGACGTCGATCTTGACCAGGTTCGACGCGGTGATCTCCTTGTAGAGGAGGCCATAGAGATTGATGAGAAGATGCTCGGTGCCGGGAATGCGCGCCGTGATATGGTTGTAGATAAGGTCGGTCATCTCATAGGCGTCGACCAGGCGATAGCAGGCGGCGAGATCGAGCCTGGTCTGCCACTCTTGCGCCGACACCTCGTTGCGGATTGACTTGAAGTCGGTCGAGTAATTCACGGGCGTTCCTCCGTTTCCCTTCAGAATAGCGTTCCGGACAAAATCTGTCAGTCTAGAAATCAGCCGAGAACCGGCTTGAGAAATTACTTGAGGGCTTCGTTTAAGAAAACAGGTGAAGTGAGCCGATCCTATGCCGGGCAAAATCGACGACATCTTACGCAATCACGTCAAGGACAAGCTTGCCCGCGGCGAGGTCGTTTCGTCGATGACGGTACGCCTTGTCCGGGGGATCGAGATCGCGCGCATCGCCAAGACCGCGGGCTTCGACAGCCTCTATGTCGACATGGAACATGCGAGCTTGTCGTTCGATACCACCGGCCAAATCTGCATGGCGGCGCTGGAAGTGGGGGTCACGCCCTTGGTGCGGGTGCCGGGCGTGGCCGAGGTGTCGCGCGTGCTCGACGGCGGCGCGCTCGGCATTATCGCGCCCCATGTCCGCTCGGCCGCCGAGGCGAAGGACTACGTGCGGGCGGCGAAATTCCCGCCGCTCGGCGACCGCTCGGCCGCCGGCCCCCTGCCCCATCTGCAGTACCGCTCGATCCCGGCCGCCGAGGCGGATGCCGCGCTCAACGCCGCGACCTTGCTGATGGTGCAATTCGAGAGCGACGAGGCATTGGCTAAGGCCGACGAGATCGCGGCGGTTGATGGCATCGACATGGTGATGATCGGCTCGAACGATCTTTTGGCCGACTGGGGGCTTGCCGGCCAATACGAGCATCCGCGGTTGGGCGAGGCTTACGCCAAAACCATCGCCGCCTGCCGCAAGCACGGCAAACATGTCGGCGTCGGCGGACTCTCGTCGCGGCCGGATTTGGCGGCCGAGTTCGTGCGCATGGGCGCGCGCTATGTCTCAACCGGCACCGATCTCGGCTTTTTGCTGGCGGCGTGTACGGCGAAGGCGAAAGAAGTGCGTGAGATCAAGTTCAACAAAAAGAGCTGATGCCGAGTCGAGAGCCGTGGCGGCTTCGGCGTTCAGCTCCCCGACCCGCGGGCCTGACCGCGCTTGCGCGAGAACGTGCCCGAGTCGATGGCCGCCATGGCGGCCAGCAGGGCTGCCTGCGCGGTTTCGCCGTCGATGCCGGTCACGAACTCGTCGAGTTTCTTGAGACCCCGAATTAAGACCGGCATGCCGTCGACGCGCCGGATTCTCGCCCGCCACTTGGCAGGCTGGTGCTCGAACGCAGTGACGATGAACTGCTCATACTGCATATGCGCTCCCTGGGGCGGTTGTACCGGCACGGTCCGATACATCACACCGGTAAGCGGAAGCTTGCAGTGATCGCGGAAAGTTTGGCCCACCGCTCTTGCCTATCGCCGGTTTCCCGGCGGCCGTGTTTCGTCTAATGAACAGGTGTGATGACGGCGTGCCCGCAGGGGCAAGCCCGAGCAAACGCGGCCCGAACATGATTTCCCGTTTCACCTACCACTCCGATCCGATCCGCATCGTGTTCGGCGCCGGCGCAGTCGGCTCGCTCGCCGCGGAGGCCGATTTCCATAAGATGTCACGGCTCGTGGTGCTGTGCTCGAAATCGCGCGGCGATTTCGCCCGCCGCATCACCACAGGCATTGCCAACCGCTGCGCCGGTATTTGCGATGCGTCGGAGCCCAATATGCCGCGCGAGGCATTCGAGCGGTTTCTCGCCGCGCTCAAGCAGCACGATGCCGACGGCTTTGTCGTCATTGGCGGCGGCTCGCCGATCGGACTCGCCAAGGCCGCGGCGGCCACCACGAAACTGCCTTACATCGCGATCGTCACCACCTATTCCGGCTCGGAAATGGCGGCGCGCTGGCGCATCGGCATCGCGGAGGATCGCATCACCGGCGAAGGCACAGCCGCGCTGCCGGCGACCGCAATTTATGATCCGGAATTGACGCTCGACCTGCCGCCGCCGGTCTCGGCGGCGAGCGGCATGAATGCGATCGCGCATGCGGTCGAGAGCCTCTACGGCCCTGACACCAACCCGGTGGTGCAGACCATGGCCGAGGAAGCCATTCGGCTCCTCGGCGCGAGCCTGCCGCGTATCGTGCAAAACCCGCGCGATCTTGGCGCGCGCACCGACGTGATGTACGGCGCCTGGCTCGCCGCCAATTTCCGCGCCGAGGTCGGGCTCGAACACGCCATCGCACAACGGGTGCGGCAATGGTTCGATCTTGACCACGCCCATACGCATGCGATCGCGACCCCCTATGCGATTGGATTTAACGCCAACGCGGCGCCAGAGGCGATGCGGCGCATCACGCGCGCGCTCGGCGCTCCCGACGCGGCACGTGGCCTTTACGATCTCAACGTCCGCCTCGGCCTGCCGACGGGATTAAAGGGCCTCGGCATGCGCGAGGAGGATATCGGCAAAGCGGTTGACGTGGTCGCGGCGGTCAAGATCGACCACCCGAGGCCGGTATCGAAGGCCGACCTCTTCAACATCATTGCGCAGGCTTACGCGGGCGAGCCGCCGCGATTCTGATACACTTCGCATCATGACCAAACCGACCGCCGGCTCGGGACTGCAATGGGTCGGCCGCGCGCTCCGGCGCTTGGAAGATCCGGCTTTAGTGACCGGACGCGGACGCTTCACTGCCGATCTGCCGGCGCAGCATCATTTGCGCTTCGTGCGCAGTCCAGTCGCCGCGGGGCGGATCGTGCGCGTCAACGCGCCGGGTGGAGCAAAAATCATCACCATCGCCGAGCTTGGCGGAGCGCGACCGATCCGTCCCATGCTGCACAAATTCGGCTATCGGCCGATCGAGCAACCGCTGTTGGCAAAAGACGTCGTGCGCTTTGCCGGCGAGCCGGTCGCCGCCGTCTGGGCGCCGAGCGCAGCCGAGGCCGAAGACATCGCCGACCGCATCGAAGTCGAGATCGAGGAACTGCCGGCGGTGGTCGATGCCCGCGCCGCGCTCGCGCCCGAAGCGCCGCGCGCGCACGAAGGCGACAACGTCGTGGTCGATGGCAGTTTCAAGACCGCGGATTTCGAAGCGCTGCTTGAAAGCGCGCACCGCCGCATCCGGCTCGAGGTGCGCTCGCACCGACAGAACGCCACCCCGCTCGAAGCGCGCGCCGCGCATGCCGCCTTCGAGGCGGCGACCGGCCGCATCACGCTGACCTGCACGACGCAGATGCCGCATCTGGCGCGCACCGCGATTGCCGACGTGCTCGATTTTCCGGAATCCGATCTGCGCGTGATCGCGCCCGACGTCGGCGGCGGCTTCGGCCAAAAAATGTCGCTCGCCGCCGAATATGTCGTGCTGGTGTGGCTGGCGCGGCGGCTGCGCGAAAGCGTGGCCTGGAGCGAGGATCGCCGCGAAAATCTGATCGCCGCCTTCCATAGCCGCGACCAGCATATCGAAATCGAAGGCGGCTTCGACGAACGTGGCAGGCTGATCGCGCTGTCGGCGGAGGTGATCGCCAATATCGGCGCCTATTCGTGCTTTCCGACCACCTGCGGCGTCGAGCCGCTGATGGCCTTGGCGGAATTGCCGGGACCTTATGACGTGCGCGCTTATTCGTGCCGCGCGCGCGGCGTCGCCACCCACACCTGTACCATGGCGCCCTATCGCGGCGTGTCGCGGCCGGTCATCACTTTTGCCATCGAGCGGCTGATGGACCAGGCCGCGGCAGCGTTTGGCTTGAGTCCGGTCGAAATCCGCCGCCGCAATCTGATCGACCGCTTTCCTGCCACCTCGGCGACCGGGCTCGTTTTCGACGAAGGCAGCTATATCGAAACGCTCGACGAGGCGGCGGCGCATGTCGATCTGCCGGCATTTCGCGCCCGCCAACGCAAAGCGCGCGCTGTCGGTCGCTATCTCGGCATCGGCTTTGCGACATTTTCCGAGCGCACCGGCTATGGCAGTCCGGCCTTTGCCGCGCGCGGCATGGAGATCACCCCGGGCTGGGAGACGGTCGAGGTCGTCATGGACCCCTCAGGCCGTGTCGAAGCGCGCATCGGCGCGAGCCCGCACGGTCAAGGCTTGCGCACGACGCTTGCCCAAATCGTCGCCGAAGAGCTCGGCGTGGCGCCGGCCGATGTGCGCGTCATTCACGGCGACACCGACCGCACGCCTTACGGCTGGGGCACCTTCGCCAGCCGGTCGCTTGTCATCTCGGGCGGCGCCACGCTCTTGGCGGCGCGAAAAATCCGCGAAAAACTTCTCGTCATTGCCGGCGATGTTCTGGAAGCTTCGCCGGACGATATCGTTCTGCAAGACGGCAGTGCCAAAGTCGCCGGCACCGATCGCGCGGTAACGATCGCGGCGCTGGCGCGCGCCGCCTATCATCAATCGCATCGCTTCAAGACTATCGCGCCGGGCCTGAGCGAGACGGCGCATTACGATCCACCCGGCACCTTCTCCAATGCCTGCCACGTCGCCATCGTCGAGGTCGATGTGGAAACCGGCCGCGTCGGAATCGAGAAGTTCCTCGCGGTGGAAGATGCCGGCCGCATCATCAATCCGCTGATCGCCGATGGCCAAGTGCATGGCGGGATCGCGCAGGGCATCGGCAACGCGCTGTTCGAGGAGATCGTCTATGACGGCCTCGGCAATATCCAGACCGCGACGCTGGCCGACTACCTGGCGCCGACGGCCTGCGAAATTCCGCCGCTCGAGTTGCACCATATCGAAACGCCGGCCGCTTCATCCGTCACCGGCGCCAAGGGTTTGGGCGAAGGCGGCGCCATCGGCGCGCCGGCCGCGGTGGTCAATGCGATCAACGATGCGCTGTCGCCGTTCGGCGTCTCGATCGACGAAATCCCGGCGACGCCGCAGCGCATCCGCACGGCGCTGCGCGCCGCGGACTTCGGCCGTTAATTGCAGCATTGCAGTATTGCAACTTAAACGAGTTCTCCCTAGCATGCACCCATTGTGAGCGAATTGGGCTCAAAGGGGGGTGCGCCATGTGGAATCTGTCGAAGCTGCCTCCCGTTCCGGCACCGTGTTTGCCGCCCGCGCTGGACAAGAATGACGTTCGCGGCAACGCCGGCTTTACGCTGCGTTACGGCGGCGCTGCGGCGCAGGCGCAGCGCCCTCGGGTGCCGCAAACCCCAAACCGGGATGAAGCGAAATACGCCGACAAATCCGCGACCTATTCCAAGGGCCTCAAACAGAAAAGCTACGGCATCGTCGATCTGGACGTGTTCAAGGCGTTTCGCGGCGCCTTGGGCCCAAGCGACGGCATGACGCTTGGTTCGATGGATTTCGAGGATGCCAATATCGTTCTGGGGGGTTACTCGCAGCAGCACAAAGCCGTTCCGTTCTATACCCGGCTTGACGGACCGGCAGGCGCATTCGCCTTGCCGCTCATCGGCGCCGACGCACAAACCTTCGCCGCGCCGGCGGCGTTCGAGATCGACAGTCTCGATTATGCGCTGGAACTGATCGAGCTTTATTGGGCGTCGCTGTTGCGCGACGTGCCATTTAGCGAATATCGCATCAACGCGACGGCCAACGCCGCAGCCGACGGGCTGACCAAACTGCGCACCAAGCTCAACGGTCATTATTCCGGGCCGGTCGAGGCATCCGGTACCGTGACGACTCATTTGCTGTTTCGCGGCGGCCCGCGGCAGATCGGCAACAAGATCTATTTCGAAGGCGAGGACATCGGTCCTTATGTTTCGCAATTATGTGTTCAGCCGACGCAATTCGGTGCGCAGCCGATCGATCAAAAGACGCTGATCTACGTCGCGGGGCTCGATTATCTGGTCGATCTGCAAAGCTGGTTCGACGTGCAAAACGGCAAGGTATCCGCGGTTAATATCGCCGAAAGCAGCCGCCGCTATATGCGCAATGGCCGGGCGCTCGCCACCTACACGCATCTCGCCGAAGTCGCGCAAGCTTATTTTGTCGCCTGTCTCGTGCTGCGCAGCCTGGGCATGCGGGCGAATCCCACCAATCCCTACGCCGCTTATAAGAACCAGAAGCCGGTCGGCACTTTCGGCGCGCCCGACATCGCCGCCACGCTCGGCGCGGTGGCGAAGGCGGCGCTCAAGGTCGCCTGGTATCAGAAATGGATCGTGCATCTGCGCCCGCGCCCGGAAGCCGGCGCCGGCCTGGTCCATCTGGTGCTGACCAAGCCGGCAGGAAGCCCGTTGCCGCAGGCGCCGGTCAACGAGGTCGTCCTCGATTCGGCCGCGCTCTATTTCAGCTCTTTCGTGCACGAGAAAAATCATTTCCTGTCTCAGGCCTATCCCGAAGGCTCGCCGACGCATCCGTCCTATCCGGCCGGACACGGCACCGTCGCCGGCGCCTGCATCACGGTCCTGAAGTTTTTCTTCGACGGCGACGACATCTTCCCGCACCCGGTCATGCCGTCGGTCGATGGCCTGGCGCTTGAACCTTATACCGGTCCGGAAAATCTCACGATCAATGGCGAGCTGCACAAGCTGGCGCACAACATGTCGTTCGGCCACGGCATTCACGCCGGGATCAACTGGCGCAGCGATACCGATCAATCGATCATTCTCGGCGAGCAGGTCGCGCTCAGATTCCTGCAGGATCAGGTTTTCAGCTACGGCGAAAAGGTCAAAGTGACGATCACGCTGCTCAACGGCGATAAATTCACCATCACCAACCAGTAGCCGGCGCGATTATTGATGCTCGCGGGCCGAGACAATCGCCAGATAGAGATAGACGCCAAGCAGCGTCAGCTCGACGAAGACAACGAAAATGCTGCCGCCGTAAACTTGCGGAAAAAACACCTCGACCGCCGCCATCGACACGACCGAGGTGAGCCACACCACCGCGCCCCAGGCCGCCGCGAGCCACAGCCCGACGGCGGCGATGAGGTCGAGTACGGCGAAGAATACGGTGGAGGTCTGCCAGGCGATAGTATGGGTCGCAAAACCGCCGTCGGGGCCGGCGCCGATGCCGCACACCTGGCCCCAGTGATAGAGCCCCTTGACCAGCGACACCGCCGCCATGATGCGCAGGAACAAGACGAGATATTCGGTCCAACTGCCCCGGCTGCCGGGCTTGGTGACGCGAACCGGCTCCAGGAGGTCGCTGGGCCGGGTCGGCTGCCGCTGCGATTGGTCGCTCATGATGTCCCCGTCAGACGCAAGAGGCAGGAGGCACGCGGCAGTTTCGTGGGCCTGACCGGAAGCGTTAGAGGGCCGCCGTAGGCCGGTCAACGCCAAACGGATCAGGGTCTAATCGGCGTTTTAACTGGCTAAAAATCCCAGCGGCGGCTTAGTGGCACCTTAGGTGTCGAAGGGGTAAAAGAGGCAGGAACACGGAGTCTCCGCTATGGCGATCAAATTCGGCCGGCCGTTGGAAAAGCGCCGGCTCGCCCCGGTCGAAGCCGAGGCGCCGTCCGAACGCCTCGATTTGGCAGTCCGGCCGCGCCGCAATCGCCGCACCGAATGGGCAAGGCGCATGGTGCGCGAGAATGTGCTCACCACCGACGACCTGATCTGGCCGCTGTTCCTGGTCGACGGCAGCAAAATCCGCGCCGGCATCGAATCGATGCCCGGCGTCGAACGGCTGTCGGTCGATGAGGCGGTGCGCGCCGCCGAGCGGGCCGCCAAACTCACCATCCCCTGTATTGCCTTGTTTCCCTATACCGAGCCGGGCCGGCGCGACGATGCCGGCTCCGAGGCGCTCAATCCGGACAATCTCGTCTGCCGCGCCATCCGCGCCGTCAAAAAAGAGGTGCCGGAGATCGGCGTACTGTGCGACGTGGCCCTCGACCCTTATACCAGCCACGGCCATGACGGGCTCCTGCGTGAGGGAGTGATCCTCAACGACGAAACAGTCGCGGTCCTGGTGCGTCAGGCCCTGGTCGAGGCCGAAGCGGGCTGCGACATCATCGCGCCCTCCGACATGATGGACGGCAGGGTCGGCGCCATCCGCTCCGGCCTCGATGCAGCCGGCTTTGGCGACGTCCAGATCATGGCCTATGCGGCCAAATATGCCTCGGCGTTCTACGGACCGTTCCGCGACGCGGTCGGGTCCAGCGCCACTTTGATCGGCGATAAGCGGACCTATCAGATGGACCCGGCCAATACCGACGAAGCGCTGCGCGAGGTGGAGCTCGACATCGCCGAGGGCGCCGACATGGTCATGGTCAAGCCGGGCCTGCCCTATCTCGATATCCTGCAGCGGGTTAAGGACAGTTTCGCAATGCCCACCTTTGCCTACCAAGTCTCCGGGGAATATGCGATGATCATGGCCGCCGCCGGAAATGGCTGGCTCGACGGCGACAAGGCCATGATGGAAAGCCTGATCGCGTTTAAGCGCGCCGGCGCGGACGGGGTGCTGACTTATTTCGCGGCAAACGTCGCGGAAAAATTGAAGAAGGGCAGCTGACAAACCGCCCCCGCCCGGGACGCAAGGACGAGGCGGAAGCGATGCGTGAGTACGACGACGATAATATCCGGCTCTACACGCCGGTTTTGCAACGGGTCATTATACTGCTGGCGGTGATCATCGCCGTGCCGGTGGTGATGTGGACCATTACCACAATGGTCCGCACCTATGTGGCGGCGCCCAAGGCGCCGACCTTCCAGCGGCTCACCGAAACCCAGCCCGCGGATACCGCGTCCATTGCCGCGCCAGCGGTTACAGCGGCCCCGGCGACCGCAGCCGCGGCGGAGCAAGCGCAGACTGCCGCACCGATCGCTCGGCTTGCGGATGCCGCAGCGACCGCCTCCGACGCGCGAACGCCGCTTCTCGACATCAAGAAGCCGGCCGACCAGCCTCAAGCCGTTGCGATCACTGCACCGGCGGCTCCATCGCAGGGCGTAACCGCCGTTCCGCCGCCTGTCGCGCCAGTGCCGGGTCTACCGAAGTCCCCTGCACCGGCGGCTCCAGCCAAAATGGCGACGGCACAGCCAATGCCGGCCCCGTCTACCCAGCCGATGGCAGCTTCGGGCCCGGCCTCCGCCGTGCCGGCAAATCCGGTGCCATCGCCAAACCCGATGCAGGTTGCCGCCAACAGCCCCGGCAATGCCGCCCCACCGGCAGCGCCGCCGAGCACTATTGTTTGGCCCAATCCAAACGCCAATACGCCGCCGGCCGTGGGCTCGAGTAGCGGCATCGCGAATAATCCGGCACCGAACGCGCCCGTGGCCGCCGCGGCTCAGCCGCCGGGGTCGAGCGAAACCGCCAGCGAAGATTTACCGCCCGGCGAACCGATTGCTGGCAGGGTGCCGCTGCCGACGCGCCGGCCGGTGCTGTTTGCCATGGTGCAGACGGCAATCCCGCTGCCGCGCCCACGCCCGGCGGATGCTCCCGCTGCGACGCCAAGCACGCCGGTCGAGGCGCCAGCCCCGAGCTACGATCCGGGGATGGAGCCCGGACATTATTAGGAGCGCCATGCGATCGCTCCTGATTCACTCCAGCGCTGCGCCGCCCTCCAGACGCACCGGCTGATAACCGTCGGCCGCGAGCACGCGGAAAATCTCTTCGGCATGTGCGGCGTCGCGCGTCTCCATGGTGACATCGAGCTTGGCGCCCTTGGCCGGAACGTCGAGAAACAGCCGATGGTGATCGACGCCGAGAATATTGGCGCCGAGCACGCCGATCTGACTGGCGATCTGGCCCAAGATTCCAGGCCGGTCGGGGATGGTGAGCCGGACCGACACGATACGGTCGGCGCGCTCCAATTCCCGCACCATGATGGAGGCGAGGATACGTGGATCGATATTGCCACCGCACAAGATCAGACCGACTTTGCGTCCGGCAAAGCGCGCCGGCTCGGCCAACATGGCGGCGAGGCCGGCGGCGCCCGCCCCTTCCGCCATGGTTTTCTGCAAGGTGAGAAAGGCGTTCACCGCGCGTTCGATCAGCGGCTCACCGACAAGAATAATATCGCGCACGCGTTCACGCACCACCGGCAAAGTCAACGCACCGGCTTTGCTCACGGCAATACCCTCGGCCAGCGTGGCGCCGCCGCACGGCCGCGCGGCGCCGTGGATCGCATTCCACATCGACGGATAAAGCGCGCATTCAACCCCGACGATTTCGATCGACGGCTTGACCGCATGGGCCGCAATGGCATTGCCGGCGATCAGGCCACCGCCGCCGATCGGGACCACCAATGTTTCGATGTCCGGCGCCTCCTCCAGCATTTCCAGCGCCACGGTGCCTTGGCCGGCGATGATGTGCGGATCGTCGTAAGGATGCACCCATACCAGGTTGCGCTCGGCGGCGATCGTCTCGGCGCGCGCCTGCGCTTCCGTAAGCGTCTCGCCGCAAAGCACCACGGTGGCGCCGAGCGACTCGGTCGCCTTGACCTTCACGAATGGCGTCATCACCGGCATGACAATGGTCGCCGGTATCGCCAGCCGCCGCGCGTGATAAGCCACGGCTTGCGCATGATTGCCGGCCGACATCGCAATCACGCCGCGGTCGCGCTCCTCGGCGGTCAGCGCGGCAAGTTTTACGCAGGCGCCGCGCTCCTTGAACGAATTGGTGACCTGCAGATTCTCGTATTTGACGAAAACCTCGGCGCCGGTGAGCGCCGAAAGCGGCGGCGCCGGCAACAACGGCGTGCGCAGCACATGGCCGGCAAGGGTGCGCCTGGCCGCTTCGATGGCGGCAAACGTGACTGTCGCCAGATTGTTCGCGCCCGGTTCCATTGGCAGTCGTTGTTGGCTCATTATTGTTGGGTCACGGCCGCGGCATTATAATCCCAATCCGATCATGACAGATTCCGGCCCAACCGCAGATACGGGGGCGGCGCCTGGAGGCTCAGGTCCCGAGCCCTTAGGCGCGCGGCGGATCGGCATTTCGCTCGACGTCAAGCCGCACGCCTACGATCCGGCGACCAACCCGGAACTGTTCGAGGGCGTGCTCGCCCGCCGGGTGGTCGCCTTCATCATCGACGTCGTCATTATCGCCATCCCACTTATTCTGGGCTGGATGTTCATTTTCGTATTCGGCCTGATCACGTTCGGCCTGGGCTGGGCGCTGTTCTGGCTGATGTCGCCCGGCTCAGTGATTTGGGCGCTGGTCTATTACGGGGTCACGCTGGGCAGCCCAGCCTCGGCCACCATCGGCATGCGCGCCATGGAAATCGAAATGCGCACCTGGTACGGCGCGCCCGCCTATTTCGTGCTCGGCGCCGTTCACGCCATCGTTTTCTGGATCACGGTGAGCGTGCTGACCCCTTTCATCCTGGTCGTCGGTTTCTTCAATGATCGGCGGCGCCTGCTGCACGACATTCTGGTGGGCACCGTGCTGATCAATAATGCGACGCGGGCGGCTTCGCTGCGCCGACCCGCGGTCGGTTGAGGCAGAAAACGGCCTTTGACGGCGGACCGCGCAGGCGCGATGCTATGGACCGGCCGGATTCGGCTGCCGGCCGCCATGCCATGTCGTAGTTCGTCGTGACCCAGCACTCGCGCGATACACCGCAATTCTACCTCACCGCCCCCTCGCCCTGCCCCTATCTGGCCGGCAAGGAGGAGCGGAAGGTCTTTACCCATCTCGTCGGCGAGCGCGCGCCGGAACTGAACAACATCCTCACCCAGGGCGGTTTCCGCCGCAGCCAATCGATCGCTTACCGGCCGGCCTGCGAGGGCTGCCGCGCCTGCGTCTCGGTGCGCGTCATCGCCAAGGATTTTCGCCCGACCCAGAGCATGCGGCGAATCATGCGCCGCAATGCCGACATCGGCAGCGACATGCGGGTCGCGGTGCCCACCTCCGAGCAATATTCCATCTTCCGCGCCTATCTCGATTCCCGCCATCGCGACGGCGGCATGGCCGACATGACGGTGCTCGACTACGCCATGATGGTCGAGGACAGTCATATCGAGACCCGCATCATCGAATACCGGCGCCGCGCGCCGGACACGACGGGCGCCCATCGCGGCGGCGATCTGGTCGGCATCGGTTTGACCGACGTGCTCGGCGACGGGCTGTCGATGGTCTATTCGTTCTTCGAACCCGACGAGGCAGCGCGCTCCCTCGGCACCTTCATGGTGCTCGATCACATTGCGCGTGCGCAACGCATGGGGCTCGCTTACGTCTATCTCGGCTATTGGGTGCGCGGCTCGCGCAAAATGGACTATAAGAGCCGCTTCCTGCCGCAGGAACGGCTGATGCCGGACGGCTGGGCAAGAGTCGAGTGACTCATTGCCGTCATGACTCCCGGGTAGGAACGATCGTGATGGGAGAGCAGTCCATGCAGAAGTCGATCTCAGCGCTCCTCGCCATCGGGCTGTCTTCGTTGGTGGCGTTCGCCGCTCTGGCACAGAACGCACCGGCAAAAGTCGGCGACACGGCGAAGGGCAAGGCGCTAGTCGACGGCGCGGGCATGACGCTTTACAGGTTCGACCGCGACACCGCCGGCACGTCGAATTGCAACGGCGTCTGCGCCAACAACTGGCCGCCGTTTAAGGCGCCCACCGACGCCAAGCCATCGGGTGACTGGACGATCGTCGCGCGCAAGGATGGCGGCAAGCAGTGGGCCTATAAGGGCGCACCGCTCTATACTTTCTATAAAGACGGCAATCCCGGCGATGCTGGGGGCGACGGCGTCAACAATGTCTGGCACATCGCCGTGCCGTAACTGCGTCGGTGCGATGCCGCATTTTAATCAACTGCACCTCGGCTAAACGATCTTTCCGACATTATTGCGCGAATTGAGCAGCTGCCGCGAAACCGAAGCGGTTTACCGTCGTTTGGCAAGTGGGGCTGTCAAAAATTCGGAGATGCCCTCCATTTGCGACTACAGCCTTCAGAATGTCAGGTCGCGGCCGGCCAAGGTCGGCGGCCGCCTCTACTGCAGCTGCCGGCGCAGCCGAAGACGGTGGTCGAAGCCGCGGCGCAAAAGCGAGCGGCCTATACGGGCCAATGCTGCAATCCCAGGCAAGGCAGGCCGATGCCCCAGTGGCGCGGCTGTCTTGGCCTCGATCAGATCGGCAGGTCGGCGAGCGTTTTCAGCGCGTAAAACTCGACCGGCTGCATCCGGCCCTTAACCGGCGCCTGACGCAGCTCGTGACCCATCAGCCGCAGGCCGGCAGCCTCGGCCGCTTGGCGTGATATGATGACGGCACAGCCGTAGTCCTTGGTCAGGCTTTCCAGCCGCGCGCAAGTGTTCACCGTGTCGCCGATGGCGGTGATGATTTGCGAGCGCGGCGGGCCCATCGCGCCGACGATCGCTTCGCTGTGGTGGATGCCGATGCCGATGCGCAGCGGCTCGCGCAGGTCGGCGTGCAGCCGATAGTTCAACTGATCGAGCCGGGTGAGCATGTCGCGCGCGCCGCGAATGGCGTCGGCGGCGCCGGCAGCGGGATCGGCGGCGTAGAGGCCATAGAGCGCCATCAAGCCATCGCCGGTGAATTGCGAATAATGTCCGTGGGTGGCGGCAAGCGCTTGCGTCATTTCGTGGAAAAACTGATTGAGGATAAAGAGCACGTCGTAGGGTAGCTTGGCCTCGCCCAAAGTCGTCGAGCCGCGCAGATCAACGAAGACAACCGTGATCGGACGCTCGCTGCCTTCCAGTCCGCCGCGCACGGCGCCGTCGGCGGCGCTGGCGTCAGCCGCCAAGAGCGGCATCACAGCGATATCGGCGCTGGGACGGATCTGGCAGGCAAGCCGCATCCCGGGCGTGGCGCCGATACGCGACAGCGCCTTGGCTTCCTGCCCTGCCGGCGCTGGCAGTCGATCGAGGCCCTTGGTCACCAGAACGCGGCAGGTCGTGCAGCGTGCCCGTCCGCCGCACACCGAAGCATGCGCGATGCCATTGGCGCGCAGCGTCTCGAGCACCGTGGCGCCCGGCAGCAGCGGCACGCTGCGGCCGTTGGCATGCGACAGTAGCGGCTGCTTATGCCGGCGGTAGTGCCAAGCGCGCAAGCCGCGGCCGGCGAACGGCAATAGCACCAAGCCGAGCCAAACGCTTAAGCCGAACGCCACCATCCGATTGATCGCGGCCGCCGTTGCCGCCGTGAGATTGGAATCGCCCAGCGACGAACTGACGAAATCGGGATCGGCCTTGGCTTGGCGCAAGACTTGATTGCCGCCGGCGACATAGCCGGCCAGCGCCAAACCAGGGAGCAAAAGCGCAAAGCCGAACAACAGCGGCCGCCAGTTCGGATACCAGCGTTTAACGCGCAGCCAATAATGGATGCCGATGCAGGCATGGGTCCACACCGTGACCACCGCGATCATCTGCACCGCGCCGAGCCACGGGAACATCAGCCACTGCACAATGAAGACCGTGTTGTAATAAGTCGTGACGTCCAGCGTTTCCTCGGCGATGCGCGTCGCCACCACGTGAAACATCAACAGCAGCGGGATGCACAGGCCGAGTGAGAGCTGCGTCCATTCCCAGCGACTGAGGCGCAACGCACGGCGGATATAGATCGACCACAAGGCGTTGCCGAAGTGGACGATAAACGCCGCAGTCAGGATGGCGGTGCCGATCCAGGTTCGCCACGGATACATCAGCACGTTGCGCGTCGCCTCGGCGTCTTCGAAGGAAACGAGCAAGAGGCAGTGCGCGGTCAGGTGACAAACGACGAAGCTGAGCAGCACCAGCGCGCTGGCGAGCCGCAGCTGTCCGCGCCAGTGCAGAACCGTCCAATTTCGCGATTTTCCTAACATCGGCCCAGTTTCGCGCATGGCAAATCACGCCGTCCAGACCGATCCTCTGGACCGCTGAAATATTCCCGGCAAAGATCACTATAGACCGATCGGACCCGCGATGTGGGCCGCCTGCAAGGTCGAAGGCGTCGATGCCCCGACGCAGCGCAGAACGGCGGACTAGCGGCCGCCTGCCGCTACCTTTGGCTCGCGCCGCGATGCAGGGGCGGCCGTCGTTTCGCCATTGGCCGAATGCGGCTCCGTGCTGAAGAACGCGACCCTTTCGTCCATAGCCGTGGACTGGTGCTCCAGCGTCTTCGCTGACGCAGCGTTCTGTTCGACCAGCCCGGAATTCTGTTGCGTAACCTCATCCATCTGCGCCAGCGCCTTGTTGATCTGTTCCAGGCCCTCGGCCTGTTCGGAACTCGCGGTAGCGATATCGGCAACGATTTCGGCGACCTGTTTGATCGATCCGACGATCTCGTTGAGCGACGATCCGGCCTGATTGACCAGACCGACGCCGGTTTCGACCTGCCCGGAACTGTTGGTGATCAGGTCCTTGATGTCCTTGGCTGCCTGCGACGACCGCTGCGCCAGGCTGCGCACCTCCGACGCCACGACAGCGAAGCCGCGGCCGGCGTCCCCGGCGCGGGCGGCTTCCACCGCGGCGTTGAGCGCGAGCAAATTGGTCTGACGGGCGATTTCGTCGATGACCCGATGATGTCGGCGATCTTGCGCGACGATTCCTCGATCCGCCCCATCGCCTTGACCGCGTCGGCGGCCACCGCTCCGCCGCGATCGGCAACGTCGCGCGAAGCCGCGGTCAGCTCGTTAGCGCGTTGCGCGTTCTCGGCGTTCTTCTTGACCGTCGCGGAAATCTCTTCCATCGACGCCGAGGTCTGCTCCAGGCTCGCCGCCTGTTCCTCGGTGCGCTGCGACAGGTCGGTCGTGCTTGCCGAAATTTCCGACGCCGCATTCGCCACTTCCTTGGCGCTCGATTTGATTTCGGAAATGACCTCCGAAAGCCTCTCCGCCAAGGCATTGGCGCCCGCCGTCAAATGCTCCAAGGTGCCCTTGTACTCCTTGGTGATTCGATCGGTCAGGTTGCCGTTCGACAGCGCAGTGCAGACGCGACCGACGTCGCTCATCGCGCTCTCGATGGCCGCGCACATGTCGTTCATCAGCTTGGCGAGCACGAGCATGAAACCCGACTTCCTTGCCGTGTCGACACGCGCCGAAAAATCTCCGGCCGTTATCGCCTTGAGGATTCCGCTGATGTCGTCCTCGATCGCTTTTTCCAGCGTGATGTCGCGCCATTCCACCGCGGTGCCCGTACGTCGCTCCTTCTCGAACAGCGGCGTAGCGATCAAATGGAAACTCCGAGGACCGACCTTGATGTCCGTTTCATAGGGCGCTGTCAAAGCCTCCAGCATTTTGCGCTGACGGCCCGGGTTCTTGTGGAAAAGATCGATCGATTGGCCCATCAGGTTCGTGGTGTCGAATTGCGGCAATTCCTTGCGCAAGTCAGCTTCGGCGATGCGGAGCATGTCCAGCTGCGGCTGGTTCATGAAACAGATATTGTAGTCGGCGTCGGCTAGCATGACGTTGGAGCGTACGGCGTCGAGCGCGGCGGATTTCATGTCGGTGGCTTGACGCAGCTCCTTGGTGTGCACGGCGGCCTCGCGGAACTGCTCGAGCGCCTGGGCCATGACACCGATCTCGTCCTTGCGGCGGCGATCGGCGATTTCGATGTCGAGCTTGCCGGCCGCCACGGCCGCCATCCCGGCGCGGAGCTTGCGCATACGGCGGCTGAGGGTTTCCGCGGACAGAAACGCCACGCCAAGGACCAGAAGAACGATCGGAATGCCGGCGCTCGCCGCGGCGCGCAGGGCATGATCGCGCTCGGCGACAATGTCGTCATTATAGACGCCGGTACCGATAACCCAGCCCCAAGGTTGAAACAGCGTGACATACGAGGTCTTCTGCACCGGCTGGTCGAAGCCGGGCTTCGGCCACATATAGTCGACGAAGCCGCCGCCCTGCGCCTTTGCGACTTTTGCGAATTCGACGAACAGCGCTAAACCATTCGGGTCTTTGATCCCGCTCAAATCCTTGCCGTTCAGATCGGGCCGGGTCGGATGCATCACCATGGTGGGATGCAGATCGTTGATCCAGAAATAATTGTCGTTTTGATAGCGCAGCTTGCCGATCGCCGTTGCCGCACGCGACTTTGCTTCTGCTTCGCTGATGACGCCGCTCTTGGCCTGGCCATATTGGTCGTTGATCAGGCTGACGGCGGTCTCGATCAACCCCTTCAACTCCTGCTGCCGGCGCGTCTTCAGCGCATCGAATTCGAGCGACAGCAGAAGCCAGGCGAGAGCCAGCAGCGCTGCGGTGAAAATGCAGACAATGCCGTAAAGGCGGGCGCGGATTCCAAAAGTCATAATCTTCGGCCTCACAACAACGAAGCAAAACGTCGGTGCAGGATGCTTCGCCGAGCCCGAACCCTATGAACGCAAATGAGTTAAAATCGGCCATCCGGCGGAGGCTGTCGGCGGTGCGCACTAACCTGGATTAAGAAAATTATCCCGTTCCGCGTCGCGCCAGGCGAGCGCAGCCGAGTTCCGCAAAACAGCCGGCCGTCGAGATCGCGCCGTTACGCCGCCGCGGTTTTGCGGCCCGTTTTGTCAGCCAAAATCTCGGCCAGCTCGCCGGCCGGGACCGGGGGGCTGTAGTAGAAGCCCTGCACATCAGTGCAGCCGAGATTGCGCACGACATCGAGCTGCGCCTTGGTTTCGACACCCTCGGCGGTCGTCGTCATGCCGAGCCGCTCGGCAAGCCCGGCGACCGCATGGACGATGGCGTCGGATTCGGAGCCGTCGCCGAGGCCCTTGATGAAGCAACGGTCGATCTTGATCTTGTCGAACGGAAAGCTGCGCAGATAGCTGAGCGACGAATAGCCGGTGCCGAAATCGTCCATCGAGATGCGGATGCCAAGCGCGCGAAGCTGATGCAGCGTGTGCAAAGTGGCCTCGCTGTTCTGCATCAGCACCGCCTCGGTAATTTCCAGTTCAAGGCGATGTGGCGGCAGCCGCGACGAAGCGAGCGCGTGGAGCACCGCCGGCAACAGGCCCTTGCTGGCCAGTTGCGTCGGCGAGAGATTGACGGCGACACAGATGTCGTTCGGCCATTGCGCCGCGTCCTGGCAGGCCTTTCTGATGACCCATTCGCCCAACGCCACGATCAATCCGATCTCTTCGGCGACGGGGATGAACTCGACCGGCGACACCATGCCGCGTTCGGGGTGATGCCAGCGCAGCAGCGCCTCACAGCCGCGCACCTCATCACGGTCCAGGTTCAGCACCGGCTGATAATACAGCTCGAATTCGCCGTTCTCGAATGCCTTGCGCAACGCCACTTCGAGCGCGCGCCGTTCCTTCATGCGCGCGTCCATGTCGGCTTCGAAGAACCGGTAAGCCCCGCGACCGTCCGCCTTGGCGCCGTACAAGGCCATGTCGGCATTCTTGAGAAGCTCATTGGCGTCGTTGCCGTCGGCAGGGGCCAGCGCAATGCCGATGCTGGCCTCGATCACGACGTGGTGGCCGTGCAGATCATAAGGCGCGCGGATCGCTTCGGCGATGCGGCGCGCCAGCCGTTCCGCATCGGAGGCGTTACCGACACCGGTCTGGATGATGAAAAATTCGTCGCCGCCGACCCGTGAGATAGTGTCGGTTTCCTTAACGCAACCGCGCAGCCGATGCGCCACGAGGCGCAACAGCTCGTCGCCGGTCGGGTGGCCTAGCGAATCGTTGACGTTCTTGAACAGGTCGAGGTCGAGATACAGCACGGCGAGCTGGTTGCCACGCTCGACCTGGACGAGCGCCTCGCTCAGCCGCTCCCGCAACAAGACACGGTTCGGCAGGTCGGTCAGCGCGTCGTGGCGCGCCATATGAGCGATTTTCATTTCCGCCTGCCGCCGCTCGGTGACGTCTTCATGCGTCGCCACCCAGCCGCCGTCGGGCAAGGGCTGGCGCGCAATCGCGACGGTACGGCCGTCGGGCAGTTCAACGAACTGGCTGGTGGCCTGTCCGATCTGGATTTTGGCGCGCAGATTCTCGGCATACTGATCCGGATTTCCGGAAAAGGTTCCGTTTTCCGCCCGCAGCCGGATCAGATCGCGCAGCGGCAGCCCGGGGTGGATGTCGGTCGGGATATAGCGATACATCGCGATGAAGCGTTGATTGCAGATGACGAGGCGCGCGTCGCCGTCGTACATCGCCAGGCCCTGGGACATGTTCGACAGCGCCGCATCGATGCGCAAGTTTTGCGCCTGCAGCTCGGCCTCTCGCGCCGCGAGCGCCTTGGTGCGCTCGATCACGGTCTGCTCGAGATTGCGTTGAACGGCGTCGAGCTCCTCGATCATCAGCGACATCGAGCGGTCGGTCCGCCGCCGGTCGCGATCGAATTCCTCGTACGCCGAGACGATCAGCGAGGAGAGCTTCTGCAGATCGACCGATCCGCCTTCGTCGGTCGCCTTGGCGATCTGTTGCGCGAACAGCCTATGCACGAGCGTTGCCCCTTGGGATGAACCGATTTCAGGCAACCTCGGCCAGGGTGGTGACCGTCATGGTCTGATTGTGTAGCTCGCACAGACCCGACGTTGCATGCGGTGAAATCTCGCCGTATGAGTAAAAGCCGAGCCGCAAAGTCTCGGGGCCGAGTTCGGCGCCCGCCGCCTCGACCTCATCGAGCGCGCGCTGGCCCATCAGCAAACGGCGGCCGATGCAACTAACCAGAATCGAGATTCGCGGATCGCCGTTGTGGGCACCGAGCGTGTCGCGGGCCTGTCGCGCCGCATCCGCCGCGCCGGCCGCCAGGCGATCCAAATTGCCGCGCATGAGCTGCGCGGTCCAGCCTTGGGGAATGTCGCCGGCAAAGGTCATCGAGCGCGCCTCGCGGTCGACCGCGAGCACCGTGCGCACGACCGCGGTGTCGGGTTTTTCCAAGTCGTAAACCTGGATTGGGAACAGCAAGGCGGAACCGGGCAAGTCCTTGGACTCATCAGGTCCGAGATAACGCTCATAGAGATCGAGCGCCGGCTCGCCGTCGAGCTCGAACAGTACATTGCCGCGCGCTTTGGTCACGGAGCGGCGTGGGCCGAACAAATCCCAACCGCCGGCGCTGCCATGGCCGACCCGTATGGCCGGGCCGTAGAAGCCTATTGCCGCGACGATGCGCGCACGCGGCGCGCAATCAGCGCCGACCAGCGTTTCCTTGAAATTGGCACCGTCGCCGGCCAGTCCACCGGTCAACGGAATGCCGGGGCCGATGGCCTCGCTAACGCCAGCGACCAGCTCGCTGCCGTTGACGTTCAAGCCGTCGGACAGCACGAACACGCCGGCGAGGTCGTCGGCAAGAAGAGCGCGCCCGAGCGCCGCGCCGCAATCGCGCGAACGTTGCGGATCGGCGATCTCCTGCCGGCTCAGTCGCAGCCGGGTGGCGTCGAAACCGACCGCCGCGGCAACCACTTCGTCATCGCCGACGTCGTCATTGTTGATTTGGCCGCCGGTGCTGCAGCCTAAAATATGAGCCGTCGGAAACATGCGGCGCAACTCTTCATAGCGGGCGCCACAGGCCAGCGCGTCGCGGCTGCCGAAATAGAGGACCAGGGACTCCGCGCTCAAAGCACCGCCGCCGGGCGTCCAACCCAACCGTTTGGTCCAAATGATTTGTTGAACGCGCATTCGACCGCTACCGCTCCGTTTCTGGAGCACCGATTGATCGCTCGTGATAACCAGTTAACGCGGAACGCTTGAAAATTTTGGTAATGCAATACGCAATTGTGCGCAGCCGCGCGCGATTCCGACGACACGATTGACGGATAGCTAACAATTAGCGGCGAATTGCTCGGATCAGGCGCCGTCTGCGCCGGTTCCATTCGTCGGCGCACCGCCGCTATCGTCGAATTTATTGGTCTTTGGAAACCCTTTCGGCGCCAAACGGCCGGCGTCGGCGCGGTTGCCGCGCCAGTCGGCGAGTTCCTTCAGCGTCAGATTGAAAACGCGGCCGGCCGAGTCGGTCCAGGTCAGGCCTTTTTCCACCTCGAAGGTTTTGATGTCGGAGAGCCCGCCGTCCTTGTGGCGCTGCAGCCGCACGCCGCGGCCGCGCGCCATCTCCGGCACCTGATCGATCGGGAAGATCAGCATTTTGCGGTTCTCGCCGATCGCGGCAACCAGTTCGCCCTCGGCCGGCGTCACCGCGCAGGCGGCATCGGGCGATTTGACATTGAGCACTTGTTTACCCTTGCGGGTATTCGCGAGGCACTCATCCTCGGCGACGATAAAGCCCCTGCCCTGGCGGCCGGCGACGAGAAGCTTGCGGCCGCCCTGATAGCGGAACACGGAAACGACGTCCGTCTCCTGTTCCAGATCGATGAACAGCCGGACCGGTTCGCCATGGCCGCGCCCACCCGGCAATTTCGCCGCATCGATGGTGTAGAAGCGGCCATTGGTGGCGAAGACCAAAAGCTTCGACGTGGTCTCGGCAAAAAAGGCGAGCTTGAGCGCGTCGTCGGCCTTGAACGCGAGACCTGACAGGTCGGCGACTTGGCCGCGCAGCGCGCGGATCCAGCCCTTCTCGGAAACCACCACGGTGATCGGCTCGCGCTCGACCAAGGCCTCCTCGATGGCCGCTTCATCGTGCGCGGGCGCCTCGGCAAAGCCGGTGCGGCGCTTGCCGAGCGGAGTTTTGGCCCCGAATTTTTCGCGCAGCGCCTTGATCTCGTCGGCGATCCTCTTCCATTGCTGCTTCTCAGAGCGGATCAATTCCTCGATCATTTTTTTCTCCGCGCGCAAATCCTTGTCCTCGCGGCGGATTTCCATCTCCTCGAGGCGGCGCAGGTTGCGCAGCCGCATATTGAGGATGGCTTCAGCCTGCACGTCGGACAGCTTGAACGTCTTCATCAGGACGGGCTTCGGCTCATCCTCGTTGCGGATGATTTTGATGACCTTGTCGAGATTAAGATAGGCGATGAGATAGCCGCCCAACACTTCGAGCCGGTGCTCGATCTGGGACAGCCGATAGCGCGAGCGGCGCAACAGCACGTCGCGCCGGTGAGCGAGCCATTCCGACAGCGCCTCGGCAAGCCCGACCACTTTCGGGATGCGGCCGCGGATGAGCACGTTCATATTGAGCGGCACGCGGCTTTCGAGCTCGGTGAGCTTGAACAGGCTTTCCATCAACAGCGCCGGGTCGACCGATCGCGAGCGCGGCTCGAACACGAGGCGCACGTCTTCGGCCGATTCGTCGCGCATGTCGGCAAGGAGCGGCAGCTTCTTCTCGTTGATCAATTCGGCGATGCGTTCGACGAGCCGCATCTTCTGCACTTGCCAGGGAATCTCCGTGACGACGATCTGATAGGTGCCGCGCCCGGTGTCTTCCGTCTTCCAGCGCGCGCGCAGTCGAAACGAGCCGCGGCCGGTCGCGTAAGCTTCGGCAATGGCCGCCGGCGGATCGACGATGAGGCCGCCGGTCGGGAAATCCGGACCCGGCACGTATTTGAGCAAGGTCTTGCTTCGCGCATTCGGCTGTTCGATGAGATAAAGCGCGGCGTCGCACAATTCGGCGACGTTGTGCGGCGGAATGGACGTCGCCATGCCAACGGCGATGCCCTGCGCGCCATTGGCCAACAGATTCGGGAATGCCGCCGGCAGCACCACCGGCTCCAGCATCACGCCGTCGTAGCTCGGCCGAAAATCGACGGCGTCTTCATCGATGCCGTCGAGCAGAAGCCGCGCCACTTCGGTCAGGCGGGCTTCGGTATAGCGGTAGGCAGCCGGATTATCGCCGTCGATATTGCCGAAATTGCCTTGGCCGTCGACCAGCGGATAGCGCGAGGCAAAGTCCTGCGCCAGTCGCACCAGGGCATCGTAAATCGCCTGGTCACCATGCGGATGGAAATTACCCATCACGTCGCCGACGATCTTTGCCGACTTCTTGAACGCCGCGCCGGGATCCAGACGCAGAAGCCGCATACCGTAAAGGATGCGCCGGTGCACCGGTTTGAGCCCGTCGCGGGCGTCCGGCAGCGCGCGGTGCATGATGGTGGACAGCGCATAAGCGAGGTAGCGCTCTTCCAGCGCCTCGCGCAGCGGAATTTCCTGGATGCCGCTGGATTCGGGGGGAATCACTTTCTTATTCATGGATCTAGTGTCCCGATTCCGAAGTTCGCCTGTGTTGGCGGTCCCGTTGGTGCGAACTTCGGAATCAAAGGGACACTAGCAAACTTTACGATTCGAGTGCGGTTTTTGGATTGAAGTTCCTCGACGAGTTGGCGGCCCGATTGGGAGGAACTTCAATCCGCCGCACTCGACCGCTATCGCTGTTGCGGCGTCCGAACAAGGGAGGAAAGACGTCGCCCGACGCCGCGCTCCCGGCCGTGACCGGGGAACCAAGGCGGTCAATTCATCATAACTATTGCGGTAAAATGAGGTCCTTCGCAGACGCTTGCCAAGCCTGACCGGCTTGCATCGTCTGAAGCCTAAGGTGAAGGAGTGAGGGATATCTATGCGTAAGCTCATCCTTGCAATCGCCATGACGGTCCCGTGCGTATTTTCGGCGTCGGCAACCCGGGCCACGGAGTTTGTGCCGGTGTCCTCCTATTACGGTGGTTACTACTACTGGCCCTATTACGACGGCTACCGGCCGCCGGCGTGCCCCTACCGCTATCATTGGGAATGCTGGCTCGACCCCTATGGCAGGCCGGGTTGCGGCTGCCGCCCCGATTTCGGGCTCTATCCCGGCCTCTATTGAACGACGCGTTTGAGCGCGGTGACGAATTGCGCGCGCGCCTCCGGCACGGCAAGGCCGCGCGGCGCAAAA